>NZ_BAAARE010000033.1:0-27199 GCF_039532035.1 Terrabacter carboxydivorans | reverse complement strand
AACGGATCTCCTCGAACATCCGCACCGCCCGAGCCTTCAGCTCAGGCGGGTACCTCCTGGACGTGTTCCCCGGCATGACTCCAACCTTCCCAAGGTTCGAAGCCTCCCGACATCCCGGGGCGGTTCAAACCACGAAGCGGCAAGGTACGCACCTCGGCTTGGCTGCCAAGGTAGCCCTTCGTCGCGGTTCAAATCGCGCCCTATCGCCGCCTGCCGACGCGAGAAGTGGAACGGGTCTAGCGTCGAGGAGCCCCTCACGGCCGGTCGCGTCGGCGGCGAGCGGGGTCTGGCCCTAAGCCGGTCGCCGCATGAGGTGACCCCATGTCCACTCCAACTCGACTTCTTCCATTTCAGCCAGCGACCATGTCGACGGCGCAACTCGCCGCGGTGTCGTACCTGGCCCGGTACTCCGGGCGAACTCACGCCCTGTACTCGTTCCAGCTGCGGGAGTGGTTCGCCTGGTGCGAGAGCAACGGCCTCGACGCCCTCACCGGGATCCAGCGCGCTCACGTCGAGCTGTACATCCGGCAGCTCGGCGACCGCGGTCTGATGGACTCCTCGGTCAACACGATGATGCACGCCGTCCGCGGATACTTCCGCTTCGCCCACATCGACGGCCTCATCGCCGCGGACCCGGCCGTGTACGCCCGGCTGCCGAAGATTCACCGCGACGAGACCCGCACCCAAGGACTGGACCGGCTCGAGCTGATCCGGTTCCTGCAGGTCGCCCAGACCATCACCGTCCACCACGGCGCCCTGGCCTACCTGCTCGGCATCAACGCCCTCCGTGCCTCCGAAGCGGCAGCCGTGCGGATTGAGGACTACGCCGACACCCTCCGCGGCCACCGCGTCCTGCACCTGGTCGGCAAAGGCAACAAGCCCGCCACCATGCCGGTCACCGTCCCCGTGCTCCGCGCGCTCGAGGCCTGCCGCGGCACCCGGACGAGCGGCCCCCTGGTGCTTCGACCGGTCTCCGGCAAGCCGATCGACCGACGCGACGTCTACCGGATGGTCGCCCGCATCGCCAAGACCGCCGCCATCCCGCGGCACATCAGCCCCCACTCGCTACGGCACGCCGCCATCACCAACGCCCTCGACGCCGGCGTCCCCCTGCGTGACGCCCAGATCCTGGCCCGGCACGCCGACCCGCGCACCACCGAGCACTACGACCGCGCCCGAGGCAACCTCGACCGGCACGGCGTCCACTTCCTCACCGCCTACGTCGCCGGGGTGTGACATGCTCCGGCCCAGGCTCGCGAGACGCTCCGGCATTGCAACAACGGGCGCGGCAGGTCCCCCCATGGGATGTCCCCACCCCAAAGCCTCCCTGGGTGCCCACCTTGGAGACTGGTACTGCCGGTAGTACCATCAGAGTGTGGCCTCGGTGGAGTCAATCCTTACGGCGATGCGCAACAACCAACAGAACATCGCGTACAACGACCTCCACAAGGTCTGCGAACACTACTTCGGCAAGCCTCGTCAAACCGGGTCATCACACGCGGTGTTCAGGACCCCATGGCCAGGTGACCCCCGCGTCAACATTCAGAACGACAAAGGCAAGGCCAAGGCCTACCAAGTTCGCCAAGTGATCAAGGCAATCGACAAGAAGGAGGCCGAGTGATGGACACGCTAGAGCGGCCGCAGGTCGACGTGTCTCACTACACCTACCGTGTTGCGTGGTCGGTGGAGGATGACGAGTTCGTCGCCACCGTTGCGGAGTTCCCGTCCCTGTCCTGGTTGGCACCGTCTCAGGTGGAGGCCCTGCAAGGGCTCGAAGCCGTGCTGGCAGATGTCGTCCTCGACATGCAGGAACACGGCGAGGACGTGCCAGAGCCGATTTCTGAACGCAGCTACTCCGGCAAGTTCAACCTGCGGCTGGGCGAGAAGCTGCACCGAGAGGTGGCTCTGCGCGCGGCAGAGGAAAACCTGAGCATCAACCAGTGGGTCGTTCGAAAGCTCATGGCAGACGGCTGACACCCCCAGCCAACAAAGTCCTCGCAGGGGGCCGTTTCGGTTGCGTCCTACCGCTGCGTTACCGGCAGCTCCTGCGCGGCCGGCAACGTTGCAGCCTCAGAGGCTTTGGCAGAAGGGAGTGCCGGTGCTGATCCATGCTCGCCAAACGTCAACCCGAGGTGCTCACCCGGTTCGAGCCGAGAAGAGCCCGCTGACGGATGACCGACAGCCAACATCAGCCGCCTTTTCCTGCGACCCCCTCGACGGGCAGATCCAGCACGAAGAGGGCGCGAGGCTGGCCGGCGCGCCCAACCCCTTGCCGATCAGCTCCGACTTGGCGAGGGTGGGCGCATGGACCAGAGCGACCTCGAGTACGACGGACACGCCGGCCGCATCGTCGGCCGTCGCTGGGCCGGTGACCGCGCCGACTACATCGCCCTCCTCGTCCACGGCTACGGCGAGCACTGTGGTCGCTACGACCACGTGGCAAGGCGGCTTGTCGCGGACGGGGCCGTGGTCTACGCGATCGACCATGTCGGCCACGGCCGCAGCGCGGGCGAGCGGGCACTGGTCGACGACTTCGAGCAGGTCGAGGAGGACGTCCACCAACTCGAGGCGCTGGCCCGCAGCGAGCACCCGAGCCTGCCGATCGTCCTCATCGGGCACTCCATGGGCGGGATGATCGGCGCCCGCTACGCCCAGCGCTGGGGAGACGGCCTCGCATGCGTCGTGCTGACCGGGCCCGTGATCGGTACGTGGGAAGCCCTCGACAGGCTGCTCGCCCTCGACGAGATCCCCGACGCGCCCATCGACCCGGCCGTACTGAGCCGCGACACCGCCGTCGGCGAGGCGTATGCCGCCGATCCCCTCGTGTGGCACGGACCCTTCAAGCGCCAGACGCTCGAGGCACTGCGTGACTGCCTCCGCACGATCCGCGCGGCCGGCGTCGTCGACGACCCGATCCTGTGGCTGCACGGCGAGGCCGACGAGCTCGTGCCAATCGCCGGGTCGCGGCGCGGGTGGAGCGATCTTGCCGGTCGGCACGCCTCAGCAAAGTCCTACCCGGATGCCCGGCACGAGATCCTCAACGAGACCAACCGTGAAGTGGTGCTCGACGACATCCTCGACTTCATCCACACCCATCTGCCCGCACCGCCGCCCTGAGCAGAACGGGGAGGTCAGCGGACGGCCCGGGCACCGGCCGCCAGCAGCGTCAACGGCGGTGCGCGTCATGGGGCTTGCGACCGGCGAGGCGCGTCACACCGCCGCGTAGTCCCTTTCATGCCTAACGGAGGGTTCAACCCCCCGGCGCTCCGAGAGTGAGACTGACCGGCTGCAGGGCATGACCCCCGGCGGGGTGTCTGGGTGTCTGAGCGCGGGCCGGGGAGCCGTCGGTGGGATGATCCAGAGGTGACAGCTGACCGCGCCAGCTCCTCGCCGCGGCCCTACGACGTCTGGGACATTTCGGATTGGGCCGTTATGAGTCAGGAGGCACGAGGTCTTGACCCGAAGGACTGGGTAGTTCCGCCAGATCAGGTTGCCCTGCCGGGTCAAGCCCATTGGTGGCTGTTCAAGCCGATCAAGACGGCGTCTTATCGCCGCTACGACGACTGGGCCGAGAAGCTCTCAGCTGAGTTCGCTGGGCTGCTCGACCTCCCCTCAGCTCGCGTCGAGCTTGCGCGAGGCGAGGTAGATGAGGGCATCGTTTCCGGCAACGTGACGCCTGACGGATGGAGCATGGAATCGGGCGACGTCGAACTTTCGGAGTTCGATGGATACCTCTCATGTGCGACCGACGACCGGCCCCGCAATCGGGTAGGCCACAACTTGAAGAACATCGCAAGCGTCTTGGACGGGTGCTCGGGGCCGCCGGGATCCAGTTGTGAGAACTGGTCTGCATCCGAGGTGTTTGCTGGCTACCTCGTCTTCGATGCCTGGGTGGCGAACACGGATCGTCATGCCATCAACTGGGGGGTTCTCACGTGCGATGAGGATGGCCGGCAAGCGCTGGCGGCGTCCTTTGACCACGGCAGCGCGTTGGCGTCTGGGACGCAAGACGAGCGGCTCGCGTCGACGACCGTGGAGGACTACGCGCATCGGGGTTTCGCTGGCCGGTTCGAGGATGGAGCTCGCATGGCCCTCGTGGATCTGGCGCTCGAGTCCGTCCGCCGGACGGGTGGACGCGCGGAGTTGTGGCTCGAGCGACTGGCCGCCATCGAACCTGCGGCGATTGAGGGCGTGGTCGCGGACGTGCCGGCAATGTCAGAGGTCCGCCGTAGGTTCCTCTGTAGTCTGCTACTGATCAACCAAAGGAGGCTCGCGTCATGACGTCGACCGTCGTAGAACTTCCGACTCGCGCGCCCGTCGTAGCCACTCGGTTGCTTGTGACCGTACGGGACCCCGGTACGCGGCAATACCGCTCGGTGGGATTCCTCGGGCATGAGAACGACCGATTCAGCTTCGCCTACCTGCGCCGCGAACTCGCGCGGGACGGTTTCCGGCCACTGCCTGGGCTAGCGCGTGCCGTAGATGGCCCATTGCAGTCGGCCTCGCTTTTTCCGCTCTTCGCCGAACGCGTGATCTCTTCTCGGCGGCCAGATCGCCAGTTGTCACTTGACGCTCTGGGGTTGCCCGCGGATGCGGCGCCCATGCAGGTGCTCGCACGATCCCAAGGGCAGCGCGTGGGGGACACCATCGAGCTGCTCCCGGCCCCGGCAGTGGGGATTGGCGAGCGAGTGGCCTTCACGTTCCTAACGCATGGTGTCCGTTATCTGCCGGAGAGCGACCAAGATCGCATCACGACGCTGGTTCCGGGCGAGCCCTTGAGGTTTCGGGCAGATCCGGCCAACGAAGTGAACCCGCGGGCTCAGTTGGTCACCGACTTCGGCGACATCCAACTGGGCTGGCTACCCGATCCCCTGATTGACGTGGTCGAAGCCATCGACGAGCAACGCCTGAGTGTTGAGCGGGCAAACGGGCCTGACGTTGGCTTCCATTTCCGGCTGCTTGCTCGACTTGAGGGCCGAGTCGGAGAACGCGGTCTCTTCATTGGTTCCGACTGGGAGACTGCCTGAGGCAGGGACGCGGACGCGGATGATCTCGGTCGGCGTCAGGGCAAGCCCGAGTCTGATCCAGCGTTCGGCTTGCCGCGATCCTCTCGTACGGCCAGCCTCGACAAGGTGCGTCACTTCGCCGCGTACCGCCGGGCGCCTGGCCCTGAACTTCCTATCCGCGACGGCGGAGACGACGAGCCGCACGACAGCGTGCTTGGTGAGCCAGCGGGTGTCGACCTTGAGCTTGCGTGCGACCGTCGGAACCGCGCGAGCTCAAGGGACGCACTACGGTCTGATCCACCGTTCCATGCAATTGAGCAACGGCCGTGAAAGAGCTTGCCCAATTGCCTGAACGACTTGGTCGTCACGGACGAAGCCTTCGTCAGTTTGAAACCAGTCGTGCCCATCTGACTGCTGCACGCGGCAGAGGATCCTGAGCGGCTCGCCAGATTGATAACTTCCCTGAACCCGGTCAGAGTCTTCGTGGGGTCCCTCGAACGGGCCGTCGTCATCATTCTTCAATTGCGCCGCTGGGTACTTGACCTGTACTGGCTTACCTACCAGGTTCCAGGCACCGAGGTCAGAAACCACGAATTGCTCCCCTTTGGGCGCCGGATTGATCTTCATCTCTAAGGAATGGCTCCGGATAGAGCCTATCCCCGCCCTCTTGCTCGGCATCGAGAATGTGCGCTACCTCAATAGGAACCAGTTCTGCCCAAGTTCCGGCTCAGCGGCAATCGAGACGCCTTCCGCCCAGATGGTCTCCGACCACCGCTGCCTCCACTCCTCTGCAGACAGCTTCCCTCGAATTTCTGGGCCCAGCCGACGATAGAACTCATCGGTCCTACGGGATGACTGCCCTAGGAATGAGTAAGCCGTCAGTTGGGCATTGGCAAGCGGTACGTTCCTCAATTCTTGCCTACAGAGAGCCGAAGCGGACGTTCCAGCGACTGGAGACAGCGGGCAGAGCGACTCCTGGACGGGAGGGTAAGCAAGCCACGCGATCATCAAAGCAACCGCCACAGGGGCCGCAGCGCCAACGGCTTTCCAAGGCATCTTCACCGCTTCAACCTCTCGGGCCGGGTCACCTTGACTGCTGCCCGCCTTCTCGCTTGGGCATTTCAAGGGTGGTGCGTGTGTGAATGCTGCGTACGACTTGTTGCGCACACCGAGGTAGTGCGCAACGCCCGCTGTATCCGATGCTCCCCTCGGGGTCCCTGGCGTCAGTAGGGTGCAGCGCCACGTTCACCGGTGCCGCACCACAGCTGCGGCACCGGTCACGCCACTTGAGGTGCGTCAAACCGCCGCGAGTGCCGCCTGCGGGGTGGGAACGTCGACCTGCGCAAGCTGTCCCAGCAGCCCTGGCGCCCAAGTCCGAGACGGGCCGGAGCAGCCGCGGTTACGCTCAGCTGCACGCACATGAGGCGCTGATGGCCCCAGCATCGAAGCAGCAAGCGCCGAGCACGTGAGGAGGCATAGCCTGTGATGCTTGATCCGAGCGAGGTGGACTGGACTCAGGAACCCGACTCCGAGGTGTGGTGGGCTGCGCAATCCGGCATACAGCAGGCTGTCGAAGAAGCCAAGAATCGGGGCCTCCTCGAGCCTGCACAGCCCCTTTCCGGAGATTCCGTCGGCTAGTCCGCTTGGAGAAGAACTGCGGCATGGTGTTTCTACTCCGGCTGCAAGCCGGCGCTTCCGTGCTCCGGCAGGTCGGCGACGAGGTTTTGAGTACGTCCAAGGCCCTAAAATCGTCGCCGGCAAGATAGCCGACCTCCGGGCCGTCATCCAAGGACCGTACGCCGGGCACACGCATGACCTGTACGCCTTCCAGCTGCGCCAATGGTTCACCTGGTGCGAGACCAACAGGCTCGACCCGCTCCTCGGGATCCAACGAGCCCACGTCGAGCTCTACATCCGCCACCTCAGCGAGCGGGGCCTGATGGACTCCTCCGTCGTCACGATGATGCACGGCGTCCGCGGCTACTTCCGCTTCGCGCACATCGACGGGCTCATCACCGCTGATCCAGCCGTGTACGCGCGGCTGCCGAAGATCCACCGCGACGAGACTCGCACTCAAGGCTTGGACCGGCTCGAGCTCATCCGGTTCCTCCAGGTCGCCCAGACCATCACCGTCCACCACGGCGCGCTCGCCTACCTGCTTGGGATCAACGCCCTACGCGCCTCCGAAGCCGCAGCCGTGCGGATCGAGGACTACGCCGACACCCTCCGCGGACACCGAGTCCTGCACCTGGTCGGCAAGGGCAACAAGCCCGCCACCATGCCCGTGACCGTCCCCGTCCTCCGCGCCCTCGAGGCGTGCCGCGGCACTCGCACCAGCGGCACACTCATCTTGCGACCGGTCTCCGGCAGGCCGATCGACCGGCGCGACGTCTACCGGATGGTCGCCCGGATCGCGAAGACGGCCGGCATCCCGCGGCACATCAGCCCCCACTCACTCCGGCACGCCGCCATCACCAACGCCCTCGATGCCGGCGTGCCGCTGCGCGACGCGCAGATCCTCGCCCGCCACGCCGACCCGCGCACCACCGAGCACTACGACCGCGCCCGAGGCAACCTCGACCGGCACGGAGTCCATTTCCTCACCGCCTACGTCGCAGGCGTCTAGCTTGCGGCCCACAGCGTCAGGTCCGCCCAGAAGGACCTGGTGCGCAGGCACGTCCGACGACCGCTCACTGGTACCACCACTTGGTTGCGCTGAGCGAAATCGCCCTCGCGCGTGGAGGCGGCGATACCGCCGTTAAGCCCCCTAGGGTGTAGCCGAGTGGTGGTCGACGCTTCGAGCTGGAACACATGTTGCACCCGGAGACCAAGGCGTTGCGTTCGCGAAGGTACGGCCAGAACTTGGCACACCCCTGACGTCCTTCTTCAACGCGATTGTGAGATCGCTCGAAGCGTCATAGCGACGACCGCACCTACATCCGCGGAAGACACTCTCGGCAAGCACGCGCAGCAGTTTGGGAAGAACATCTTGGATCAGAAAGAATGGACGTGAACCCCGCCCACGTACACATGGATCCAGCAGACGCTTCAATCGTTCAGGCCCTCGCCGACCATATGGTGGAGATCTTGGGAGCCTTTCGCAACTTCGGTCGCTTCGATCCGAAGTGGGCGGCGCGCGATCCGTCGCCATTCAACGACGAGCGGGCGCTACTCCAGAGGCAGTACGGACCTCACGGCTCGTGGAGCGCCGACGCAGCCGAGTACGCGGGTGATGCGGCGCTACTCTTCCTTCTTGCCCAAGCCGATCACCTGACCGTTCTGCACCAGATCTACAGTTCCCGTGCGGGTTTGATGTTCGGAGTGGGCCCTTCAGCTCGGAGTCTCCTCGAGATCAACGGCTACGTGTTCTGGCTGCTGCACCCGCACTTGGACAGCATCCGCACTCGCGCGGCGCGCAGCCTCCTTTCACAACTCAACGACGCCTCACGCGAGCGCGCGGCAGCGAAGGACCTCGGTGCCCCAGCGCGACACATGTCCGAGGTGGGCGAACGGGTGAACGCATTGAAGGAAAAAGTGACCCAGCGCTTCTATCCGTCTGAGATCCAGCGCGACAAATCCGGCCGGCTGATCCTCAGAGGCGAGAGGCACCCGGGGCCGGGCGAGGCACTTCGGCACCTATCGATCGCGGGGGCTGAAGAGTGGAACAGTCGAGGCGCCTACTCGTTCCTGTCAAACGCCGCGCACCCCACCCTTCATGTCATCACAGACACCATCCAGACAGACGGCGACGGGGTACCAACCCGGTTCGGCCACGCCGACACGCAATTCCACTACCGGCTCGCACGGATGGCGATGGCCGGCTTCTTGTATACGTGGCAGATCACTGCGGCCTACCGCGGGTTAGACCAGGACCCGATCAGGCGACTGCTCCTTGAAATCGACACCCTTCCGGAGCCGTAGTCGTGATTCGTCAAGGTGCCTGACCGTCCTCGGCTGCGACGCCGTCGCCTACTCGGCCACCACGGCCCGCACGCGCAGGTGCACCTCGGCCCACACAATCACGGTCGGGACTCCGCCGCTCCAGGCAGAGCTCTACACCCTCTAGTCCTATTCAGACCAGATTCGTTTGGACGCGGAGGACCGGTGGTGCCACTTGGACCTTGGGCCCGAGCTAAGACCCGTCACGCAATATTGCTGTCCCCCAGGTCAACGCTTGGGCAAGCCGATCTGCCCGACTGCAGCCCGACCCTCCATTGGCGCGTGAGCGCCGCCCCTCCTCATCCTCAGGGTCCGACTGGTCCACGGAGGCCGCGTCACTTCGCCGCCTGTCTCCCCCGCAATGCGGCTCACGCTCCACGGCGTCGGTCATTCGGCGGTACGCACACCGGCTGGAGAATCCAGTAGGTCGCGCAGCCGCGCAAGAAACATGTTGACCTGCTGTTCCATCAAGCCGGCGCGTTCCCTCGTGATGGACTCGAAGTCGCCGTGGGCGGCCGCGTTACGTACACCCGCCATCTGCTCGAGGTCCTTGACGTCCTGCTTCGAAAGGATGGCTGCAGTGCGCAGGGCACGGCTGTAGGCAGCGATCCCGGGAGTACCGACGATAGGAAGTTCCAACTCTTCGACCGCACCTCGAAGAGCGGTCTCTAGGGCGGCTCCCGAAAGCACTATTGGCGCCGCTGCATGGACGTCCCTCTCCTCATTCAGCAAACGCACTTGCCCCATGATCTCGGTACTTGCCAAGGCACGAACGCCCTCACCCAACTCCGCTGGAAGGTGGCTGACGCCAGCCTCCACTTGAGCAGCCCAGAGGCGCAAGATCTCACCGATGGCGTGGACTCCGGACTCCAGCGAGGAGCGATCCCCATTGGAGTCGTACGCGATTGTGGCCCGCCGCAGCCACTCCGAGTCGTTTCCGGCATGCTGCCTCAGAAACTCAAGGCCCGCAGCAGCTCGAGCCATCACAAGTCCCTTCTTGGATACATCTGTGACGGTCCAGTAGCCCCCGTACCCGCCATCTGGCTGGTGGAATTGCATGTCAGATTGAAGTTCGTCGGCCTGTCGACGTGCCCAAGCCACCACCTGTTCGCGCGAGGTCATGCACACACACTATGGAAGATGGTGACGATGCAGCCTCCGCCCGCTCAAGACTTCCGAGTCGCGGAGCGTCTTTCCGCCGCTTGCCGGCGACAGATGGGAAACCTGCGAGGGACGCTTGGCTCGACGGCCACTGTCCCCGCGGTCGCCTGTTCGGACTTCGAGGGCCGGGTCGTGGGGTCCATCTCAAGGCGCTTGAGCGGGGATATTTGCCCAATCTCCCGCTTTCGCGACTTTGGCCACCGATGAGTGCCAGCATGTCTCGACTCGCCAACCGACGGAGCATCACACATGGGCATCTTCCACAAGTTCCGCCGCAACAAAGTCATTGCCTCAGTTGCGCAGCGGTTCCACCCGACACCAGACCTCTCGTCATCCGGGTCCTCCGTGACGGCGCCGCCACTTCTGGCAAAAGTCGGCACGCAGCCACGCTTCGCTGTCATCGACGTCGAGACCACGGGTGTATCGCCGAAGCAGCATCGGATCCTGGAGATCGCCGTGGTGACCACAGACCTTCAGGGCCGAGTCCTCGACGAGTGGAGCACCCGCATCAACCCACAGGGGCCGGTGGGAGCCACGCACATCCACGGCATCACCGATGCCGACGTCGCGCATGCGCCCGCATTCCCAAACCTTATCGACGGCCTGAACCTGCGCCTCAAGGGTGCGGCTATCGCGGCTCACAACGCGAAATTTGACCTGGCGTTCCTACGCGCTGAATACGCACGCGCCGGCTGGAACATGCCCTTTCTTCCAGCGCTGTGCACTCTGGAGGCGTCCAACTATCACCTCCCCGGGCTGGACAGACGCCGCTTGGCCGACTGCTGCTGGGCCATCGGGACGCCGCTGACGAGCGCGCACTCCGCGCTTGGCGACGCCCAGGCGACCGCGGCCCTGGTGGCCGCATTCATGCATCCTCGACTCGGCCGCCCACCGCTGCCCGAGCATCTTGAGTTGCCGCAGGCAGCCATGAACGTCATGTGGCCAACGGAACCCTCCTGGGCTCCGCACGCCCACACGACGACGGCCCGGACCTTCTCGGCAAGAGCGCAGGTCGTCATGGCGCGATCAGCCGTCACGGCGCCCCCACCGGCACTGGTCAAGATGGTCGAACAGTTCTCCCTCGTCGACGCATTGGACGAAGGCGCCCCGGCCGGCGCCCTGCCCTACTTGGAGAAACTTGCCGAGGTTCTCGAGGACGGCGAGGTGACGGCCGAGGAGGCCGCGGATCTGGCGGCCGTGGCGGAAGCCCATCAACTCACCAAGGCCGACGTCGCCTCCGCCAATCTCGCGTTCGTCCGTGCCCTCGCCTATGCGGCTCTGGACGACGGCAAAGTCAGCCGAGCAGAGCGGTCCGAGCTCCAACAGATCTCGGACCTTCTTGCTGTGAATCGCAAGGTCCTCCCCGCCCTGCTTGACCATGCTGAAGACGCCCGTAACGAGCGGCTTTCGGCAGGCCTCAAGGGCCTTCCGATCGACTGGGCCCACGGCGAGCCATTGCGCGTGGGGCAGAAGGTTGTCTTCACCGGCTGCGATGAGACAGTGCGCGCGCATCTGGAGGAGAGGTCCGAGAAACTCGGCGTCCGAATCATCAATTCCGTGTCCGCGAAGACAGCGATGCTGGTGACCGACGGTGCCTTCGACGGCGTGAAGGCAGCACGGGCCCGCGAGCTCGGCACGCGCATCGTTGGCCCTGATCTGTACGCGGTCCTTCTAGGCAACCTTCAGCCAGCCCTTGTCGTTCGCACCGAGACCCAGCCCGCCACCGTGACGCCTTCGACGCCGCGGTCGCCCCAGGAAGTCACAGGCGCCCCCGCCTATATACGGGGCGCCACCAACGCAACCTCGACAGGACCTTTCCCAGCCGACGTGCGTGCTTGGGCGCGCGCGAACGGCCACGCGGTCGGCACCCGCGGCCGACTCCACGCGGACCTCATCCGCGCGTACGAAGATGCGACCGGACAGCGCGTCGCCGCCGACGACCGCGGCCGCAACCCCTACAACTCGCGACTCCAAGAAGATCGACTGCAACGCTGCGCCCAGGCAGTCGCGCTGCAGCGCCAAGGATTGAGCCGCGCACAAATCTGCGACCAAATGGGAGTCGGCCCAGACACTGTGAAGATCTTGCTACGCGACGGAAAGTTCTATGGCGACCCGAACAGCGATCCCGCGCGCGCGGAACTCGCCGTCCGAGCCGCCGACGCCGGCCGGCACGGGCAGACCCGATCAGAGTTTCAACAAGAACTCGGTCTGTCGGTGCCCAAGTCCGAGGAAGCTTGGCGCGACAGCGCGGTCCTGCACGGGTAAATGCAACAGACCCATGCGGCTGGTCACGACGGCTTCGCTCCAGGGGCCATCTTGTCGCGTCACTCCGCCGCGAGGCGGCCTCCACCGTTCGGTCGATGTGTGACAGGCACGAAGGGGTAGCAGCACCACCCGAAACGCAGGTAGAAATAGCGATTCGGCGGCGCGCCTCGGCCGAAATGCGCCAGGCAACACGGACAGTCGACCCATGGACGACGAAACTTTCGAATCGACGACCACAGCTCCCGCGATGAACAAGCTGTCCGGCTCGACGTTCAAGGCGACCATCAGGACACGGGGCAACACCAAGAGTCGGCCGCCCAAGGTCGCGGGCGTCACGATCGACTCATGGGCAGCAGGCGCGGGCTTGGAGTTCGGACAAGTCATCCTGCACTTCGATCCCGACACACTTCACGGCGTCGAAGAGACGTTCCTTTTCGACGTCATCTGTCGTCTCACCGTCCCCGACGGTACGTCACGCGGATGCTCGGAACACATGGAGTTGACGGATCTCGAAGAAGTTCCGCAAGACCTAGATGTGAAATCTGAGGCGCCAGCAACTGGCTACGAGACTGTCGACGGCCTCACGGTGGAGGTGTCCATGTACCTGAGCGATGACAACTAGGCAAGGACAGCTTCGCACACCGAGACGCTGTCAAACGACCGCTCGAACCGCGCATCGTCCATGGTTCACAGCGAGGCTCCGACGGAGCGCCCCACGCCGAGGCGCTCCGATAAATCGGGCCGCCGTGCCCGCTACCCACGTTTTTCCGCCGCTATAGCGCCGCCCGCTAACTTGGTCAAACCGCCGACGACTGCGCGAGCGAGCGCTCCTATTTGCGAGCCCTTGCGTAGGCGCTCGTCTGTCGTTTCGTCCCGCTAGCCTTCGCCCATGACGATGGACGCCGAGCCCGACGAGCCTGAGCAGCCCGACGAGCCCGAGCAGCCCAAGCAGCCCGAGCACTCCGGGCACCCCGACGAGCCCGACGAGCCCGAGCAGCCCCACGACAGCGCGCACCGCACGCTCACTCCCGAGGAGCGGGATAGGTTGCGAGACTTGACGGCTGCCCTTCAGCGGATCGCCATGCCCAAAGTTGACTTCCAGGTCCCCAAGATCGTGGACGCAAGCGTCTTCGCCAAGATGGCTGCCGACGCCGCCAGGCTTCGCTCATTTGCGCTGCCGGAGTCGACCCTGCAGCGCCTTGCGGCTCTGGCGGCGCACCAGTCGCGAATCGTTGACGCAATGAAGCCCATGCTGGACATGCAAAGCGCCTGGATGAGGCAGTTCGCCTTCATCAACAGCGACTTCTTCAAAACCCACGCCGCCACACAGGCGCAGTTTGCCAAGTTGAGCGCGGATCTGACCAGGACGATCAACTTCGGCCTCAGCGACTCCGTTGCCAAGATGGCGAACCAGTTCGCCGCGCAACAGTCCGCGTGGATCAAGACGCTAGCGCCGACTCTTGAGCGGTTAAGGGACAGCTTCTACCCGCCCAACTTACGCGGGATCGAAGACCTTGAGTTCGCAGAGGTCGAGAAGGTCGTCCTGGCGGACAGCATCGCGCTCTACGGCGTGCCTCGGCAGGCAGTAGCTCAGGCCATTCTCCGCGCTGGCGGCGCCGCCGAGCGTCGGGAGATTCTAGGCCGCCGCTGGAAGGTCATTTCTGCTGACTGTCGCGAGGCGGTCGACGGACTTGAGTCGCAAGCCGTCGCGCCCTACGTACCCTTCGCTCTGGCCGTGTTAGACGCGCTCGACCTCGGCCACACCACCGCAGCTCAGGCCCTCGCTGGCACGCTTATCGATAGCCTCCTGACTGCCTATTTCGGGAAAGACCGCTACAAGTACACGCCAGACAAAAAGGGTAAGCGGACAACTGAAGCCTATGACGAGTTTACAGTTAGGCAGTTTGTAGCCTTCGCTCCGATGTGGCAGACCTACCAGCAGTTCTGGGTGGACGATGGAGACAAGGTCCCCACCACGTTCAGCCGGAACGCGACCGCGCACACAGTGAGCCGACGCCAGTTCAACCGCCGCAATACCGTGCAGGCCTTACTCTTCGCGACAAGCCTTCTCTGCTTCTTTGAAGAGCAGGCCTCACCGCAAGAAGGTCGCTTGACACGTAATAGAGACGGCGGCCAGGCAGGGCAGTTGTGATGCGTCCAGCCGCCTCCGTGCAACTGATCCGCCGCGAAGGACTGGACTCTGAGGCGGTTGGGACGACTTCTGCATGCGTCACATCGCCGCGAGTCGGCCGTCTCGATCGCCGCTCATCACGCTATCCGCCCACGCCCGTCGGCACGGGAGGATTTGCTCAAAATGAACACACGGTTAGCCTTCGAGCCCTAAAGTCCCGCCATGCGCCACACCACGCACGCAAGACCGCTCGGGCGGATCCTGTCCGCGACCGCAATTGCGATCCTGATGCTCGCAGGCTGCTCGTCCGCAGTACAGAGTGTTCCGGCATCCAAGCCAGCGTTCTCGATTCACGGAACTGTCGTGGCGCCCATGAACTTGAATGTCCTGACGGTTGAGGAAGCCACGGCCCTGATCGGGGATCCATCGGAGGCAGAGAAGTACGCAGGCCGGTCTTGTCCATTGCGGGCGGGTTCCGAAGGTCTCGCTGGTGGGCAGGTCCGCGTTTCCGACTCGCACGGGACACTGGTAGCGCTAGGAAATGCCGGTGCTGACCCCGTGATGATCGTGGTTCCGGCGGCCGTTGGCGCGTCTCCCCTTGCGTGCCAACTCTCGTTCAAGGTCGACGCTGTGCCCGATGCGGACCACATCTTCTCGATCCAACTGTCGCAACTGGCGAGTGTCTCATTCACTCGCGAGCAACTTTCCCAGCCGGTCGAGCTGACGGCGGACTGAGCACCGAGAATCGATTCGACGCCACCGCGTCATGGTCGCGACACCACCGGTCAGCTCTATACGTCCGCCGCATCGAGACTATGGCGCGGGCATTCGCTGGAGCAACCGGGCGCCTCGTTCCGACACATCGGACGCTAGGCGGGTCTGCGTCGGGGCAGGCCATATGCACGTAGCAATGTGAAGGGGCTTATACCGTATCGGCAGGCGAAACCCGGACACCTCAAATCTTCCGCATACTTAGGAACGAACGAAATGACAGCTGCGCTTCTTACTTACAGGGGAACAGTGAGCTCGGCTGCCTGCCTCCTCCGAACGCCCAGCGGGAAGCAGTTGAGTTTGGCAGGAGAACCCGCGAGCTCACCGAGTGTGATCGAGGGCGCCCAGTTCCTACGAACGAACGTTTCCATAGTGAGCAATGCCTGGGCCTTCGCACTCCATGAGAAGCTGAGGCGGGGATCCCGGAGCGCCGAAGAGCGCAAGAGTCACGAGGCGCAGGCGGCGCATCACAAGAAGCTTGCCTTGCGGATCGCCGAACTTGCCGACATGCCGAGCGCGGACGTGACCACCGCATGGTGCTCGTCATGCTTGGAGTTCAGCGGACATGCTCGCGTCAAGGTGCCCGTCCAGTGGGCGCCCGCGCGTCTATGCCGTTCTTGTGGCGCGCCAACAGTGGAATGCGCTGCCCCTAAGTGCGGGGCGATGGCCGACAGGGGGATCGCGGCAATAAGATTGCCGCGGTTCTGCGCTGAGCACCGTCACGAGATCGCCAGCTTCGGGAAGGCGAATATGCGGCTCGTGGACCTCAGCGAGTGGCAACGGCTGCGGGTATTCGAGAAACCGAACCTTGCACGAGGGACACGCATTGTCGGTGGAGTCGGTTTGGGGCTAGCCACAGTTGCTACCGCAGGCTTCGTCGCCGCTCCAGCTATTGGGGGTGCCATTGGTGCCGCCACGGCGGGATACAGCGGCGCGGCGGCAACAAGCTATGGATTGGCCTTCCTCGGTGGCGGCGCGGTAGCCGCAGGTGGCCTCGGCGTAGCGGGCGGTACAGCGGTAATTACGGTTGTAGGTGGAGCGCTCGGCGGTTCTCTCGGGGCCAAAGCAATGAATGATTACGTGGGTGAAGACCAGTCGTTTCGAATCGAGAAGGTTAAGGACGGACCAGGGACGCCGGTGATCTTCGCGAGCGGCTTTTTGTCAGACCGCGTCGACACTTGGGGCGGCTGGAAACCGATGATTGAGCGGCGATACCCGAACTCGTCAGTCTACCGAGTTCACTGGGGAGCGAAGGAACTCGCAGATCTGTGGAACCTCACTATGCAGGGTGGGTTTAAGGCGGCGGCATCCAAGTCGGTGACCGCGTTGGCGCGAAAGGCCACCGCTAGCGCCTCGCGTCTTGTAGCGCCAGCAGGAGCCGTCCTGGCTGGCCTGGACGTGTTGACCAACCCATGGTTCACAGCGAAGAGTCGAGCCGCAAAGACGGCAGTTGCACTCTCTGACCTGATCGCTCGAACGGATGAGCCGGCGTACATCTTGGTCGGCCACAGCTTAGGCGCACGCGTAATGGTCCTAACCGCAGCATTGCTCGCTACCAAGCGGGAAGCCCCACACATCGCGGACATGCACCTGCTGGGTGCCGCCGTAGCTGCAAGCATCGACAAGAGGCCGCTGAATGATGCGGTGGGCGGCACAGTGCACAACTACTACTCACGCCGCGACAACGTTCTCCGAATCTTGTACCGCGCCGCCGAGCTAGGCGAGACCCCTGCCGGTTCACAGGGATTCAATTCCGCTTACCCCAGAATCACTGATCATGACGTGTCCACGCTGGTGTCTGATCATTTCTCCTACCTGAGAGCCGTCACCCTTCGCTAGTTACGGCCCACTTCCACGCGCCAGCCACTAGCAGCCAGCTCAAGCCCAGGCCAATGACGTCTGGAATGGGGCGACTGACACGGCTTCCGGCCCATCGCTTCACTGCGTCTTTCCGCCGCGGGAGCTGTGCCAGGTCGCCTGCAGAGCTGCTGTCCTACGTCGCCGCGCTCAGCCAACGTCCTTGGTGCCCGGTGACAGCAGACGGACGAATTTGTCGTACCCCAGGGTCGTCACATCGAACGCCCGGGCCTTCGCAATGACAGCTTCATCATCGCTGACGATGTGCCAGTCCACCGGGAGCAACCGCTCTGACTCCGCTTCCATGGCGTCCAGCGCCGAGGCGATCAGCATGGGATCAGCATTGCCGAGATTGCGGTAAAGGTCGACCATCGTGAAGTCTCCAGGCGACACCGTTGACATCACCTCCCGAACCCGCGTAAGCACGCCTGGGCTCACTGGGTATTCCAACCGACGCAGTTCCGCAAGGTCCGGGAATCCTGAGGCCTCGTGCAGGACCTCCGAGCACAACGAGCAGTTGTCACGAAAGAACTTGCTCGCCCGTTGCGCGCGGGTTAGCCGGCTCAACACGTTGGTGTCGATGAAGAAGCGGACGAGGTTCACAGTGCTTCGCGGAACTGATGGATCTGCTCCGGCTTGATCTTGTTCTGGAGGACGACTCGGCAGAACTCACCTCTGCTGATGGAGCCGCGGTCAAGCTGATTCAGCATGCGCTGCGAGAACTCGACACCGTTGTATTTCCGGAGAGCGTTAACCGCGAGCGGACTTCGAGCTTGACGCTTCGGTCTCGCGGCGAACTCGCGCGCCAGTTCGGAGAGGTGGTCCTCGGCCTCGACCCGGTCTATCAGTCCCAGCCGCCGGGCGCGCATCACGAAGGCACTCGGCGTA
Source organism: Terrabacter carboxydivorans (assembly GCF_039532035.1). Classification (NCBI taxonomy): domain Bacteria; kingdom Bacillati; phylum Actinomycetota; class Actinomycetes; order Micrococcales; family Intrasporangiaceae; genus Terrabacter; species Terrabacter carboxydivorans. Next base: position 9,181 of record NZ_BAAARE010000033.1, on the reverse strand, counting down.
ACGCGATGTGTGTCGGCGGGGGCACGAATGTCGTCGAGTCCGGAAACCCTCAAATCTTGCACCTCGGAGCGAGGCATGAGGATCTCCTCTGTTAGTTCGTACTCGCGGCTTGTGATCGGGTCCGCGCTCCGGTCGCTGTAGGTGACCGGAGCGAACTTGGCATGCGCTACGAACACGGCTAGTAGAACGAGGGTGAAGACCCGGCGCCCCTCGGGCTCAAAGTTTTCCCCTGCGTCGCCGCTTGTCAGGAAGATGAACGGGATCTTCTTGTCGCGAACGCACAGCCCACTGAACTTGGCGTGCTGAGGCAGACGCTGCGGCATGAAGTTCTGCTGGCTTTGTGCGACAAGGATCTGCCTAGCCTCGAACCGCGAGATCAGCAGCTCCAGCGCCAAGCTCTTCGTGCGACAAGTCTTGAGGTCGTTGCTAGTGAACCCGAGAGCAGCGCTGAGAAGGCGGGCGTCGTCCTCAACGAGTGCCCGCGAGCGTCGCAGACAGCCCACAACCTTGTTGGCGGTCAGTGAGCGGTCTAGGCGCTTGAGCGTCTCTTGCTTTCGAAGGAGGTCCTTCACGATGAGCTCGACGTCCGCGAGGCGTACCTGGCTGCGCGAGTTCAAGGAGAACGCGTCCTTGCTGACACCCGCCAGGAGCTTGTCCGACTTCTTCTTGAGTTGATCGTCGACAGTTTCGCGCGGGGCAAAGAACAGGACGTAGGGGATGTCGGCTATGCGGGCGAGCTGGACCAACTCCCCGAATTTGATCCGCGACGTCTCAAGGGCGTGGAGGTAAGGGGCGCGTGAGGACGCTACCGAAGCATCCAAAAGCGCCGTGAATACGCCAGACTCAATGAAGACGCTCGCCTCACCCAGCCGTACCTCAATAGTCGACATGCCCCATCCCTGCGGAACTCTAATGGGATGACTTTGCCCGAACGGACAATGCATCGCATGAGACACGCCGGGACGGCATCGATGGCACCTGGAGGGGCCGCCCTGCATCAGCGCCCGCATGGACCAAGAGTTGTGGGCAATAGCCATTCGGCTGGCGCCCACGCCCTCCATCCCGACGCCGCCGGCGTCCCAATTCTTCGCCGATAGCATGACCCGGAGACCGACCGCATCCACAGCGAGGACGGGTGCCCAACTTCGCCGCCAGGGGCGCTCCCGCGAGGGATGAAGGAGCTGAGCGCCAAGGCTTATGGCCGCTTGACGCCCAACAAGTCAAAGAGTCCCGGCACCTCACTTGGCGGCACCAGATACGTGTCAGTGCGCGCGTCGACCCCCAAGTGCGCCCGGACCACCGAGAGACGCTGCGGGCTGGTTAGTTGCTGGTCCGGCGCCCACACGACGATGTCGCTGTGACGGCCCCCCTCACGGATGATCTGACGGACAACGCACAGCGCGCGCACCAGCGTGTTCCCAGATACAGGTTTCCCGTTCCTATCGGCGCCGGGAAACGAGACGAGCCAAACATCATCGACGCGACTCCGTTCAGCGCTCGTCGTGTCGACCGCCTCCACCGACAGCGAGCCAGCTTTGCTCTCTGCCTCATCTAGGGCGCGGACCGTCGCCGCCCCGAACTCCCCGTTCGCGATGTCAAGGTGGGTGAGCCACACGCGTCCGGACAGGTTCAAAAGTTCGTGAGGGGCCGCATGAGGCTTCGGCACTGACGACGGGCGATAGATAGAGCGAGCCCGCTTGATCCATCCGGCCGTGACGGGCGTACCTCGGGCGAGAAGGCCTTCGACCCACTCACGAACCTCAGTGACGGCTGCCGGCTCGTCCATCACCACGAACGCCTCCTCGAGGCGGTCGTTTGAATGGTGGGACAGGTTCATCGACCCTACGTACGCGAGCGGGCCGTCAGCCTCTGGCTCCACGACAAGCACCTTCGCGTGCAGCCCACCAAGACTTCTCAGCTCAACGCTGGCCATCGACCACCGCTCAAGCACATCCGGGTTCGCCAGGCCGGACTGGAGCGCTGCGTCCGAGCCATCGAAGACGAGCCTGTCTCCTCGCTTCAGCGCGACGAGTTCGTCAGCGTTTCCGCCCACGTACGAAACGGCGGCAGAGACAACGTCAGCCGCACGAAAGGCGGGCACACAGGTCCATATATGTTGTCCAGCCAAAAACTGCACCATTTGCACAGGCTAGTGGCGCGATGCAGCTCGGTGACTGCGGCCATGACTGACCACCGATCCTTGCTCGCGGCTGCCCAGCCGCTGGAAGGGCCGTTTTGCTGAAGAAGATGGCGTCATACCGCCGCCAAGGCGGACCAGGCCCCGTCGAGTGTCAGGCGATCACAAGCATTAGTTCATAGCCGTCGCACTCACTGGTTCTGGCGACGCCGATCGTAACAACCACGTCGCCGGCTGGCGATATTTTCGTGTCCACAAACGTGCTCGCATCCCAAGGCTCGCTCTTGGACTCGCGAGTCAGAAGCCGGACGGAAGGGTAGGCGCCCTTCCTGTGGGTCGAAGCTCGGACGAGCCAAGCACCGGACGCCCCACTCGTGTACTCGAATCCAGGCAGAGCCGCGATCTCCTTGTCCCATGCAAGGTCTCGCCAAGTCTTCACGAGCCGGCGCGGGCGCGCCTTGAACGCGAGGCCCGCCGCCGAGAATGCAGCAAAACCGACCGAGGCTGCCGCGAGCCACAGAGCACCCAACCCATCGGGCTTCGCAGCCGCCGGAATGGCCGCCAGGACCGATAGTGGGAGCACGACGAGATAGACCCCATCCGGGACTGACAACGCCAGCCGCGCGGCACCGCCAGTCTGATCCTCGTACTCGTCACTCCACCCCGACGCCATAAGCGCCGAAGATACATGAGCGGCGGATATCGGCAACGCGTACCCACTCGGCAGCGCCGTACGTCATTCCGCCGCTTGTCAGGGCGACCTGCGGTGACGCGGGGCGACTCAGGTTCACGCTGTGAGCCGTTTCCGCAATCTCATGTGAACCGCTGGCCTGAGGAGTGTTGGATCACTCTCGGCTTCGCCCAGCACTTGCAGCACGGGCGATCACTTCAGCCGGGAATCGAGATGCGAAACGAACGTGGGCGGCAGTCCTGACGTCTCGCTCGGTAGCCACGAGGCTGTCTCCCAGCGCCCAGTTGCACCATCGATGTGCGGCTCGCAGATTCTCCATCCCGTCGTCTCCCCCAAGTGCGACAGGCGTTATGTGATCTGCTTGGGGATAGAGGTCATCGTCCACCGAGGCACCAGGGTCCAGTGGGAGCCCGCAGATCTGGCAGGTCCAGTCGTCCCGCTCGAGCACTGCCTTGCGGTGGCGAAGGTACCCCGGCGAACGGGCCGGGCGTCGCTTGCCGCGGGCTGAGCGCAAGCCGGGAAGTCCCGGGCGGTAGCGCTCCCCACGCTCAAGCTGGCATGACTTGCAGCTACATGCACGACGCGCCTCACCCTCCTCACGGTCAACCAGCTCTCTGAGGCAGGCTCGGTGTGTTGGCTCGAAGTCAGAGTGAAGGCGCCAGTACTGCTCGGGCGACAACAGCTCGTTGGAATCGGGGTCTCGCCCACTCAGGCCAGCGCCGCACACATAACAATGTGGGTCAGACCAACGCAGCTTTGGGCCGAAGATGCGGCAGGTGTCACTGCAATACACAACGTTCTTGCGATGGCTTTGGAACATAATTCCGCAGCCTCGGCAGGCGACCTCCATCACCTCACGGCCACTCGACATATATCGAACGTTAGTGTCTCAACATCAAGGTCTGCCTTCGCCTGACCGTGTCCCCCGCAGCCGCGTAGCCGCCGTCGATTGTTCAGCCGCTCCGTTAGGTGCGTCAAACCGCCGCCTGTCGACCACGCCGGCCTTCACTCGTCTGCCGAGGTGAGTGTACGAGCCTCTGTAACTGCATAGGGTTTGCGGGGTGACCGACGAGCGAGCCACATACGTCGCCCCCGAAACCGACTACCTCCCACAGGTCTGGCACGACCTAGTTCAGCCAGAGTGGATGGCTGGCACGGGCATCCCGCTCTTGGGCACGCTGGCTGGGCTCTACCTCGCGTACCGCTTCCTGAAGCGCCAGTTGAAAAGTGATCGTGAGCTTCGGGCGGCTGACCGCCGCAGCGAAGCTGCAGGCCGTCTGGGCCTCGCCGTCGGAGAGAGCGTTCGGCACTTCATGAGTCTACCGATGGACTCCCCGGAGTATTCGAAACCCAGGCCCAAGCTCGACCTGTGGCACGAACTCAGTGAAGCTCGGCTTCACCTCTCTGACGAAACCACCTTCCTCGATCACGTCTCAGCGCTCGTGAGGGACATCTTGTGGGCCTGGAAGTCCGGTCACAAGGCATACGCGCCACTTGCGACCAAGCCGGACCCGGTGCTGCACGGCAACGCTATGTGGGTCACCTTCGAGCCCTACCTATTGCGTCTCGAGAAGGCAGGAAGTGTTCTTCGTGCTTGGGACGGCGACGGCCATCTTGCGGGCCTCGATGCCACCGATCTGGAGCACGTGCCCCTGCCGCCGGGCAAACAGCGCAAGGCGCACGAGGCGTGGCGTAGTGCCCGCCAGGCCCAATACCTTGATCGAGTCAACCGAGGCTGAGTCCCCTACGACTGAGACACTCGTTTATGCCAGGAGCCGCGAGGTTTGGACCCGCGTCACCCCGCCGCCTGCGGACGGGGCGATAGCTGTGGCTCAAGCACGATGGCGGGCGCGGTCAGGGGCGGCCTACTCTCGTCCCGTGAGCAGCTTCCTTGACAACGCGTTGAAGTCCCTGAATCGAGCTTCGCGCATGCTGGATGACTTGGCAGCACACTCGCATTCTGGGGAAGCGTTCGCTGATCGCCTTCCATACGTGCTCGACCTTTTGGCCGGTGTGCGTCGCCAACTGGACGCAGCCGTCAAGGAATGTGGTCACCTCAGCGGCTGGTGGAAGGACCAGTGGACCCCGGAACGGAAGGCGCTGTCTGAACTGCGGAACGCCCAATTGAAGAGGCTTGAGACGAGCGAGGCCCCGCGCAGCCAGACGCGAACAAACGTTCCCGCAGGAGAGTGGCGTGGTCACCGCGTCAGTGAGGGAGACACGGTGTCCTGGATCGAGTGGTATTTCGTAGACGGCCGTTATGAAGGGCAGCCGGTGCTCTCCGTGCTCGCCGGGGCGCTAGATGACCTGCGCGGTCTGATCGATGAGGTACGCATCCGTTTGCACGCCGAAGGCGTCACCACTTAGCCAATCCAGCCCAGGTGCACTCTGCGATGACTCGACTTGAGGCAGAAGCAGGGGCGCGTCCCACCGCCGCGATGTCCCGCGGATGCCGTCGGGGACCTTGGGATAGGTCGCCTAGAACGCTCCTAGTCGTTCTGGCATACGCAGTCGCTGACGCCCCCCCGCCGCGTCAGTCCTCGTCGTCGCCCTGGGCCAGCGCCTCATCGAGGGCGACATCTGACAGCCCCTCTTCGGTGGTGGCGGGCTCCGGCGCCTGCGTCTTGAGCTTGTCTTGGATGCGCGCAACGAGGCTGTCACGACGCTGCTCGTAGAAGGCCATGAACCCGTCGATCGAGTGCGGCAGCTTCGCAGGCAGAGCGTTGCGGGCCAGGAACGCGCTCCGGTCGTCAGGCGACGGGTACTCCGCTACAAGCCAGTCGTCAGGCGCCTTGTCGGACTTCCCGATGTTCTCCAAGCCTGGCAGCAGTTCTAGGTTCGGCAAGGTATCCCGAAGAGAGACTAGCTCGACGATGTGCTCAGCCGAGAACTTCGGCGTTCCGTCGTCAGCCCTCTGGCCAGCGAGTTCTTTCTTGTCGAACCGCGCGGCAGGGAAGACGTGGTCGACGTGGAAGAGGTTGCGCGTGTCGACATGTGGAAACAGCGTGGCGAGGACGGCAAAGGTGCGAGCCTTGCCGTATTCCAAGGTGAGGATGTCTTCGATGAGCGCATCCGTGACCGCGAGCGACTTGCCCCGCAGGGCCATCGCCTTCTCAACGGCCGCGAGCGGAAACGACGACGAACCCTGATTCTTGATGACCTCACGCAGATCGCGTAGCAAGGTGTCCAGCCCCGAGCCCCAGACACCACGCACGATGAGTGATCGAAGCACCCATGATCGGAGTGCTTCCCGGTCCTCGCGAGTGTTGGGCGATTCGCGGTAGGAGTGCCCGAGTTTCCGATGGTGGACGTAGTAGGCGACCGGAATGAGAACGCTGTCTGCGGTCAGTGCTCCACCGGAGAGTCCAAAGTCGCTGAGGAGCCCGACCGCAACGTGCAGGGACGTGGTGATCATGTCCCAGTCGGCTTCCAGCTTGGCCATGTTGGCGGTCGTGAAGTTCTTGACCTTGAAGCCGATGTCACCCACATCAGCCAGGACCAAGCCAGACTTCAAGATGGTGTCGCGGGAGAAGTTGAATCCCATGCCGGTCTGGTTCAGCGAGTCCACGAGGGTGTGAACGGCTGCCCTGGCGTCGCCTTCCCACTGAGCGGTGGCGATGGAGAGAAGCAGGTCGCTGTAGGAGAGCACCGTGCCGCCGGAGTTGACCCTGACGAAGATGTCGAGGACGCGTTCGATGTCCTGCACGTCCTCCTCGTAGAAGTGGAGACTCGCGTTGTGGTGGATCTCCTGCCAGAGCTTCGCGACCAGTGCCACGGCAGTGGCGTTGTTGCCCACGCCGTACTTCGCCGGAATCTGCATCATGGCCGCGGGCTCGGCCGAGTCGAAGATTTCGGAAACAGGAAACCACGCCTTGGTGTCGTCCAAGGCGGCTGCTTCCAGGTCCATCTTGGTTAGGAACTGAAAGTGGTATTTCAGCCCGAGCTCGTTCTCTGGAGCCTCACCGAGGAGGTTGAGGTAGAGCCGGCGCTCGGGGTAGGACCACGCCTTGTTCGACCATCCCCCGTGGATCTTGTAGGCATACGTACCGCGGAGCCCAATGTTGAGCGAGGTCAGTCGCTGTTGTCCGTCGAGCACCGCGACGACCTCCCGGTCCGTTGGGATGTCAACGACCGGGTTGTGTCGGTTGTTGAAAGCGCTGTAGTCCTTCATGAAGCCGTAGAACTTGAACTTGCTGATCGTCTCGGGTGCCACCCGCCAGGAGAGGAAGCTCCCGACCGGATAGCCGCGCATGACCGAATCGAAGACGCGCACGACTTGCGAGGGCTTCCATACGTACTCACGCTGGATGGCAGGCAATATCAGCTTATGGCCCTGGATCTGCCGTAGTGCAGCGGCGATCGACATCGGCTCCTTGTGTCCCACGCATGCACCCTAGCCACCTGCCGGGGTCAGTTGACGCCTCAGCTCGGAGCGGGAGGTCCGGCTTAGGTCTTGGACAAGTGCGCGACCCCGGCCCAGACGACCCGGTCGAATGCGCCCTGCCCGACCCGACACACCATCCGCGTAGGGAGGGTTCCATCGCACGTGTGCCTGCACGATTCGAAAGTGCCCCGTCGGGTGGTGGGCTTTGAGGGGTAGTTCCTCGATGCTCACGGGCCGCTGGTGATGGCGGCGGTGTCAGTATCGCTGGTCTTGTACAACAGCGCCATGGACGCTTCGGATAGGTAGCGACGGTCCGCGACTTGCCATTCGTCGTGGGCGTCGGCCAGCACGGCCCCGACGAGGCGGATCACGGCCGCGGAGTTCGGGAAGATCCCCACGACCCGGGCTCGTCTCTTGATCTCCCGGTTCAAACGCTCGATGGGGTTGTTCGACCAGATCTTGGTCCAGTGCGCCCGTGGGAACGCGCTGAACGCGAGGACCTCCGTCTTCGCCTCATCCATCAGCGGCCCGATCTTCGGGAACCGGACGCTCAGCTCGTCCCGGACGTGGTCCCAAGTCGCGGCGACCGCGTCGGCGTCGGGCTGGGCGAAGATCGTGCGGAACACGGCGGCGACCATGTCCTTGTGGGACTTGGGCACGAGGGCGAGCAGGTTGCGGGCGAAGTGGACCCGGCAGCGTTGGTGGGCGGCGCCGGCGAAGCAGCGGGTCAGCGCTTTGACGAGGCCGGCGTGCTGGTCGGAGATGACCAGCTGTACCCCGGTCAGCCCGCGGCTGCGCAGCGAGGTCAGGAACGCCCGCCAGAACGTCTCGTCCTCGCTGTCGCCGACGTCCAGGCCGAGGATCTCTCGGGCGCCGTCCTCGGTGACGCCGGTGGCGACGACGACGGCTTGGGAGACGACCTGCCCGCGGGAGGCCTCGCGTACGTGCAGGTAGGTCGCGTCAGCCAACCAGCAGGAACACGTACGGGAACCGGGTGTGCCCGAGGGTGCGGGTCCGGAACGCGGCGACCATCTCATCCAGGCCGGCGCAGATCCGCGAGACCTCGCTCTTGGAGATCCCGGTGTCGCTGCCCATCGCCGCGACCAGCTCATCGACCGCCCGGGTGGATACGCCGTTGACGTAGGCCTCCATCACGACCGCGTACAAGGCTTGGTCGATCCGCCGGCGTGGGTTCAGGATGCTCGGGAAGAAGGTCCCCTTGCGCAGCTTCGGGATCCGGAGCTGCACGTCGCCCGCGGTTGTGGTCAGCACCCGCGGCCGGGTCCCGTTGCGTTCGGTCCGGCGTTCCTCGGTGCGTTCGTAGCGGCCGGCGCCGATCACCTGGGTGGCCTCGGCCTCGATCAGCTCCTGCAACGCCACTGTGACCGCGTCCTGGATCAGGTTCACCCCCTCCCCGGTACGGAACGCCTCGAGCAGCTCGGACAGGGCAGACTGGGGCAAGGCCATCGGTGTGGCTCCTCTTCGATGAGTACTTGGCCGTACACACCGAAGATCCCGCCGATGGCCCCTCACGTCCTCACGACATGCCGGGCCTCAAACCCCACCACACAAGGGGACTCACACGCACGATTCCCCCACTCCGAGGTTCTAATCCGTTCAGGTGCGTACTTGATCGCGCAGCGGGGGTGCGCAACCAATCCAGTGTGGTGGCGCGTCATATCGCCGCGAGCCGGGCGTCCCGTGCCTCCTCGACCGACGACGCTACGTGTGCCCCCTATGGTGGCGAAATGGTTAGTGCTGTCCGTCGCTTACTCGACGAACTTTCGTGGGAGGGAAACGCTCGTAAGTATCGGGAAGGAGGCGTCGGACTAGAGAACGTCCGGTCAAGTCCCGGGTAGTGGTGTAGCGCTGCGTGATCCGTGGTGAAGGGGTCAGGCGGTCAAGGCCGGCAGGTCATCAGCTCCGATCTCTGGTTCGGTGTCGGGGACGAGGTTGACGCGGGAGCGGG
>NZ_BAAARE010000032.1:0-28397 GCF_039532035.1 Terrabacter carboxydivorans | reverse complement strand
CCGTCGAGGCCGACGGTGAGACCCGTGTCTTCCGTCGGACCAGCACCAAGCCCGTGCGTAGCATCAAGGGCCAGCGGCCACGGACCGCTACCTCAGTTTCCTAGCCGGAGTGTCAAGCATCAGGTGACACAGATCCGTCAAGCATCAGGTGAGTCAAGACACGGACACAGGCACCGGTCCTCCGTCTCCAGCGCCAGGTGATGCGCGACATCGATGTGCCAGCTGACGTGCGACACCTCGCCTCACTGTCTGCGGCATGAGAGCGCGTGTCGCGGGACGCGAAACCGAACGTCTCGCGAGGCTGCGTGACAAGGTTTGCTCATGGACGGGCCCGACATCTCTGTCGTTGAGTTGCGAGCACCCTTGACTCTCCTGCTTGACGCCGTAGAGGAGAGGTTTGGCTCCAGACTGCAGTTCGATGAAGACTTCTATTGGAACGTGCCCTTGGGTGACGCGACCAGGGTGCAGCAGGACCCCGAGTTGAATCTAGGGTCCGTGATCGACGACGCGACGTCTGTGCGCGAGTTCTTGAATCGGGCGCCTGGCGATGGCATTTTCATCTGGCATGACGTCGATCACCTGGTCGGAGTGCTGCGCGCTATCGGTCGCCTAGACCTGCCCGGGTCATGAGTCAGGGAGCGTCGGGGACCATGCACCATGTCCGTGGGAAGTTGGGGCCTGTCGCCCCAGGATCGATGCATATCTGAGCCCTTGTTACGCACACATATCTGATCCAGAGAAACTCGCAACAGCGGAACGGATTCCCCGTCGAAATAGGAGCATTCTGATGTCTGGCTTGGAAATGGATTTGCCGTTCCGGAAGAAGATGTGGGTGGGAGATGTCGCAGATGTCGACAACTTGGACTCTGTGAGGCGATCGCGTGCGATATTTTCAGCGTTCGACTCTGGAAGCGTGTTCAGTGTTGGCGCTGGGGGCCTAGCGCTCAGCGTCTCTCGCGAGAGACCACCCCTCGATAGTCACTTGATGACTTTCGTTCCCACAGACCCGCGCTTTGGTCATGTCGAGGAGTCTGGCCTAGGGAGTGCTCGACTGACAGGCCGAGATGCTTCGATCGAGCTGCCCGGTGTTTCTTCACCTCAGTTCATTATCGTGGACAAAGAAGTTACGTGCTCAATCCTTTTGCCCTCGAAGTCCCCGCGTGCAGAGATGTCTTGGAAGTGGTTCGCGCAAAACGGAATCGTCTATCGCCTTACGGTTTGGTGCAGTGACCTAGACCTTTAGGACGTGCAGAACCTGCCCCCGCGACTGGCTGCGCGCGTTCATACGAAGGGGTGAGTACTGCCGACACGGAGATGCGCATGGCAAATCGCAAACATCGCCTCCATCGTGCGTTGCTACATGGCCCACGAACACAGCGTGGTCACGCGGCTGGCCGCGCTATGCGCCCGTCGTTCCGCCAACGTCCTCAACTCGGCATGTGGGTGAAACAACTTCCGCCGACACTCGGCGTGTTTCTTCGTCTCCCGGCACCCCGGCCGTGGACTCTGGAAGCGCGGACACACCCACACAAAAGACCTGAACTGACAAACACTGCGGGCTTGATGCCCTGGGGGTCGGCTCCCCACCCCGGCCAGAGGCCATCCACACGAATAGCCGCCACACACACAGACACGAACTTCTCGTCCGCCATCTTCTTCGTCATTCCTTGACGTGGCCTGGCGTGTGCGCGGCTCCCCGCGGCGCCGGCATCTTCTCGATCGTTTCTGGGCCGCCCTTTCGGACCGGGTGTGCCGTGCAGCGGGAGCCGCAGTACCTGCACGGCACACCCACCCGGACCGCTAGGGAAGGGGGTGGCCGACATGACCCGGGAAACACGAGACCGCGTCTGGGACGCCCTGCCCCTGCACCCCTGTGAGGCTCCCGCCGCGGAGAGTCACCCGCTCGACCTGGGCCACCTCGACGCGGCGACCGAGTCGCAGGTGCTCGCCCGGCTGCTGTCGCGGGACTTCGACGCCTGGTCTGAGGCCGCCGCCCGGGTCGGGCACTGCGCCAAGCCGATCCGGCTCCATGGCCACTCGGACACGGTCAACGCGCGTACCGGTGAGGTGCTCTCGAGCTTCTCCTCCACGGACAGCCCGCTCGGGGTGCTGCACGTGCGGTGCGGGAACCGCCGCGCCACCGAGTGCCCCTCCTGCTCCCGGCTGTATGCGGCGGACACGTTCCACCTGATCCGGGCCGGGGTCTCCGGCGGCAAGGGCGTCCCCGAGGAGGTCGGCGAGAACCCGCTGGTGTTCGCGACCCTGACCGCGCCCTCGTTCGGGCTCGTCCACGGAACCCGCGGCGGCCGCACCTGCCGCCCCTTCACGCCCAAAGGCCAGGACCGGGTCTGTGAACACGGCCGCCCCACCGTCTGCCACGCGAGGCATACAGACGGGGACGCGCGGCTGGGTCAGCCGCTGTGCCGGGACTGCTACGACTACGAGAGCCACCTCGTGTGGCAGTGGTGGGCCCCGGAGCTGTGGCGCCGGTTCACCATCGACCTCCGCCGCGCGCTGGCCCGGCACCTGGGCGTCCCGGAGTCGCGGCTGTCGGAGCTGGTGACGGTGCAGTACGCGAAGGTCGCCGAGTACCAGCAGCGCGGCATCGTCCACTTCCACGCCCTGATCCGCCTCGACGGACCCAAAACCGACGACGGCTTCGCCCCCGCACCGGCCGGACTGACGGCGGCGCTCCTGGCTCGGCTCGTCGAGCAGGCTGCCGCGGGTGTCGTCTTCGACGCGTCGCCGCTGTACGACGGCGACGTGGTGCGCCGGCTGCGGTTCGGCACGCAGCTCGACGCCCGACCGATCGCCACCGGCCGCCGGACCGACGACCCGGACCGGGCGCTGACCCCGGAGCAGGTCGCCGGCTACCTGGCGAAGTACGCGACGAAGTCGGCCACCGACAGCACGAACACCGACAGCCCGCACGCCCGCCGGCTCCGCGCGACCATCGTCGCGGTCACCGACCGGATCCACACGGACGCGCGCGCCGACGAAACAGACAACGCGACACCTCTGCGGGAGCACCCGTACGGCCTGCTGTTCAAGTGGCGACACATGCTCGGCTTCCGCGGCCACTTCTCGACCAAGTCCCGCCGCTACTCCGTGACCCTCGGGCAGCTGCGCCGGCGCCGGGTCCGCTACGAACGGGCCCTGGCCGCCGCCCGCCGCGAGGGTCGCACCGTCGACGTCCGCGACCTCGACGACCTCCTCGACGACGACGCCGAGGAGACCACCCTCGTCATCGGCCAGTGGACCTACGCCGGGACCGGCTGGGACACCGACGGCGACGCCGAGCTCGCCAAGGCCGCCGCCGCCCGCGCCCGCGAGTACGCCCAAGAACGCGCAGCGGCCCGGAAGCAAACCAAGGAAGGAAACCGACTGTGAGAGAGGAAGGTTCGGCAGATGAGTGAGATGAGTGAGCCGGAGAGACTGTGGACGTTGAAGGATGTGAGTGACTACCTGCGGGTTCCCGTCGGCACGATCTACCAGTGGCGAGTGCGCGGTGGTGGTCCTCCCGCGATGCGGATCGGGCGGTACCTGCGGTTCGACCCGGAGTCGGTCAGGGCCTGGTCCCGGGGCAAGCTCGAGGCCGCGTGAGATGGCCAGCATCGGCAAGAACCCCAGGGGTACCGGCTGGCAGGCGCGCTGGCGTGACCCCGGTGGCCGGCAGCGGAAGAAGAACTTTCCGCGCAAGGTCGACGCCCAGCGGTGGCTGGACCAGATGCAGGCCGAGCGTCACCGGGGCCAGTACATCGACCCCACCGCGGGCAAGGTGCGCGTGCGTGACGTCGCGGAGGCGTGGGCCTCGGGTCTGACGCACCTGAAGGTCTCGACCGCCACGCGCTATCGGGGACTGTTGACCGGCCACATCCTGCCGCGCTTCGGGTCCTGGGCCATCGCCGACCTGCGGCACACGGATGTGCGTGACTGGGTTCGCGACCTGTCCGCCAGTGGCCTCTCGGCCGGCAGCGTGCGCCAAGCCCACCGGGTGCTCTCGTTGATCCTTGCCGAGGCGGTCAAGGACGGACGGATCTCCCGGAACGCCGCCTCGGGCGTGCAGCTTCCACGCGCTGTGCGGCTCGAGCCCCGGTTCCTGACGGCGGAGGAGGTGGGTCGGCTTGTGGCAGCCGCCGGCAGCAACGGACTGTCGGTCGCCGTGCTGGCGTTCTGCGGCCTGAGGTTCGGCGAGCTGTCGGCGCTTAAAGTGCGGCGGGTCAATCTGCTGCGTCGCCGGCTCGTCGTGGCCGAGAGCGTCACCGAGGTCGGTGGCCGGCTCGTCTGGTCCACCCCGAAGACGAACCGGACCCGGACGGTGCCGTTCCCGCCGGCGCTCGGGCCCGGCATCGAGGCGCTGTGTGTCGGCAAGGGGCCGGATGATCTGCTGTTCACCGCGCCTGGTGGGGGAGCGGTCCGCCTCGGGAACTGGCGGCATCGGGTGTTCGACCCGGCCTGCCGAGAAGCGGGTCTGGTAAACGTGAGACCCCACGACCTGCGCCACACGGCGGCCTCCCTGGCGATCGCCGCGGGCGCCAACGTCAAGGCAGTGCAGCAGATGCTGGGGCACGCCTCGGCCGCGATGACGCTGGATGTGTACGCCGGACTCTTCGGCGACGACCTGGACGCCGTCGCGCTGGCGCTCGACGGGCTTGTGCCCCCGATGTGCCCCAGTGATCCTGCCGAGGCCCCGAAGGAGAGGCGACCAGGTGCCACCGATGCCATCTGACCTGCATAAAACGTGTGGTGGGGCAGCAGGGGCTTGAACCCTGGACCGACGGATTATGAGTCCGCTGCTCTGACCGGCTGAGCTACTGCCCCGGAACCGTCGCCGGCCGCGGCCGATGAGGTCGCAGGGAGTCTAGCGAGCCGTCGGTAGCCCCTCGGTGGAGGTGGCCGGGGCCGGCGTGGTCCCACCCTCTAGGCTCGCCGTGACGGTGGCCCCGAGCAGGTGAGGAAGAGCGAATGAGTGACGGCATCCGGGTGGCAGGGGTCGACGACGTCGAACCGGGCGAGGCGCTCGTGCTCGACACGGCTTTCACCGCGACGGTCGACCCGATCTCGCTCTTCCGTGACGACGACGGCACCTACTACGCCCTCGACGACACGTGCTCGCACGAGGATGCCTCGCTCGCGGAGGGCTGGATCGAGGCCGGCGAGGTCGAGTGCCCGCTGCACGCGACGCGCTTCTGCCTCGCAGACGGCAAGCCGATGTGCCTGCCTGCCACGAAGCCGGTCCGCACCCACCGGGTGGAGGTCCGGGACGGTGACGTCTACCTCTTCCCGGGCGTCCCTGCGGCGGGTCGAAGCGGACAAAACGACGCCTGAGACTGCTGGTGCCCGTGTGCCCCATGGTGCACAATGGGCGAGTGCTCGAAGCAGAGCACGCATGACCAGCCGTCACTGAGGCAGGCACCGGGTCACGAAGAAGCAGGCGTTGGGGAAGACGTCCCTGCAACTTCAGGAGGTTCGGATGGCTGTCGCGATGTCGCGCACCCAGACAGGCGGGGTTCTGTTCATCCACGGAGCCCCGGCCGCGCTGTGCCCGCACATCACGTGGGCGATCGAGGCTGTCCTCGACCAGCAGGTGACGCTCGACTGGATCGCGCAGCCCGCTGCGCCCCGGATGATGCGCACCGAGCTGCCCTGGGTCGGTGCCCCCGGCACCGGTGCCGAGCTGGCCAGCGCCCTGCGGGGGTGGGACGGGTTGCGCTACGAGGTGACCGAGGACCCCTCGCACGGGTGCGACGGAGCGCGGTGGTCCTACACGCCGCGGCTGGGGATCCACCACGCCATGACGTCCGCCTCGGGCGACGCCGTCGTCCAGGAGGACCGGCTCCGCGAGGCGATCCTGCGCACCCGCGGTGACGTCGAGGCCCTCCAGGACGAGATCGACCTGCTCCTCGGCATCCCGTGGGACGAGGAGCTCGAGGTCTTCCGCTACGCCGGCGACGGCGCCGCGGTCCGTTGGATGCACAAGGTGGGCTGACCACCGCACAGCTCGTCTGCCACGACCTCCAGCGTGGCCGACGGGATGACGAGGGCCCGGCGGTTCGTGCTCCCGGGCCCTCGTCATGTCCGCGGGCGTCCCCCAGCGACCTGGGCCGAAAACCATTGGGCGGCAATGGGGCCCACCTGTCATCATCGAGCGGGCGCAACCTCAGACGCTGCACCCACCGACCACCTCATCCACCGACGAAGGACCAATGATGGCAACGGGACTCATCATCGAAGCGAAGCGCAGCCTGTGCCTCGCCGATATGGCCTACCCGTTCCCAGGGGAGTGCCACATCCGGCGCACCCAGCCGTGGAGTCCCCACCTGCGATCTCGCTGACGCGACGAGCCTGACCGGCTCCGTCCCTAGAGCCGCCCACCGGGATGACCCGGACGGGCGGCTCTTCTCGTGCCGCCCGTCACCGCCAGTGAACAGAGACGACGACGCGAGTCGCTCTGAGGGAGAGGAGGTTCGGCCATGACCCAGGTCGAGGTGTGGAACGCCGACGAGACGCTGCTGCACCGGGTCTCGGTGCAGCATGCCGTGCGGATGATCTGGCGTGGCGTCGCCACACCGGTCGAGGTGCACGCCACCGAGCGCTTCGACCCCTACCGGGTCCCGGTTGTCGTCCGGCTCGTGCGCTACGTGGAGCAGAAGTGGCTCTACTCGCGCACGCGGGCGACCTACTCCCGTGAGGGCGTCCTGCTCCGTGACCGCGGGCAGTGTGCCTACTGCGGACGGTTCACCGCGACGACCATGGACCACGTCCTTCCGCGCTCACGGGGCGGCGCGACGTCGTGGGCCAACGCGGTCGCGGCCTGCGAGCCGTGCAACGCCCGCAAGGGTGACCGCACCCCCGACGAGGCACGGATGCCCCTGCGGTGGGACCCCTACGTCCCCAGCCGGGTGCAGCTGCACTTCGCCCGCGCCACGACTCCCACGCCACCCACCACGCCCACCACGCCCACCACGCCCACCACGCCCACCACGCCCACCACGCCCACCACGCCCACCACGCCCACCACCAGCGTCACCCGGAAGGAGTCCGACCCATGACCAGGAACCGCACCCCCGTGCGCACGCAGTCCCTCGCCCAGGTGGGGGTCCGGCCTGCGGCCCGCACGGGTCAGGGGCTCGACGCCTGGATCTTCCGCGCCGCGTCCGAGCACCCGTTCGAGCTCGACGGCGCCGTGCCGAGCTGCGCAGCCCACGACCCGGAGCTGTTCTGGCCGGCCACCGAGGGCGCGGCGGAGCGGGCCAAGGCGGTGTGCGCGACGTGCCCCCTCGTCGAGGTCTGCCTCGCCGTGGCGAAGCGTCGTCTCGAGTGGGGCGTCTGGGGCGGCGAGCTGCTCGCCAAGGGTCGTCCCACCACGGACCTCCCGGGCAACGTGCGCCCGTCCCCGCACGACAGCGCGCGCAGCGCCTGAGAACGAGGGCGTATGCCGGGTGGCCGGCTCCCAGCGAGTCCGCGCCACCCGGCATACGCGGCGCCCTGACTGCTGTCGTAGGTCCTGGCTAGTGTCCTGACATGTTGATCGATCCGTCACGGCCAGAGGTCTCGTACGTACTGGGCCTGCTGCATACGGACGGCTGGCACTCTGGGCGCATCGATGCCAAGGGAAAGGTCGGGATCGAGCTGCATCAACGGGACGTCGAGGTTCTTCGGCAGGTCCGTGATGTGATCCCATGTCGGACGTCCCTGGTGCGACGGCAGCGAAGCACCAACTTTGCCGATGACTACGTCAGCTACACGCTGCAGTTCTTCGACCAGGCCATTCGCGCCGAGCTGGCCGCACTGGGCATGCCCCCTGGCCGCAAGGCGTACGACCTGTCGCCGCCAGCCGGCGTCGGACTCGTCGTTCGGGATTACCTCCGTGGCGTGCTCGATGGTGACGGCTCGCTGGGGTTCACACGTACGGGAATGCCGTTCGTCAGCCTGGTCACCGCTTCGGAGCAGCTCGCGCAGTTCTTCGAAAGGCAGATCTGGGAGGTGTGTGGAGTTCGACGCTCAACGCGTCGTAACTCACGAGATCGAGTGTTCAACGTGATGGTGTCGAACGAGGCCGCCGCCCTGTTAGCAGCCCACTGCTGGGCAACACAAGACTGGCCCGCGATGCCTAGAAAGGCTGAGGCCGCGGCCGATGTCGCGGCATGGGTACCTCTCGCAGGGCGCGCCTGCCGCTATGACGTGGTCCGGAAACCATGGACGCCGGCCGAGGACGCCGTCGTGCTCAGTCAGCCCCTCGCAGAGTCCGGCGAGGTGCTGGGTCGGACCCTGAAGTCGGTCACCGTCCGCAGATGGCGTCTGCGGAACAGCGTCACCAGCGGATGGGGGAGCCCCCGGCCACCTTGAGAGGGCCGGGGGCTCGTCCGTCAGGGGCTTCGTCAGATGCTGCGGACCGCGAGGGCGACGTTGTGACCGCCGAAGCCGAACGAGTTGTTCAGCGCCGCGATGTCCCCGTCGGGGAGCTTCTGGTGCTCGCCGGTGACGACGTTGAGCGCGATCTCGGGGTCCTGCTCGTCGAGGTTGATCGTGGCCGGCACGAGCCGGTTGTAGATCGACTGGATCGTCACGACCGCCTCGAGCGCTCCGGCGGCACCCAGCAGGTGGCCGGTCATGGACTTCGTGGCCGTCACCGTCAGGTTGTCGGTGTGGTCGCCGAAGGCGCGCTTGATCGCGTTGTACTCGGCCACGTCACCCACCGGGGTCGAGGTGGCGTGCGCGTTGATGTGGATGATGTCGGTCGGCGACAGGTCTGCCCGCTCGACGGCATACAGCATGGCCCGCGACGCCCCGGAGCCGTTGGGCTCGGGCGCCGTGATGTGGTGGGCGTCGGCCGACATGCCGACGCTCGCGAGCTCGGCGTAGATGCGCGCGCCACGGGCGCGGGCGTGCTCCTCGGACTCGAGGACGATGACGGCGGCGCCCTCGCCGAGGACGAAGCCGTCACGGCCGGTGTCGTAGGGGCGCGAGGCCCGCTCCGGGTCGTCGTTGCGGGTCGAGAGGGCCTGCATCGCAGCGAAGCCAGCGATCGGCAGCGGGTGGACCGCGGCCTCGGTGCCACCGGCGACGACGACGTCGGCGCGACCCGTGCGGATCATGTCGATGGCGTAGCCCATGCTCTCGGCGCCGGAGGCGCAGGCGCTGACGGTCGTGTGGGCGCCGGCACGGGCGCCGAGGTCGAGGGAGACAGCGGCTGCCGGACCGTTCGGCATGAGCATCGGGACGGCCAGCGGGTAGACGCGGCGCGGCCCCTTCTCGCGCAGGTTGTCCCACTGGTCGAGCAGGGTCCAGACGCCGCCGATGCCGGACCCGATGGCCGCGCCGAGACGCTCCGGGTCGACCTCGGGCTTGCCGGCGTCGGCCCAGGCCTCGCGGGCGGCGATGAGGGCGTACTGGCTCGAGGGGTCGAGGCGGCGCGTCTCGACCTTGGTGAGGACCTCCCCGGGCGGCGTGGCGATCGTCGCCGCGAACGTCACGGGGAGCTCGTACTTGGCGACCCAGTCGAACTCCATGGGGCGGGCGCCGGACCGGCCGGCGAGCAGGGCCTCCCACGTCTCCGGGGCGGTTCCGCCCAAGGGCGTGGTGGCGCCGAGACCGGTGACCACGACGCGTCGGTCGCGATTGGACGTCATGGTGACGTGCTCCTCTGGGTCGAGTGGGGTGAGGTCGTGCGAGGGGTCGAGCGGGGCGCTGGACCTTCAGTGGATGCAGCAGGTGCAGCAGGTGCAGCAGGTGCAGCAGGTGCAGCGGGGTGTTGCGGCGCGGTCGGCGCCCGGACGAGCCGGGCGCCGACCGGGCGGGTCAGGACTGCGCGCCGGCGATGAAGGTGACGGCGTCGCGGACGGTCTTGAGGTTCTTGACCTCGCTGTCCGGGATGCGCACGCCGAACTTCTCCTCGGCGTTGACGACGATCGTCATCATCGAGAGGGAGTCGATGTCGAGGTCCTCGGTGAAGGACTTGTCCATCTCGACGGACGCGGTGTCGAGGCCGGTCTCCTCGTTGACGATCTCGGCAAGACCCTCGAGGATCTCCTGCTCGGACTGAGCCATCTGTCTACTCCTTGGTGTGTGGTGCCTGGTGGTTGTCGTTCCGTGGCCCGAAATGACCCGTCGGGACCGGCGGGAGCGTGGGGACTGCCCGTGCCGGGTGTGCTCAGGGCAGCACGACGACCTGCGCGGCATACACGAGGCCGGCACCGAAGCCGATCTGGAGCGCGAGGCCGCCGCTGGGGATCTCCTTCTCGGCGAGCATGCGTGTCGTCGCGATCGGGATGGAGGCCGCCGAGGTGTTGGCGGTCGTGACGATGTCACGGGCCACCGGGATGTCGGCGGGCAGCTTGAGCTGCTTGACCATCGCGTCGATGATGCGGATGTTGGCCTGGTGCGGGATGAAGGCGTCGAGGTCGTCGGCCTTGATGCCGGCCTTGTCGATGGCCTGCTGCGCGACCGGGGCCATGCCCCAGACAGCCCAGCGGAACACCGTCTGTCCGGCCATGCCGATGGCGGGCCACACGTTCTTGTCGGCCTGCGCGGACTGCCACGACTCGCGCACGTCGGTCCAGGCCTGCTTCTGGGTGATGGCGTCGCGCTGCGTGCCGTCGGAGCCCCAGACGGTCGGGCCGATGCCGGGGGTGTCGCTGGGACCGACGATGCAGGCGCCCGCCCCGTCGCCGAAGATGAAGGCGCTGCCCCGGTCGTAGGGGTCGGTGAAGTCGCTGAGCTTCTCGACGCCGACGACGAGGACGTAGTCGGCCGAGCCGCCCTTGACCATGTCGCTCGCCATGGCCACGCCGTAGCAGTAGCCGGCGCAGGCGGCGGAGATGTCGAGGGCCGGGGCCGTGGAGCCGAGCCGCGACGCGAGCTCCGGCGCGGCAGCGGGCGTCTGGTACGGGTGCGTGACCGTGGCGACGAGGACGAAGCCGATCTGCTCCGGCGCGATGCCGGCGTGCTCGAGGGCCTGGCGGGAGGCCGCCTCCGCCATGTCGATGACGCTCTCGTCGTCGGCGGCGAAGTGGCGGCTGATGATGCCGGACCGTTCGCGGATCCACTCGTCGCTCGAGTCGATCTTGTCGACGATCTCGGAGTTCATGACGACGCGGGCCGGGCGGTAGGCGCCGACGCCGAGGATCCGCGAGTGGCGCGCGGCGCCGTTGTCGACGAGGGTGCCGGTGCCCTTGGGCGTCGGCGCGGTGGCGCTGGGGGATGTCACGTGAGGCCTTCTCGAGGGTGAGGGTTCAGGTGGGTCAGAGGGTGCTGTGACGGACGCCGGGGCGGTCCGGTGACGGGATCTCCGTCGCCGGTTGGCGGCCTCCTCATGAGCGTGCCCCTCTCGGGGGCGCCGCGCCAGTCATGGTCCGTCACGGGGACGCGTGGGCCCCGATGAGGGTCCGGGCGGCCTCGAGGTCGTCGGGGGTCTTGACGGCGAGGGTCTCGACGCCGGGCATGGCCCGCTTGGCCAGACCCACGAGGGTGCCGGCGGGTGCCAGCTCGAGCAGGCCGGTCACGCCGAGCGCGAGC
The DNA here is from genome assembly GCF_039532035.1 of Terrabacter carboxydivorans. Lineage (NCBI taxonomy): Bacteria > Bacillati > Actinomycetota > Actinomycetes > Micrococcales > Intrasporangiaceae > Terrabacter > Terrabacter carboxydivorans. The sequence goes on along the minus strand of NZ_BAAARE010000032.1, from coordinate 16,880 downwards.
ATGGTCTCCATGCACCGGTCCCAGCGCACCGGGTTGCTGACCTGGCGCACGAGGCGGTCGAGCGCGTCGGGGCCGTCGGCCACGCTGGCGCCATCGGCGTTGGACAGCAGTCGCAGCGTCGGCGCGGACGGGGTGACGTCGGCCGCAGCGGCAGCAAGGGCGTCGACCGCCGGCGCCATGTGCGTGGTGTGGAAGGCGCCCGCGACCTGGAGCGGGATGACCCGCGCCTTGGCCGGGGCGGCGTCGCGCAGCGCCGCGACCTGCTCGAGCGTGCCGGCGGCCACGACCTGGCCGGCGCCGTTGATGTTGGCGGGCGTCAGGCCGTGGGCCTCGAGGGCGGCCAGCACCTCGTCGGGGTCACCGCCGAGCACGGCGGCCATGCCGGTCGGGGTGACCGCACTGGCCTGCGCCATGGCGCGGCCACGGGTCGCGACGAGCGAGATGGCCTGCTCGTCGGTGACGACGCCGGCGAGCGCGGTGGCCGTGAGCTCGCCCACCGAGTGCCCGGCGAGGACGGCGCCCGTGGCGGCCAGGTCCTGGCGCGCCGGGAAGAGGGCCGAGGCGGTGACCAGCCCGGCGGCCACGATGAGCGGCTGGGCGACGGCGGTGTCCTTGATGGTGTCGGCGTCGGACTCGGTGCCGTGCGCGACGAGGTCGAGGTCGGCTGCTCGGCCGAGCGCGGTCAGCTGCTCGCGCACCCCGTCGAGCTCGAGCCAAGGGGTGAGGAAGCCGGGAGTCTGGGAGCCCTGTCCGGGGCACACGATCGCTAGCACGAGGTCAACCTTTCCCGGTTACCGGCGAGGACATCGCCACCGAATGTCACGAATTCGGCGTGGATAGTTTGGAGGTTTCCTCCAATGGACCTTGGGCCGCAGTGTCTGGGGAGGCTGTGCGTCGCTGACGGGGCTCCGCACGGGTCCGGCGTGCCTCGGAGGGGGCCGGACCAGCCGCGCTCGTGGCCGAAGCGGTGGCGGCGGCCGTCGTGGGTCCGGGAGTCGCAGCGAGCCGACCGAGGGCCAGGGCGATGCGTACGGTCCAGGCCTCGCGGGGCGAGGCGAGGTCGTAGCCGGTCACCTCCGAGATGCGCCCGAGCCGGTAGCGCACCGTGTTGGGATGCACGAAGAGGGCCCGTGCGCTCGCCTCGAGGGAGCCTCCCGTCTCGAGGTAGGCCGTGGCCGTCTGGAGCAGCGGGGCGTGGCTCGCTGCAGCGAGGGGGCGGTGAATGCGCTCGACGAGGATCCGCCGGGCCGGCGGGTCCCCGGCGAGTGCCCGCTCGGGCAGGACCACGTCGGACTCGAGGACTCGTGGGGCGTCGGGCCAGGCCGCCGCCGCGGCGAGACCGCTCAGGGCGGCACGGGCCGACCGGCCGGCGGCGAAGAGGTGCGGCACCGTCGGGCCGACGACGATCGGACCCGGTCCGAAGCAGTCGGCGACGTCCTCGACGACGCGGGTGGCCTCGCGCGTGCCGCCGAGGATCGCGATGAGGCGCGAGCGTTGGACGATCGCCAGCGCCTCGACGCGGTGCTGACGGACCGCCCTGCGCAGGTCGTCGACGGCCGGGACGGCGCCGCCGGGGACGGTGGGCGTGCTGCCGACGACGAAGGTGACGTCGGCGACGTCGCCCCATCCCAGGGCGCTCGCCCGCGACTGCATCGAGTCGTCCGCCTCGCCGCGGAGCACGGCGTCGACGACGAGCGCCTCGAGCCGGGCGTCCCACGCACCGCGCGCCTCAGCGGCGCCGGCGTAGACCTCGGCCGCCGCGAAGGCGATCTCGCGCGAGAAGCGCAGGACCGACTCGCGCAGCAGCTGCTCGTCGCCGGGACCGGCGAGGCTCTCGACCCGTGACTCGACGACGTCGACGACGGTGCGCACGAGGTCGAGGGTCTGGCGCAGGCTCACCGACCGGGTCAGCTCCTGAGGCGCGTTGGCGAAGATCGAGATGGCCGACGGCTGGTGGCTCTCCTCCTGGTGGAACCAGGCGATGAACTGCGAGATGCCGGCCTGCGCGACGAGGCCGACTTGCGAACGCTCCTCGGCCGAGAGCTCGCGGTACCAACGCAGGTGCTCATCCATGCGCTGGGAGGCGAGGGTGGACAGCTCTCCAGCGCTGCGCTCGACGGCGCGCGAGGTCGCCTCGCTCGGGTGCTGTCGCCGGCCGGTCACGGTGCCAGCCTAGGGCTGCCCAGCCATCGACTTTGTATGCCGTTCACAAACGACGTGTCGACGCGTGCGGTGAGCGTGTGGTGGCGACCCGGTCAGTGCGCCGAGAGCACCGCGGTGCGGCCGGCATACGTCCTCGGTCCCTCGAAGGTCGGGAGCGCGTCGGCGAGCTCGGGGGAGAAGGTGGCGAGGTAGCCGCGGGCGGCCTCGTGGTCGGCGAAGGTCGCACGGGTCTCGACGTCGCGGCGGCTGACGTGCGCGAAGTGGCGCCCCAGCACCTCGGCGGCGTTCTCGGACATGAACTGGGTGACGAGCGGCTCGCCGCCGGCCTCGCGGAGCAGGTCGGCCAGGTGCTCGCGGCCGTTGGTGGCGACGTGCAGCGTGCCGCCGTCGCGCAGGACCCGGCGCAGCTCCCGAACCGTGCCGTCGAGGTCGGGCACGTGGTAGAGCATCCAGGCGGCGACACCTCCGTCGAAGGACCCGTCGTCGAAGGGCAGGTCGTCGGCGGGCGCGACCTCGGCGGTGACGCCGAGGGCGCGCGTGGCCGCGACCATGGCGGGGGAGAGGTCGGTCGCGACGTAGTCGACGCCAGGTGCCTCCTCGAGGACCGACCGAGCGAACGCGCCTGTGCCGCAGCCGATCTCGATGATGCGGCTGGCCCGGGACGACACCACGAGGGTCCGGAGGACGTCGACGGGGGACACGCCCTCCGGCCCGGGGCCCCACACGCTCCGGCGCGTCTCGAGGCGCGCGGTGCTGCCGTACTGCTCGCCCATCTGGCGTCGGTCGGTCATCTCGTGCATCCCGGGACGCTACCGGGATCGCCGGTGACCCGATCCGCCACCGCGCCGGAACAGCTCGAGCAGACGCACCCGGTGCCCGGTGATGACCAGGGCCCGACGGTAGACCGTCGACGCGAGCCAGATGCTGCCGAGCCCGGCCAGCGCCGTGAGCAGCAGGGACAGGGCCAGCTGGTAGACGGGGACCTCACCCGACGCCCAGCGGATCGGCATCGTCAGCGGGGCCGTGAGCGGGAAGAGCGAGACGACGACGCTCCAGGCCGAGCTCGGGCTCCCGATGACGACGATGACGCCGAGCATGTAGCCGGCGATGATGAGCATCGTCACCGGCAGGACCGCGGTGCCGGCCTCGGTCACCTTGTCGACGAGCGCCCCGCCGGCGGCGTAGAGGAAGGCGAAGAGGCAGAAGCCCAGCACGAACCACGTGATCGCCAGGGCGAGGTCGGGCGCTGCTACGGCGGGCAGCCATGACGACCCCGTCACCGACGCCCCGACGAGGACCGGCACGGCCAGCACGAGCAGCTGGAGGGTCGCCACCGTCGCGACGGCGAGGACGGTTCCGACGAGGACCTGGCTCGGTCGCAGGACGGCCAGGAGCACCTCGGAGATGCGGCTGGCCTTCTCGGTCGCCACCGTCATCGAGATGACCTGCCCGCTGAAGAGGAGGGCGAGGTAGAGCACGAGCCCCACGGCATACCCGACGTTGGCCCGGCCCTGGTCCTGGGCGGAGGCGACGAAGACCTGCTCGGGCGGCCGCACGGAGTCGAGCCGCGCGACCTGCGCGTTCGTCAGGCCCAGGTCGGTCAGCACGCGCAGGGTCTCGATCCGGACGAGGGACTGGGCGACGATGCCCGGGAAGGGCCCTGCGGTCCGTTCGGCGACGTACATGCGCTCGCCCGCCAGCCCCACGGTCGCCTCGCCCCGCTGCACGGCGGACCTGACGCCGACCTCGTCCGTCCGCACGACGTAGGTCGTGCGGAAGTCGGCCGACCTGGCCGCCGACCCCAGGGCCGTGGTGAGCGCGACGGGCGCACGGCCGACGGTCGCGAGGGTGTAGGTGGGCGGGCCACCCGTGATGAGCCGCGGCACCACCACAGCGCCGATCGAGAGCAGCAGCAGCACGCCCGTCACGATCTTGAAGGTCTTGGACCGGAGCTGCTCGCGCAGGCCGCGACTGAGGACGAGCGACGTGCCGTGCCACCAGGTCATCGTGTCGTCCCTCCCCGACGGGCCTCGACGGGGCCGACCGGCTCCGCGCCACGCGCGGTGCTCACGCGAGACGAGCCGACCAACCCGTCCGACCCGGCCGACGCTTCGGAGCCGACGGACTCGAGGAAGAGCTGCGAGAGGGACGGCAGGTCGAGGCCGAAGTCGTCCACCCGCCCGGCCGCCCGCGCGCCGTCGAGCACGTCGAGCGGGTCAGTGCCCGGCGGAATGGCGATCCGCACCTCGTCCGCCTCCTCGCTGACGACCGCGGCGCCCTGGAAGCGGTCGAGCCACCGTCGGTCGGGCGCGCGCACGTTGAGGCGCAGCTGGACGCCTGACGACGCCGCCCGCAGCCCGGCGAGCCGTCCGCGCAGGACGACGCGCCCCGCGTTGACGAGGACGATGTCCTCGCAGAGGTTCTGGACCAGGTCGAGCTGGTGGCTCGAGAAGAGGACGACGCACCCGGAGCGGGCGCGCTCGCGCAGGCTGTCGGACAGCTCGGCGACGGCGACCGGGTCCAGCCCCGCGAACGGCTCGTCGAGGACGATCACCCCCGGCGCGTGGACGAGGGCGGTGGCGAGCTGCAGCCGCTGCTGGAGGCCACCGGACAGCTTGTCGGTGCGCTGGTCCCAACGGTCCGTCAGGCCCAGCTCGTCGAGAAGCTCGCGCGCCCGTGCAGTGGTCTCCGGGCGGCTGAGCCCGTGCAGGCGGCCGAAGTAGACGACCTGGTCACCGACCTGCATGCCCGGGTAGAGGCCGCGCTCCTGCGGCATGTAGCCCCAGTGCTGCCGCGCCTCGCTGTCGACAGGCACCCCGTCGACGAGCACCTCGCCACGATCCGGGGTCAGCACGCCGAGCAGGATGCGCATCAGCGTGGTCTTGCCGGCCCCGTTTGGTCCGAGCAGACCGGTGAGGACGCCGGGGGAGATCTCGAGGTCGACGCCGTCGAGCGCCACCCGGTCGCCGTAGGAGTACGCCACGTCGCGGGCCGCCAGGGCCATGTCTCAACGCTAGCGCCGGGGGCGTGCGGCCACATCGGTTGCACCGGCGATGTGACGAACGGAGCCCGGCCGGAGCCCTTGCGGCGCCGGCCGAGCCGGCTGAGCCGGCTGAGCCGCCCGGCCCGACCGGGGAGGCCCGATGTGGACCACCCCGCAGCCCGACGCGGCTCTGCGGTCGCGTCAGTCGGTGCCGAACTCCATGGCGGCGCGGTCGAGCGCGTCGTCCTGCTCGTCGACGTCGGCGGCCGACGGGTTGGCCGAGATGGCCGCCGCGCCGCCGGGGGCGAGCTCGCCGACGAGCTCGTGCGCGTGGGCACCGAGCAGGCCCTGGGCGGCATACAGCTCGAGCTTGGCGCGCGAGTCGGCGATGTCGAGGTTGCGCATCGTCAGCTGGCCGATGCGGTCGACCGGCCCGAAGGCGGCGTCCTCGGTGCGCTCCATCGACAGCTTCTCGGGGTGGTAGCTGAAGGCGGGGCCGGACGTGTTGATGATCGACCAGTCGTCGCCGCGGCGCAGCCGGATGGTGACCTCGCCGGTGACGGCGGAGGCGACCCAGCGCTGGAGCGACTCGCGCACCATGAGCGACTGCGGGTCGAGCCAGCGGCCCTCGTAGAGAAGGCGGCCCAGCTTGCGGCCCTCGGCGTGGTAGTTGGCGATCGTGTCCTCGTTGTGGATCGCGTTGAGGAGCCGCTCGTAGGTGATGTGCAGCAGCGCCATGGCCGGGGCCTCGTAGATGCCGCGCGACTTCGCTTCGATGATGCGGTTCTCGATCTGGTCGCTCATGCCGAGGCCGTGACGGCCACCGATGCGGTTGGCGGCGTCGACGAGAGCCACGGCGTCGGCATACTCCTCGCCGTTGATCGCGACGGGACGCCCGCGCTCCCAGCGCACCGTGACGTCCTCGGTCTCGATGGCGACCGACGGGTCCCAGAACTTGACGCCCATGATCGGCTCGACGACCTCGATGGACTCGTCGAGGAACTCGAGCGTCTTGGCCTCGTGCGTCGCGCCCCAGATGTTCGCGTCGGTGGAGTACGCCTTCTCGGCGCTCGCGCGGTAGGGCAGCTCGCGGGCCGTCAGCCACTCGGACATCTCGTGCCGGCCACCGAGCTCGGTGACGAAGTCGGCGTCGAGCCACGGCTTGTAGATGCGCAGGCTCGGGTTGGCCATCAGGCCGTAGCGATAGAACCGCTCGATGTCGTTGCCCTTGAAGGTCGAGCCGTCGCCCCAGATCGAGACGCCGTCGTCCTGCATGGCGCGCACGAGCAGCGTGCCGGTGACGACGCGGCCCAGGGGAGTGGTGTTGAAGTAGGTCTTGCCGCCGCTGCGAATGTGGAACGCGCCGCACGCGATGGCCGACAGGCCCTCCTCGACGAGCGCGGTCTTGCAGTCGACGAGGCGGCTGATCTCGGCACCGTACTGGCCGGCGCGGCCGGGGACGGAGTCGATGTCGGGCTCGTCGTACTGCCCGAGGTCGGCCGTGTAGGTGCACGGCACGGCGCCCTTCTCACGCATCCAGGCAACAGCAACAGAGGTGTCGAGACCGCCCGAGAAGGCGATGCCGACACGCTCACCGACGGGCAGCGACGTGAGGACCTTGGACATGATGCAAGTATATGCACAGCGACGCATACCTATCCAATCGCGGTCCAGCCCCTCGCTCCCGTATGCCGTGCGTTTCGCGTGACCCCACGCTGACCCGCGTGCATGGCGTAGCCGCAAGCGCACGGCGTGACGGTCCTCCACACCCCCGACGCCGCGACGCCTCCGATCCACAGGGGCTGATGGGGGCGGCCGCCGGCCGGTGCTACTCCGGCACCGTGGCGCCATGGATCTTGAGCAGATCGCGCGAGACGGTGTCTTCTCGACAGCGGACGCGGCACTGGTCGGACTGGACTCGAACGCCCTGCGACGTCTGGTCCGGCAGGGGCGCTGCCTGCGGCTGACCCGCGGCTGGTTCGCGGTCCGAGACGGCGCCGTGGTCGAGCCGGAACGCCTGCACGTGCTCACGGCGCGGGCGCTCGGCCGCCAGTACGCCGGACGTGCCGCCGTGAGCCACCACTCGCGCCTGCTGCTCGCCGGTCTGCCGACGTATGCCGCAGACCTCCGCACCGTGCACCTGACCTCCGTCGTGGACCCCGTACGCGCCGACCGGGAGACCGGGGACGCCTACCGGCGCAACGCCACGGTGCGCCGTCCAGGGGTGGTGGTGCACGAGCCCCTCGCGGGACTGAGGCTCGCACCCGCGGACGAAAGGCCCGGAGGCGCACGGCCGGCGGTCCTGCCGGTGGCGGTGTCGCTGCTGCAGGCAGGTCTGGTTGCAGGACCCGAGGCGTTCCTCGTGCCGGCGGACGTCGCGGTGCGCCGCGGTTCTACGACGCCCGACGAGCTGTCGGACGTTTCCGGCCTCTTCCGCGGCCACACCGGGATCGGCCCTGTGCGGGCGGCGTTGCCGTGGGTCGACGCCAGGCACGAGTCGCCGGGCGAGACGCGGACCGCGCACCTGCTGCGCTCGCTCGGCTTCGCCCTCGAGCCGCAGGTCGAGATGGTCGTGGAGGGCCGCCTCTCCCGTCCGGACTTCCGCATCCGCGGCACCCGGGTCCTGGTCGAGTTCGACGGAGCCGTGAAGTACGGAGGCGACGGCCGGGCCCTGTTCGCGGAGAAGCAGCGGGAGGACGCGTTGCGCCGCGCGGGATGGGTCGTGGTCCGTGTCGTCTGGGCCGACCTGGCCCGACCCCAGGTGGTCCTGGCGCGAGTCCGGTCGGCCCTGGCCGCCGCGGCCTGACACACGCCCTGCGTTCGGCGTCGCTCGGGCCAGATCCATCAGCGTGGGGTGAAGACAAGCGCACGGGGTCACCGGCATTCGGAAACCGTCCGCAGGGGGACGACAAGCGCACGGCCTGGGTCGCGGCCGGGTAGACGTGTGGCCCGGCCCCTGGGCAGGGACCGGGCCACACGGCATACGTCAGCGGTCGAGCGTCAGCTCTCGCCACCCGCGTTGCCGGACGTGCCGGCGGTGACGTCGTCGAGGCGGTACTTCTCGGCGGCCCGACGCGGGACGTCGGCGTCGACCTTGCCGTCCTTGGCGAGCAGCTGCAGGGTGCGCACCGCGACCGACGGTCCGTCGATCTTGAAGAAGCGACGCGCCGCCGCACGGGTGTCGGAGAAGCCGAAGCCGTCCGCGCCGAGCGTCGCGTAGGTGCCGGGCACCCACTCGCGGATCTGGTCCTGGACGGCCCGCATGTAGTCGGACACGCCCACGACCGGGCCCTCGGTGCCCTCGAGGCACTGGGTGACCCACGGCTTGACGGGCGTCTCGCCGGGGTTGAGGAACTCGTGCTCGTCGGCGGCGAGGCCGTCGCGGCGCAGCTCGTTCCACGAGGTCACGGACCACACGTCGGCGGCCACACCCCAGTCGTCGGCGAGCAGCTGCTGCGCCTCGAGCGCCCACGGCACACCGACGCCCGAGCCGAGGATCTGCGCGCGCGGCGCCTCGTGCGTCCAGCCCTCGGTGTTGGCCGGCGCGATCTTGTGCATGCCGCGCAGGATGCCCTCGACATCGACGTCCTCGGGCTCCTTGGGCTGCTGGATCGGCTCGTTGTAGACGGTGAGGTAGTAGATGACGTTCGACTCCTCGGGAGTCTTGCCCTCGCCGTACATCCGCTTGAGGCCGTCCTGCACGATGTGCGCGATCTCGTAGCCGTAGGCCGGGTCGTAGTGCACGACGGCAGGGTTCGTCGAGGCGAGCAGCGGGCTGTGCCCGTCGGCGTGCTGGAGTCCCTCGCCGGTGAGCGTCGTGCGACCCGCCGTGGCGCCGATGAGGAAGCCGCGCGTCATCTGGTCGGCAGCCGCCCAGATCGAGTCGCCCGTGCGCTGGAAGCCGAACATCGAGTAGAAGACGTAGATCGGGATCATCGGCTTGCCGTGCGTCGCGTAGGACGTGCCGGCCGCCGTGAACGCCGCGAGCGAGCCGGCCTCGTTGATGCCGAGGTGCAGGATCTGCCCGCTGACGTTCTCGCGGTAGGCGAGCATCAGCTCGGCGTCGACCGGCGTGTAGTTCTGCCCGTTGGGGTTGTAGATCTTGATCGTGGGGAAGAACGCGTCCATGCCGAAGGTGCGCGCCTCGTCGGGAATGATCGGCACGATGCGCGGGCCGAACTCCTTGTCGCGCAGCAGGTCCTTGAGCAGGCGCACGAAGGCCATCGTCGTGGCGACCTCCTGCTTGCCCGAGCCCTTCTTGACCTGGGTGTAGGCCTCGTCGCCGGGCAGCTTGACCGGCTCGAAGTCGACGCGACGGCTCGGCAGCGTGCCACCGAGCTTCTGGCGACGGTCGATCGAGTACTTGATGACCTCGCTGTCGGCGCCGGGGTGGTAGTACGGCGGCTGGTAGGGGTTGGCCTCGAGCTGCTCGTCGGTGATCGGGATGCGGAGGCTGTCGCGGAAGGCCTTGAGGTCGTCCAGCGTCATCTTCTTCATCTGGTGCGTGGCGTTGCGGCCGGCGAAGTGCGACCCGAGGCTGTAGCCCTTGATCGTCTTGGCGAGGATGACGGTCGGCTGGCCGGTGTGCTCACGCGCCGCCTTGTAGGCCGCGTAGACCTTGCGGTAGTCGTGGCCGCCGCGCTTGAGGTCCCACCAGACCTGGTCGTCGCTCCAGCCCTCGACCATCTTGGCGGTGCGCGGGTCGCGCCCGAAGAAGTGGTCGCGGACGTACTTGCCGTCGTTGGCGCGGAAGGTCTGGTAGTCGCCGTCGCTCGTCTGGTTCATGACGTGGACGAGAGCGCCGTCGCGGTCGGCGGCGAGCAGCGGGTCCCACCCGCGGCCCCACACGACCTTGATGACGTTCCAGCCGGCGCCGCGGAAGAACGCCTCGAGCTCCTGGATGATCTTGCCGTTGCCGCGGACGGGTCCGTCGAGGCGCTGCAGGTTGCAGTTGATGACGAAGTTGAGGTTGTCCAGCTCCTCGTTGGCCGCCAGCTGGAGCAGGCCGCGCGACTCGGGCTCGTCCATCTCGCCGTCGCCGAGGAAGGCCCACACGTCCTGCTGGCTGGTGTCCTTGATGCCGCGGTTGTGGAGGTACTTGTTGAACTGCGCCTGGTAGATGGCGTTCATCGGGCCGATGCCCATCGACACCGTCGGGAACTCCCAGTAGCTGGGGAGCAGCCGCGGGTGCGGGTAGGACGGGACGGCCTCGACGTTGCCGTCGACGAGGTGGCTCTTCTCCTGGCGGAAGCCGTCGAGCTGCGCCTCGGTCAGGTGGCCCTCGAGGAAGCTGCGGGCGTACATGCCGGGGGAGGCGTGGCCCTGGAAGTAGACCTGGTCGCCGCCGCCGGGGTGGTCCTTGCCGCGGAAGAAGTGGTTCATGCCCACCTCGTAGAGCGTCGCGGCCGACGCGTACGTGGAGATGTGGCCACCGACTCCGATGCCCGGCCGCTGGGCGCGGTGCACCATGACCGCGGCGTTCCAGCGGATGTAGCGGCGCATCTCGCGCTCGACGTCCTCGTCGCCCGGGAACCACGGCTCGCGCTCCGGCGGGATCGTGTTGATGTAGTCGGTCGCCGTCAGGGACGGGACGCCGACCTGCTGCTGGCGCGCGCGCTCGATGAGCTTGAGCATGATGTAGCGCGCACGCGTCCGGCCCTTCTCGTCGAGGACGGCGTCGAGGGAGTCGATCCACTCCTGCGTCTCGTCCGGGTCGATGTCCGGGAGCTGACTGGGGATGCCGTTGAGGATCGGTCCGGCCTCGGATGCCACGTCGTGGGTCCTTTCTCGTCGCGAGGCGGCGCCCGCGGCCGGTCGGCCACGGCGCTGCACCACCCATCCTCTACCCAACCGTGGCGACCGTCACAACTGGGTCCGCCTCCTGGGGTGCGGCATCGCGTGCGCCGAGTCCTCCGCGGTGGTATGCCGTGGGCTCCCTCGCGCCGTCGGGCGCGGCGTGGGCGGTTGTCCCGGACGAACCCCACCTTGCGCGATAGCGTCGGAGCCGATGCACTGATGTCGTGGCACCAGCGCCACGACCGAAGCACGAGTGCACGACGATCGAGAGGACCGGTGACAGTGAGCGAGACCGCGGGAGCGGCGTCCTTCAGCAAGCTCGGATTTGCCAAGGGGCAGGTCATCCAGGAGTTCGGCTATGACGACGACGTCGACGACGACCTGCGGTTCGGGCTCGAGGACGTCATCGGGACCGAGCTCGAGGACGAGGACTTCAACGACGGCGCGGACGGGGTGCTGCTCTGGTACCGCGACGGCGACGACGACCTCGTCGACCTCATGGTCGACGGGTTGACGAAGCTCTTCGACCAGGGGTTCATCGTGCTGCTGACGCCCAAGGCCGGACGGGCCGGACATGTCGATGCCAGCGTCGTCGAGGAGGCGGCCTCGACGGCGGGCCTGACGACCGGCGGCCAGGTCAACGTGGCGGCCGAGTGGGCGGCGACGCGGCTCATGCCGCCGAAGGGCCCGCGCCGCTGACGGGTCGCGACCCCGCCACCGCGTCGGTCGCCTGTCGAGGGTGGAGCGAGCGGTGAGGTGGTGGTGTCACACTTGCCGCCATGACGAACGCGCACCCGACCGTGTCACCGGGCCAGGCGTCCGCCCCGTTGGGTGTCGGCGAGCTGGCACCGGACTTCACCCTCGTCGACCAGTACGGCGTCGATGTCAGCCTCTCAGCGGTGCGCGACCGCAAGAACGCCGTCGTCGTCTTCTACCCGGCGGCGTTCTCGGGCATCTGCCGTGGCGAGCTGCGCGAGATCCGCGACGGGCTCGAGGACTTCCAGGACGACGACATCCAGATCTTCGCGGTGTCTTGCGACTCGATGTACACGCTTCGGGCGTGGGCCGACGCCGAGGGCCACTTCTTCCCGCTCCTGTCCGACTTCTGGCCGCACGGCGAGGTGGCCCGGCGGTACGGCGTGCTCGACGACGAGGACGGCTTCGCGCTGCGGGGGACGTTTCTGCTCGACCGGTCGGGGCGCCTCGTCTGGTCCGAGGTCCGTGGCATCGGTCAGGGGCGCGACTTCCTGGCCTACCGGGAGGCGCTCGCGACGCTCCGCGCGAGCCAGCGCGATGCCGTAGGCTGACCGCCGCCTGCCGGTGACCCCGGACGGTGAGTGAGGGCCTGTAGCTCAGTTGGTAGAGCACCGCGTTTACACCGCGGGTGTCGTCGGTTCGAGCCCGGCCGGGCCCACGTGCACGATCCCGCCGACCTCGACACCGACCTGTCCCTGCGCGACGTCGTCGCGGCGCTGGAGTCGCTCTACCCCCTCGAGAGCGCTGCCGACTGGGACCGCGTCGGTCTCGTGGCGGGCGACCTCGACCAGCCGGTCCGCCGCATCCTCTTCGCGCTCGACCCGACGCTCGCCGTCATCGACGACGCGCGCGGGTGGGGCGCCGACCTGCTCGTGACGCATCACCCGCTGCTGCTGCGCGGGGTGCACTCGGTCGCGACCTCGTCGGCCAAGGGGGCCTCGGTCACCGCGCTCGTCCGCGCGGGAGTCGCCCTCTGGGTCGGGCACACGAACGCCGACGTGGCCGACCCCGGCGTCTCGACCGTGCTGGCCGACGCCCTGGGCCTGCGCGACCAGCGCCCGCTGTCCGTCGAGGGCGACCAGGCCCCCGGGCGGGTCGGCGAGCTCTCGTCGCCGGTCAGCCTGGCGGAGTTCGCCGACGTCGTGGCTACCGCGCTGCCGGCCACGGCGGGCGGGATCCGTGTCAGCGGTGACCCCGATGCCATGGTGAGCACCGTCGCGGTGATGGGCGGCTCGGGCGACGACCGCTTCGACGACGTGCGTGCGAGCGGCGCCGACGTCTTCGTCACCGCCGACCTGCGACACCACCCGGTCCTCGAGGCGCGCGAGGAGGCCCGCGGAGGGCCGCCCTACCTCGTCGACGCCGGACACTGGGCCACCGAGTCGCTGTGGCTGCAGAGCGGTCGTGAGCGACTGCTCTCGGCGCTGGGGGAGGCTCCCGGAGCCACTAGGGTCGAGACCAGAGTCTCAACCATCCGCACCGAGCCGTGGACGTTCGTCGTCGGTGCGAACGCCGCGCGGGACGACCGCGTGGCTCCCGAAACCGGAGGTGTGTCCTGAAAGCCGACCCGTCCCGCCAGTGGCGCCTGCTCGACCTGCAGGCCATCGACACGCGCCTCGACCAGATCAGGCACGCCAAGGCGACGCTGCCCCAGACCCCCGCGGTCGAGGCGGCCCGCCGCGAGCTCGGTGCGCTCGAGACGGACATCGTCAACGCCCGCACGTCGGCCGGTGACGTCCAGCGCGAGCTGACGAAGTCGGACCAGGACGTCCAGCTCGTGCGCGACCGCGCGGCCCGCAACCAGCAGCGCCTCGACGCCGGTCAGGGCAGCGCCAAGGACCTGCAGGCCCTCCAGCACGAGCTGACCTCGCTCGCCCGGCGCCAGGCCGAGCTCGAGGAGGTCGAGCTCGAGGTGATGGAGCGGTCCGAGTCCCTCGCGGCACGCGTCACCGACCTCGAGGCCCGCCGCGCCGAGCTCCTCACGCGCGTCGAGGCCCTCGAGTCCGAGCGCGACGCAGCCGTCACCACGCTCGACGCCGAGGCCGAGAAGGTCGCCGCCGGGCGCGCCGACATCGTCGCCGGGGTCGGTGACGACCTGGTGGCGCTTTACGAGAAGATCCGGGCGAGCAGCGGCGGCCTGGCAGCCGCCGAGCTGCGCCACCGTCGCTGCGGCGGCTGCCGGCTCGAGCTCGGCAACGTCGACCTCTCCCGCATCCGCAACGCCCCGGAGGACGAGGTCGTGCGCTGCGAGGAGTGCCGCCGCATCATGATCCGGACGGGCGAGTCCGGCCTGTGAGCGGTCGGTGATGCCGGCCTCCCGGGGGTCGGGTCGCCGACTCGTCATCGAGGCCGACGGCGGCTCCCGGGGCAACCCCGGTGTCGCCGGCTACGGCGCGCTCGTGCGGGACCCCACGACGGGCTCGGTCCTCGTCGAGCTGGCCGAGCCCCTGGGCCAGGCGAGCAACAACGTCGCCGAGTACTCCGGCCTGCTCGCCGGGCTGCGTGCGGTCATCGACCTCGACCCCGGGGCGAGCGTCCGCGTCAGGATGGACTCCAAGCTCGTCGTCGAGCAGATGTCGGGCCGCTGGAAGATCAAGCACGAGGACATGCGCCGTCTCGCCCTCGAGGCCCGCGACCTCTGCGCGGAGATCTCCGACGCCGGCGGCAGCGTCGACTTCGAGTGGATCCCGCGCGAGAAGAACAAGGACGCCGACGCCCTCAGCAACGACGCGATGGACGGCAAGAGCGTGCACCGCATCCTCACTCAGGCGGAGGGTGAGCCGGACGGCCAGGACGCCGACGACCTTGCGCCAGAAGCGGTTTCGGCCAGCGCCTTCCCGGAGGGTGTGCGGCCGCTGCGGCTGCTGCTCGTCCAGGCTCCCCTCCACGCCGCGGTGACCCCGCGCGTCGTCACCGCCGTCCGGGGGCTCGTCCCGTCCGGCGCGGCCGTGGTCGGGGCCGGCGACGCCCTCGCCGAGAAGGTCGCCTCCGACCTCGCCGACGCCCTCGGGGTGCACGCCGAGATCGCCGACGCCTGGTCCGGCCAGGCACCCGGAGACGGCGCCGACGCGAGGGTGCGCACGGCATACCACTCGCTCGTGGCGACGGGCGGCACCGTCGTCGCCGTGACGAGCCGGCGCGGCGTGCTCTCGGTGCTGAGCGAGGTGCTCGGCACCCCCGTGGAGCGCTTCTGGGCCCTGGCCACCGCGCCGGGCAGCCTGACCGCCGTCGAGGTCTGGGAGGACGGTTCGGCGTCGGTGGCTTTCACCAATCGGACTGCTCATCTCGCCTGACGGACGCTGTGCGATATTCGGTCCATGAGCTATGCCGGTGACGTGACCCCCGAGCAGGCCTGGTCGGTCCTGCGCGACGAGCCCGGTGCGGTGCTCGTCGACGTGCGCACGAGGGCCGAGTGGTTCTACGTCGGACTGCCGGACCTCAGTGCTGCCGGCAAGGACGTCGTCCTCGTCGAGTGGCAGCGCTTCCCGGACGGTGCGGTCAACGCCGGCTTCACCGCCGACCTCGCGGCGGCAGGCGTGCCCAAGGACGCCCCCGTCTACTTCCTCTGCCGTTCCGGGGTGCGCTCCGTCGCCGCGGCCGAGGCCGCGACCCGTGAGGGCTGGACGCGCTCGCACAACATCCTCGACGGTTTCGAGGGCCCGCACGACGAGCAGCGGCACCGCTCGGTCTCGGGCTGGAAGGTCGCGGGGCTGCCGTGGGTGCAGGGATGAGCGGCGGCGACGTGAACGACCCGACCGCGACCTGGCGTCCCGACACCCTCGCGGTGCGGGCCGGGCTGTCCCGCAGTGGTTTCGAGGAGACGTCCGAGGCGATCTACCTGACCTCCGGCTTCGTCTACGACACGGCCGAGGACGCCGAGGCGGCCTTCAAGGGCGACGTCGACCGCTTCGTCTACTCCCGCTACGGCAACCCCACTGTCACGATGTTCGAGGAGCGGCTGCGCCAGATCGAGGGCGCCGAGGCGTGCTTCGCCACCGGGTCGGGCATGTCTGCCGTCTTTGTCGCCCTCGCAGCCCTCCTCGGGCAGGGCGACCGCGTCGTGTCCTCGCGCGCCCTCTTCGGCTCGTGCTTCGTCATCCTCGACGAGATCCTTCCGCGCTGGGGCGTCGAGACCGTCTTCGTCGACGGGGCCGACCTCGACCAGTGGCGCGAGGCGCTCTCCGAGCCCACCACCGCCGTCTTCTTCGAGACGCCGAGCAACCCGATGCAGGAGCTCGTCGACATCGCGGCGGTCACCGAGCTGGCGCACGCCGCCGGCGCGAAGGTCGTCGTCGACAACGTCTTCGGCACGCCCGTCTTCTCCAAGCCGCTCGACTTCGGCGCCGACATCGTCGTCTACTCCGCCACCAAGCACATCGACGGACAGGGCCGCACGCTCGGCGGCGCTGTGCTCGGGCCCAAGGAGTTCATCGACGGCCCGGTGCAGAACCTCATGCGCCACACCGGCCCGTCGATGTCGCCCTTCAACGCCTGGGTGCTGCTCAAGGGCCTCGAGACGCTGTCGCTGCGCGTCGAGCGGATGGCCGCCAGTGCGCTGGAGGTGGCTCGCTTCCTCGAGTCGCACCCGAGCGTCAAGCGCGTCGTGCACCCGTTCCTCGAGTCGCACCCGCAGCACGAGCTCGCCAAGCGGCAGATGCGTGCGGCGGGCACCGTAGTGACCTTCGAGCTCGACGGCGGCAAGGACGAGGCCTTCGCCCTCATGAACGCGCTGCAGGTCATCGACATCTCCAACAACCTCGGCGACTCCAAGTCGCTCATCACCCACCCGGCGACGACGACGCACCGCCGCCTCGCCCCCGAGGCCCGGGCGGCGGTCGGCATCACCGACGGCGTCCTGCGGGTCTCGGTCGGGCTGGAGGACGTGCGCGACCTCGTCGACGACCTGCGCCGCGCCCTGGGCTGAAAGTTCCTCGCAGCCGTTGGTTCGAGGTGATGGCGCCAGCGACGTGGCGTGTGTCCTGTGAAGGGACATTCCTGTCAAGGGTGAAGGGTCATGCCTGACAGTCAGGGTTGGTGACTCGGTGGTAGGTCCGGTTGCCTGGCGTGTGGTCGATGCGGGTTTCGGGGTCCAGGCGAACGTGTGCGATGAGCTGGTCATCGTGGAACAGGACGGCGTGGTTGAGGTCGATCAGGTAGTCGATCTTGGCGCCGGCCCACGCAG
>NZ_BAAARE010000031.1:0-36092 GCF_039532035.1 Terrabacter carboxydivorans | reverse complement strand
CAGCCGGGCACTACCGTGGGACACGAGAACCTCCGGGTTGGAGTGGGCCTTAGACAAGCCACATCCCATTCGGAGGTTCTCGTTCGTTCAACCAGGCACGCCGCTACCAACGTGGTGGCCGGGTACAGCTAGGGCGTTCGCCAACGAGGTCCGCGAGGACGTGATCCGGGTCTTCAAGCAGTCGAATGCCTCCATGGCCCTGCTCGCGCAGGACTTCGGCATGTCGCCGTCGGGCCTGCAACGGCTGCGTCGCCCGTCCGGTCAAAGCTGCCTAGTTGACCGCGGCCTGCCGGGCGAACGCGTTGATCGACGCCCACCGCGACGACTCGAAGTTCGGGTGCCGGTTCCTGGTCGAGGGCCCGCGTGGCCGGGGAGGCGATGGCCGAACGGACCGCGTGGGCGCTCTGCTGGAACTGGGCTGGTGGTCCGCCTTCGGCAAGAAGCGCGGCCGCAACGGCAAGACGCCCGGCCCGCCGGTCCACGACGACCTGGTCGGGCGGGACTTCACCTTGGCAGCGCCGAATCGCTTGTGGCTCAGTAACATCACCGAACACTGGAGCGGCGAGGGCAAGCTATATCGGTGCCCTCGATCAGCGCGCTCAAGGGCGTGCACTCCAACCGGATCGTCGGCTACAGCATCGACTCACGGGTGAAGTCCTCGCTCGCGGTCGCGGCGATGGGCAACGCCGTCTCTCGCCGGCACGCTGACGGCGCCGACGTGGCCGGGTGCGTCCTGCACACCGATAGGGGGTCGCAGTTCCGGTCCAGGAGGCTGGTCCCAGCCCCACCGCCACGGCATGGTCGGCTCGATGGGGCACGTCGGCGCGGCCGGGGACCGTGCGGCTATGGAGTCGTTCTTCGCGCTGCTGCAGACGAACGCCTTGAACTTTCGCAGGTAGCGACCCGCGACGAGTTGCGGATTGCGATCGTCACCTGGGTCGAACGGACCTACGACGGCCGTCGGAGACAGCCCCGCCTCGGCCGGTTGACCCCGGTCGAATACGGGTTGATCATGATGACAACCGCCACTCAGGTGGTCCAACCGTAACTGTCACCCGTGCGTGCAGCAGCCCCGTCTACGCGGTCGAGTCCTTAGCCTGGTCGTAGGCGGCCTTTGCGCGGCCCACGGCTTGCGCCAGGTCGTCGAGCTCCATCTCTAGGCCGGGCGGTGAGGGGCAGCCGCGCCCTCGTGTGTCGTAGAACCTGCGTGCTAGTGCACGGTCGTACTGGTCCTGTAGTTCGAGCCACTCGCGCAGGAGGCGCAGACGGGGTGACTCCACCTCGAGGGATTGTCCGCGCTCTGCTCCCATACGGGCGAACCTACCCACTCAGACCGGGACGAACCTGAGCCCCCGGCCGAGGGAGCGGTCCAAGAACCGTGTCATGATCCGTGTCTTCGATCGTCTACAAGATGACGATGGTTTGACCCCCAAGTTCACTGTCGTCGTGGGGCCTCGGGTGCTCGTGGAGGGGGCCCGGGGTCCCACCCCTTTTCAGGTGAGGACGCAGAAAGCCCCGCGCGCGTTCAGGCGCGCGGGGCTCTTCTGCTGCAGCGGGGTCTGGCGGGGCGGCAGCCCCTCGGGGGAATGACCACCGCCCCGCTTGCGGGTCCAACGACCGCAAAGGTCTTGTGGTTACGCGTGGACAGGCTGTGGACCGAGGTCGCGGCAGTTCTGCCTGCCGTGACCCCGAGTCGTGGGGGTGTGAGTCGGGGCCACGGCTGCTGGCAGCTGATGTGAGTTGCTCGGGCTGCCAGTGTCAGCACCGCTTCTGGGCGCCGACATTGCTTCGCTGCCCGAGTAGGGGGATAGCAGCGAAATGCCGACCTCACGCAGGGTGGGAGTGCGCTCGTTCGGCGGGTCCAAACCTATGCCGGTGTTTGCCCGCCGCGCAGCGGAACGGGCAAATGCCGCCCGGCTACACCGAAGGTGCTTAAAGCCCCCGCGCCTGGCCGTCATGGTGCAGCGCAGGCTCCGTCGGAACCCTGTGAATTCTCCAATACGGGAGCCGCGAGGCATCAGACGGTGCACTCTGATCCGAGGGAGATGTGGGGAGGCTCATCGCAGGGTCCGGCGGTGAGCGGTGGCGGCGCCCCGGGGGGTGATTGCAGGGGCGCCGCCAGCATCACCCGAGGGTGACGCGCCGCCATGCCACGGTGGGGGCCGGGATGGATGGCACCATTCAGCCTACGCCGGTAACCCCGGGGGTGCCGTGGTCAAAGCCTTGGGCTGCTCGCGGGGAGTCTGGGCTCCATATGACAGGTGGCACGACGAAGAGTGCCCCACCGTGAGGTGAGGGGGCTCTGCGCTGACCCTGTGATGGGCGTGGGGCGCCGGGCAAGCGGTGCTACGATCTGTCGCGTGGGCGACGCTACGTCACGCCACCGGTAGTGGCAGACAGGGGTCGCAGCGCCGGTCCATCCGGGTGCCACAGCCGGCGCGCACGATCGAGCCTGTTGTTCGGCCCATGACGGCTCGGTCGATCGCGCGCTACGTCTTCCAGCAGCGGTTCAGGACGACCTTGCCGCCTTTGCCGATGACTCCAAGGACCCGGTGTCCGGAGGTCGATGCGAACGGGCGTTCCTGGGGGAGTCCGGTGGCGGTGGGTCGGCACCTCAGTCTCCGACGAGGAGCGGTCGTGAGATGTTCTCGGCGGCGGGGGAAGCGGTGGGCCGGGCCGGCAGCAGGAGCGCCACGGCCACGGCGCCGAGAAGACACACGCTGGCGGCGGTGAGGCACCCGACGTGCAGTCCGTCGAGGAACCCGCTGATCGCGGCATCGCGGATCGCGGCCGAGGCCGGCCCCGGTGCGGCGTGTGCCACCGCGAGCCCCTGGGCGACGCCCTCGCGGGTGATGGCGCGGGTGTCCGGTGATAGCTGGGCGGCGATCGGTGACCCGTCCATGGCGCGCAAGTACAGCGTCGTATAGATGCTGCCGAGCACCGCGACCCCGAGAGTACCCCCGACTTGGCGGGTGGCGTCGTTGAGCGCCGATCCGGCGCCGGCCTGCTGGGGCCGCACCGCGCCCATGATCGACTCGGTGGCCGGAGCGGTGGTCAGCCCCAGGCCGGTGCCGAGCAGCACCATCTGTGCGGCGACCTCGCCGTAGTGGATGTCGGCGCCGATGGTCGCGGCCCACGCGAACGCGCCGCTGAGCATCACCAGCCCGAGCGTCACGACGGCCTTGGTGCCGAGAGCGGCGACGACGAGCCTGGTGCCGACGATGGAGCCGAGGGCGATGGAGACGGCGACGGGTAGGACGCGGACCCCGGTCGTAAGGGGCGTCTGGCCCTGTACGAGCTGGAAGAAGAGGGTGATCAGGAAGATGAACCCGAAGAGGCCGAAGAATGCAACGGTGACGGCGCCGCTCGCGGCGCTGAACCGCGGGTTCATGAAGAGCGAGACGTCGATGAGAGGCTCGGGGTGGCGCAGTTCTGCGCTCACGAAGAGTGTGCCGAGGACGGCGCTGGCGGCGAAGCCGCCGAGGGTCACCGGGGCGGTCCAGCCCCGGGTCGGTGCCTCGATGATGGTGTAGACCAGCGTGCCGAGGAACAGGATCGACAGGACGAGTCCGGCGATGTCGAGACGGGGCCGGTGCTCGGCCCGCGAGTCCGGGACGAGGTACCAGGCGAGGACCGCCGAGGCGACGGCTGCCGGCACGAGCGCGACGAAGACGCTGCTCCAGCTGTAGTGCTCGAGCAGGTAGCCGCCGAGCACGGGGCCGACGGCGACGCCAAGCCCGCCGACGGCACCCCAGGCTCCGATGACGGCGGCCCGCGCCCGCCGGTCGCGGTAGGTGTCGGTCAGGATGGCCAGCGTCGTCGGGTAGACGAGGGCCGATGCGGCCCCCATGAGGACGCGCCACGCGATGAGCGCGCCGGCCCCCGCGGATAGCGCGGCCGCCACATTCGTGGCCGCGAAGAGAGCGAGCCCGACGACGAGCACCGGGCGTCGGCCGTAGCGGTCGCCGATGCCGCCACCGGCGAGTACGAGCGCGGCGAACGCGAGGTTGTAGGCGTCGACGATCCACTGCAGGTGTGTGGTGGTGGCGTCGAGGGCGGTGTTGAGCGTCGGCAGGGCGACGTTGACGACCGTGGTCTCGACGGTGATGGCGAGCACGGCGAGTAGGACGACCGGGAGTACGGCACGGGAGGGTGTTCGTACATCCGTTGGTGAGAGTCGCATGGCGGTTCCTATTTCCAGTTAGCGGTGTAAACAAAGCTAGGCTGACACCACTTGTTAGCACTGTCAACACCTGTGGCACCGTGAAGGAGAGACAACGTGGGAGCGCGCGCGACCGGTGATCTGAAGGCGACCCTGCTTGAGCACGGGATCGCGCTTGCCCGGGAAGGCGGTCCGGATGCGGTCTCGCTGCGCGACGTCCAGCGCCGGGCCGGTGTCAGCAATACCGCCGCCTATCGGCACTACGCCGACCGTGACGCCCTGCTTGTCGCCATCTCTGCCTATGCGTCGGCGCAGATGGCAGCAACGATGGAGCGTCTCCTGGCTGATGCCGACGCAACCGAGCTCGGCCGGACCCAGGCCGCGCGCCGTCGCCGAGCTCGCGCCCGGTTCCGCGCCACCGGCGCCGCCTACCTCGATTTCGCTCGGACCGAGCCGGGTCTGTTCACCGTGGCGATGCACCCCGGTGTCCAGCTTGACAAGCTGCACCCACCGGTCGACGCCCGAGGGGCCGGAGGCCTCGGCCCGTACCAGTTGCTGGTTGCGTGCGTCGATGAGCTCGTGGAGGCGGGCGTGCTGTCACCCGAGCGACGGCCGTTCACCGACGTGGCCGCTTGGTCGGCCGTACACGGGCTGGCCGTCCTCATCCTCGACGGTCCGCTCGGCGCGCTCGGTGAGGTCGATCGGAGGGCAGCAACAGATCGTCTGCTCGACCTCATCGACGGCGGACTCGACTGAGATACCCCTCGCAGCGCTGATCGGTGATGATCGGACGCCGCGGCGCTCAGGCATCCGCCTGCCGATCCACGGAGCCCACCGCCCACCGATCGGCTTCGGTGTCAGCCTCGGGCGATTAACGAACCGCCGCACGGTCCGCAGACCGTCACGTCCAAGGACGAGAGGGCCAGCCTGGTCGCGATCCTCGATCTCCGAGGCCTTCGTGACAGCCCGATGAGCACACGGGCGGCCTAGGCCCACCTGGGGATGGATGCCGAGGTGCACCACGCGGTCCGGATCATTGCGCGCACCGCAGCCCCGGCAGTCACCCGGCGGCCGGTCAGTGAGCGCTTCCGTGGCGAGCATGGCGTCCATGGTCAGCCTCCGCGGCCCTTGCCGCCCGCTCCTTTAGGGCCTTGCGAAGGGGCCCGAGATTGCGGGGTTACGTAGCAGGCCGAATCCCGACTCATTTCTGGTCGGCGAGGTCAGTTGGTTCCGCGCCTTCCAAGCGGCTCTTAGACGGCGTTGTCCACGATGGGAGTCTGCTCCAGGACGTAGTAGGTGGTGAGGGCGGCGTAGAGCAGCAGCATCGTTGGGGCGCTGAAGACTCCGACGAGGGTCACTACTGGGTAGAGCAGTGTGCCGAGACCGAAGCGCAGGACTGCGCGGTTCGCCTGCTGTCGCGTCACCGGTCTTTTCGTGAGCCCCGCTCGAGTCATGTGCCACAGCATGAGGGTGAACGACACGGCCATGCCCTCAGTGCTGACGCCGTAGAGAAGTACGGCAACGGTCGTGCTCGAGCCATGGGACGGGTAGAGGTACTCGGCCAGCGTGGAGGTCGTGAACGGAATGGTCGAGACGAAGAACAGGAGCAGGAGGTTGAAGAACAGAAGGCGGCGATCCACGCGCGCGATGAGCCCCACCAATCCGTGGTGGTTGATCCATACGACGCCGATGACGAAGAAGCTGACGGCATATGCCGCGAAGGAAGGCCATCCCCGCTGCAGCTGAGTCGCCAAAGACTCCGGCTCGGCGGCCGATACGTGCAGGTCCAGGACGAGAAGGGTGATCGCCACCGCGAGGACTCCGTCGCTGAACGCCTCCATGCGTCCACGATCCACAGTCCCATGATGTCAGCAGCGACGTAGCCGGCGCCGGTAACGGACGAACCCGACGCCGGTGCGAGAGGCATTGGCTTCTTGCCCTGACCGGTCCTCACAGGAGCCGGCCGACCCTCGACCGTGACCTGCGGGCCCGTTGCCGGACGTGTCCTCCGACCGCTCCACGATGCGAGAGGGTGGGGTATGGTCACGCGCACGTTCAGAGCTGTCATGGAGAACGGCGACACCTATGACGATCCCTCGGAGGATGTCCTGCTCTTGCTCCTCGAGGACCTCGCAGCAGGCGACGGCTCCTGGGTCATCGTCGAGAAGGTCGTGGACCCTTCCGGCCAGACGTATGCACAGGCCCTCAGGCTCCCTGATGGGTCGTTCCAGGTGGAGCGACGACGCGGGAGCGCGGACACCCACGAGACAGCACCCGCGCAGCCCCTACGAGCAGCCCACGCCCTGCTGACGGGTGGGCATTCAGCTTGTAGACAGGTTCGGGCACCCCTGAGGGACGTCGATCTGCAACTTGCCCGTGTCGCCACGGCTCGGGGTGTGATCCTCAGGCTGTCAGCGGCCGTCACGCTCGGCAGATGGCCAGTCGGTCACGGGCGGCTCGGTCGACGAGCACCGTACGAAGTCCAGCACCCGACCTGTCATCTGCGAGGGCGCCAAGCGAACCGCTGCCTCGACCACCTCCGTAGGTACCTCCTGGAAGTGCAATCGCAGCCACGTGTGCACCTCGCTCAGCGCGCAGCTCCGCTGTCTCGTCCAACGGCGCAGCATCCTCCGGGAGCGTGGTCGTGGCAGTGCAGGACCGGTGGTCCGGCGGGACAGCTCCGGGGATGTTAGGGAGGCCTCAGTGGACCGAACGGGGCGCGCCGGCGTCTTGTGCGGGTGACGCGGTCATGACAGGGGGTGCGGGGTGGCGTCGAGGAGCAGCTGCTTTCGCACCTGCCGGGCTACATGTACCGACAGGAAGTCCGTGTCGCGCGCGCCCAGCACCAGCTGGCCCCATGTGGACTCGACGGCAAGACGGATCTCGTCGTTGGCGAGGACGCCGTCGTAGATTCGGCAAAGCGTCTCGACCACGTGGTTCTGATCGAGGGCGTGCGCCTGCGTTTGTGCCAGCTCCGTCATCGCGACCCCTCCCCAGGTGGTCGGAGCCGGCCGTGTCTGGGTGGGGGCGCAGACCCGGCCGACACCGGTCTGCAATCACCGTGTCCGGCGATCGCAGGGTCATCGTGACCGACACGCACCAACGCTGGGTGAACCCAGTGGCACCACACCGCAAACGGCGCGGGACGCATACAAGGCGAGTCTCGCCGAGGCATGGACGTGCCCGCCGAGACAGGGGAGCATCGGCGGGCACACGAGATCCACGTTGCTCTTGCAGGTTGGGCAGACTCTGTGCCTCGTCTGAGAAGCACGTCCACGGTCCGTCACCAGCGCCACGCTCGAGACGACGGAATGACCCCCGAGTTGCCGTTGTCGCGGGATCTCGGGCTGCCCGTTGGAGGGGGCCGAGGCCCATCCGTCGATGCCATGGCAGGGCGGGAAGCCATGCGGCGGGAGTGGGGACTTGAGACGGCGAATGTCACGCCTGGTGGATTGCGATGAGCGCGGGACGGCGGCCGCTCGGGGGATCGACCACCGCCCCGCTACCCGACTTATCCACTCCGAGCATCGCCCCGTTACAGGCGACACGGAGCGCGGCCTGTTGCGGCCGCGCGTGACCCGGCCGAAAGTGGCGCCCGAACCGCATCCCCTGGTTGGGCTGCCCGAAACACCCGAGGCCCCGCGGCCGGCCGCCTCCTGCGCCTGGCGTCCGGTGCAGCTCGGCGACGACCGGGGCGAGTGCCTCGCTGGCACGCCGAACACGAAGTACGAGTAGCCCACGACGCTTCAAGGCAGCCAGTGAATCGGTCTGCGGCAGGATGAAGTTCACCGTATCCGCGAGATTCTGCATGGTCACCAAGGCCAGGTCTGACGCCGAACGTGATCGGGCGACTGAGGGATAGTCGGGGCAGATGTACTTGGACTGCGAGATCGTCGACATCCACCGAGGGTGCAGTCGTCGATGGTGACCGTCGCCTTGGCCGTGGAGGCGCCGGCGCACCAGCGGTCGGTGTGGAGGCGAGGCGGGTCGGCGGACTGCCAGAGGGGGTCGGCAGGTGCCGGAGCCCCTTGTGAGGCCCCGGCGCCCACTCGGTCAGCTGACGTTGGCCGTTGCGTCGTCGATGACGAAGGAGGTCTGCTGCGTGCTGTCCTCCGTGCCCGTGAACTTCAGTGTGATGGCTTGTCCGGCGTAGGCCGCGAGGTTGAACGAGTGCAGGCTGTAGCCGCTGTTCGCGTTCAGGTTGGAGTAGGTGTAGAGGTTCGCCAGCACCGTCCCGGAGCTGGACAGCACCTGGAGCTTGAGCGTGTCGTACTTCGTGGTGGTAGTGGTCTCGGCGGTGTCGACGTGCATGTAGAAGTTGAGCTTGTAGGACGAGCACCCGGTCGGCAGCGTCACGGTCTGCGACAGCGTGTCCGTGTGCGTCGACCCGTAGCCGTCGAGCCACGCCTTCCAGCTCCCGGTCCGAGCGGGCTCGGTCGTGCTGCTGCTGACGACACCGGTCGAGGCCGACCACGGGGCCGCCGTGCCTGTTTCGAAGCCGGTGTTGCCGAGCAGCTGCTGAGCGGGGCAGCCGTTGGGCGTGGCGCTCGTCTCGCTGCTCTGGTTGCCCTCGCCGATCGAGTTCACCGCGCTGACCTTGTAGTAGTAGGCCTGACCGTTGGTCAGCCCGGTGTCGGTGCAGGTGGGGGCGGTCCCGACTCCGGAACAGCCCCCGCTCGTGACGAGGGTCTCCGTGCCGCTGGAGGTGCCGCGGTAGACCCGGTAGGAGGTGATGTTGACGCCGCCGTTGCTGGCTGGTGCGGTCCAGCTGAGCGAGACCTGGCCGTTGCCCGGCGACGCCGTCAGACCCGTCGGCGCACCCGGCGCAGCGCCGGCGATCGGCGAGGCCGTGACGGTCACGCTGGAGGAGGCGGTCTTGGCGGGCGAGGAGGCGTCGGTCACGGTCAGGGTGGCGGTGTAGGTGCCGGCGGCGGCATACGAGTGGCTGGGGTTCTGCGCGGTGCTGGTGGCCGACCCGTCACCGTAGTTCCAGCTGTACGCGTAGGGCGGGGTGCCTCCGGTGGCGGACCCGGTGAACGCCACGTTGAGCGGTACCTGGCCCGAGGTCGGTGTCGCGGACGCACTCGCGGCCAGCGGGCTGCCGACGGCGCTCACCGTGATGGTCACCTGTGAGGTCGACGTGCCTGCGGGAGAGGCGCTGTCGCTGGCGGTGAGCGTCGCGGTGTAGGTGCCGGCGGCGGCATACGAGTGGCTGGGGTTCTGCGCGGTGCTGGGGGCCGACCCGTCACCGAAGTTCCAGCTGTAGGAGTACGGGGCGGTGCCGCCGGTTGCGGAGCCAGTGAAGGCAACCGACAAGGGCGCGTTGCCGCTCGTCGGCGTCGCCGTCGCCTTGGCGGTCAGCGGGGAGGAGCCCTGCACCCAGAAGTCCGAGAGCGGGTCGCCGAGGGCAGACTGGTCGGACGTCGTCATCGGGAACGTCGACGTGCCGATGGCGTCGTTCGGGTCGATGACCCCCGGGTGGACGTTCTGCATCGTCCGCTCCATCGCGGCGATGACGTTGCTCGTCGTGTAGGAGACGTGCGACAGGTAGTGCTGCTTGGCGTAGGTGGGCGACGCAACGACCACGAGAGGCACCCGGTAGGTGTTGCTGACGTGGTCCGGGCCGTTGCTGCCGTTCTGGGTGTCGTCCTCGGTCACGATGATGACCGTGTTGTCCTTGTAGGACGCGTTGCCCATGATGGAGTCGACGATCTGCTTGGTTACCGCGTCGTTCTTCGGGATGTCCTGGTAGGTGCCCGGGTGGTCGTTGAACAGCTCGACGTAGGAGTATGCCGGCAGGCCCTTGGTGGTCACGTGGTTGAGGAAGTCGGTGGCGATGACCTGGTCGTCGTCGTTCTGCGCCTTGCACGTGTAGTTGTTGTAGTTGAGCTCCTGCGGGATGGTCGTGCCGGGGCGGTTGACCGGCAGGACCTCGACCTTGCCCGTGGCCGGGTTGCGCCAGTAGCCGCTGCCGGTGCTGAGCATCCAGTAGAAGTCGCCGTTCATGACGAACGTGAACGGGCTGCTGCCCGTCGCCGCCGCCGTCTGCGTCGCGCACGGGTCGGTCCCGGCGCCACCGGGCACGCTCGTCCCCCCGAGTAGCCGGTCGAACTGCGTCCCGTTGCTCGGGTAGCCCTGCTGTTGTGCGCTCGAGGACGACTGCGCCGAGAAGAGCCACCAGTGGTTGGGGCCGCTCGGTGGCTGGGTGCCCGTGCTGTACGAGTCGGACAGCGCGTACGTGCTGGCCAGGGTGTGCAGACTGGGGACCGAGCTGATGTGGTTCGTGCTCTGGACCGCGCCGTTGCAGCCGGCGTGGACCGTGGTGGCGCAGTCACCGAGGTAGTCGTCGAAGGTGTGGTTCTCGCGGTAGAGGACGACGAAGTGCGTGAAGGGCGGGAAGTAGGGCGCCAGGGGATTTACTGCCGTCGCGCTGGCGGTGGTGACCTGGGAGGGCGTGCTCGTCGCGGTGTGCCTCGCGGGGTAGTCGTGCGGCTGGGGGAACTTCGCGAACTCGACGCCTGGCGCCGCGAACTTGGCTCCGCTGCAATCGAAGTCGTCTGGTGTGTAGGTCTGGGGCCGGTGGCCCTGTGGGAGGTCTTTGGCGTCCTCGGGGTCGGTCCCGGGGTGCCAGTTCTTCTCGTTGCACGAGCCCGGTCCGGCTGTCGGACGGCCGGTACCAGCTTCTGCCTGCAGTCCGCCCGCGGCGACCGCGAGGGTGACCATCGCCGCCATCAGGCCGACGGCGCGTGTTCCCAACCTCTTCATGCCCACTCCCGTCGAAACGAGCCATGCGGTGGTGCTGCTCGACCACCACGGACGGCAGCGTCTCGGCGGGGACGTGACCTCCACAACCGACCTGTCAAACGCTGACGAGATTGATCCCGGGTGTTCACCAGTCGTTGAGAGCCGAAGCGTCAAGCTCCCAGCCAGATCCGAGGATCCTCCGGGGCAACTCCCGAGAGTCTCCCCGGCTCGGGTCGCACGACGTATGCCGTCCCACCTTTGCCCGGACATCGCACGGTCGGCCGTGCGCCAGGGAATCTGTGCCGGGAAGCCGGGGCAGTCGGCGCGCGAGGTAGATGTCGGCGGCCCGTGTCCTCTCACTGCCCTCGTCGGTTCGGGCGTAGTGACGTCAGCGTCCTCAGCTGTACCTACAGGCCTGCGAAACTAATGCCTACCCAGGCCAGTGTCACGGGTCACGTGAGTGAGGTCCTTGGCTAACTTCCGATGAACGCACGACCAACTGGCCGTCCTCGACTAGGGATTTTCCATAATGGGTCGCTAGCGTCGACGCCGTGAAAATGACGCGGCGACAACTACTCAGCAGCGCGGCGGTCGCGGGCGGCGCGGTGGCCCTTTCCGGAGGTTCGTCGGTGGCCGGCCCTGAGCCGGCCTCGGCAGCCACGCCCCTCCCTTCCCCCGGCGCCTCCGGGATCGACCACA
This sequence comes from Terrabacter carboxydivorans, assembly GCF_039532035.1. Classification (NCBI taxonomy): domain Bacteria; kingdom Bacillati; phylum Actinomycetota; class Actinomycetes; order Micrococcales; family Intrasporangiaceae; genus Terrabacter; species Terrabacter carboxydivorans. The sequence goes on along the minus strand of NZ_BAAARE010000031.1, from coordinate 24,487 downwards.
TCGTGGTCGTCATGATGGAGAACCGCTCGTTCGACCACTTCATGGGCTGGCTCCCCGGAGCGAATGGCAAGCAGGCCGGGCTGAGCTACGTCGACCGGTACGGGGTAACCCGATCGACCTACCACCTGACCCAGTACGCCAGCTGCGGTCACAACGACCCGGACCACTCCCAAGAGGGCGGCCTGATCCAGCTGAACGGTGGCAAGGCCGACGGCTGGCTGCGTGCCGGCGAGGACGACCTGCTGCCTGTCGGCTACTACCAACAGTCCGACCTCGCCTTCCTCGGGCAAGCGGCGCCGGCATGGACCATGTGCGACGGGTACTACTCCGCCGTCATGGCCGAGACCTACCCGAACCGGTTCTACATGCACGCGGCCGCCACCGACCGGATCCACAACTCGACCACCACCTCGACCCTGCCGACGATCTGGGACCGGCTGGCCGCGGCGGGACGCACCGGCCGCTACTACTTCTCCGACATCCCGTTCGTCGCGCTCTGGGGCACGAAGTACCTCCCCATCGCGAAGCCGTTCGCGACGTTCCTCTCGGACGCCGCCGCCGGGACCCTGCCGGACGTGTCGTTCATCGACCCGAGGTTCCAGGACGAGAGCTCGGGCTCCTCGAGCGACGACCACCCCCATGCCGACATCCGGGCCGGGGAGCAGTTCCTCAACGAGGTCTACCAGGCAGTCACCTCCAGCCCCAACTGGGAGCGGACCCTGCTCGTCGTCAACTTCGACGAGTGGGGCGGGTTCTACGACCACGTCGCTCCGACCACGGCCCCCGACACCGGCGGCAGCACGGCGCTGCGCGGCTTCCGGGTCCCGGCCTTGCTCGTCTCGCCGCGGGCCCGACGCGGGTTCGTCGCCCACAACACCTACGACCACACCTCGATCCTCAAGACGATCGAGTGGCGCTGGGGCCTGGCGCCACTGACGCCCCGCGACTCCAACGCGCGCAACATCGCCGAGGTGCTCGACTTCTCGTCACCCCCGAACCTCAGCGCCCCGAGGTTCGTCGTGCCACCGTTCACGGCGACGGCCTGCACGCCCGCGGCAGTGAGCGGCCCCGAACAGTCCGAGTGGTCACAGCTGAAGACCAAAGCACTCGCCGACGGATGGAGCCTCCCATGACCCTCATCGACCACTCGTCGCGGAAGCACCGTGGGCTCTTGCTTGGAGCAGTCGTCGCGGCGCTAGCCGTGTTCGGGTTGGGCATCACCACGTCCGGGGCGAGCGATGCGGCCTCGAGCGCGACGGCATACGTGCCCCCGGTCAAGCACGTGTTCGTCATCAACATCGAGAACAAGGGCTATGACAAGACCTGGGGAGCCGGCTCTGCTGCGCCCTACCTCGCGCAGACGCTCCGGTCGCAGGGCGTGCTGCTCAACACGTACTACGGCACCGCGCACAACTCGCAGCCGAACTACGTCGCCCAGATCTCCGGCCAGGGTCCGAACGACCAGATGCAGTCCGACTGCCAGGTCTACTCACAGTTCGCGGGCACCGGCACCGCTGCCCCCGGGCAGGCCGTGGGCAGCGGCTGCGTCTTCCCCACGTCGGTCCCGAACCTCACGGACCAGCTGACCGCGCAGAAGCTGACGTGGAAGGGCTACATGGAGGACATGGCCACCCCGTGCCTGCACCCGGCCCTGAACACCCCGGACCCCACGCAGAAGGCCACCGTCGGCAACCAGTACGCCGTGCGGCACAACCCCTTCATGTACTTCGCCTCCATCACCGGCTCGCCGACCTGCGGCCAGCACGTCGTCAACCTGGACGCGCTCAGCACCGACCTCGCCTCGGCCGGCACGACTCCGAACCTGAGCTACATCACCCCGAACCTGTGCCATGACGGCCATGACTCGCCGTGCGTCGACGGTCAGCCCGGAGGGCTGACCAGCGTCGATGCGTGGCTCAAGATCTGGGTGCCGAAGATCCTCAACTCCCCGGCCTACCAGAACGACGGGATGCTCGTCATCACGGCCGACGAGTCGGACGGACCCCAGAGCGACGCGACCGCCTGCTGCCACGAGGGACCCGGACCCAACGCCGCGCTGCCCGGGATCACCGGCCCCGGCGGCGGCCGCATCGGCGCGCTCGTCCTCTCCCGCTACACCAAGCCGAACACGTGGAGCACGACCAGCTACAACCACTACTCCCTCCTCGCCTCCATCGAGGACGTCTTCCGGCTGCCCTACCTCGGCTACGCCCAGACACCCGGCCTGAACCGGTTCGGGCTCGACGTCTACAACAGCGGGTGGAACCAACGCTGAGAGGCCGCCACGCGGTCACGAAGGCGTCCCGCTCGACCGATGTCGAGCGGGACGCCTTCCCTCAGCGGTCGACCATCCGCTGCATCGCCTCCGGGTAGCGGTCGCCTTGGACCTGCACCCCCTGCACCCTGGCCGAAGCCGAGTCGAGCTCCGCGAGATCGTCGGCGGTGAGCTCGAGCTGCACTGCAGCGAGGTCCTCGAGACGTTCGATTCGCCCGATGCCCGGGATGAGCTGATCCACGGCGCCAGCCCCAGGGGACCTGACTGACGAAAGCCCGAACCCGACGAGCCGGATCGCCTGGGTGCCCGACCACTCGTACGTCACGTGGGTCCCGCCTGCCGCCAGGGTTCATGGCTCGTTCACCTGCCCGCGGGCTCCTTGGTGCCGTGGCCAGTCAGAGTGGCTGGCATGTCACTGGCGCGTATCGCACACCGGCCCCCGTCGACACCCATGGCGGCGTTGGGTGCAGCCATATTCATCACGGTGAGCTGCATGACGGCCGCGTCCACGCACGCGGCACCGCTGTCGATGGGTCACACGGGGTATGCCGCGTCGGCCGGGCTGCCGCTGGGGCCTGCCGGTCTCCCCGAGACGCGAACGACCACGACCGTCGAGGCGGGCGTGACGATGACCCACATCGTGCGCGGTGCCTTCGACCCGAGCACGCCATGGGTCGTCGAGCTCAGCATTCCCTCCAGCCGCACCAGCCCCGACCCGGACGCGCCCCCACGAGTGGTCCAGGACCAGGGCAGCGCCGACGACCTCGTTCGCCGCCTGACGGCTGCGGGCTTCGGCGCCCAGAGCCAACCGGTGCGCCAGCCAGCCGTCGCCGACGTCCCTGCCAGCGTCATCGGCTACCGGGTGCGTTCGACGTCCACTTTTCCGTCCCAGGCCGACGCCACGGCATACGTCACCCGACTGAAGGCCGCAGGATTCGCCGCCCGCACCTGGTACGCCGGGTGGGACGGGGCCAGCATGTCCAAGGGCCAGTGGAGCATCAACGTACTGACCATCGACCCGCGGGAGTTCCGCGGGCACCTCGGTGCGACCTTCGGCCCGGACCTCGTGGACCGCGAGACCACCACGGCACTCGGCACGTACGCCCACGCGAAGGCTGCCGTGAACGGTGGATTCTTCGTTCTGGACCCGAAGGCCGGCGCTCCCGGTGACCCTGCAGGGGTCGGGGTCTACGGGGGCATCCTGGAGTCCGAGACGGTCGCCGGCCGACCGGCCCTCGTCCTCGACGACCGGGCCCTGCACACCCGCATCTCTCGGCCCTTGTGGCGCGGCTCCCTCAGCAGCGGGTCATCGAGAGTCGACCTGGACGGCATCAACCGGGTGCCGGGCCTGATCCGCAACTGTGGTGGGGACGCCGGCGACCAACCGACCGACCACCCTCTGCACGATGCCACGTGCACCGACGCGGACGAGCTGGTCGCCTTCACCAACGCCTACGGTCCTTCCACGCCGGCCGGAGCCGGCAGTGAGGTCGTGCTCGACGGCAACGACCGCGTTGTCCGCGTCGAGGCCCGGCGAGGCACGACGCTTCAAACCGGGCAGCGCTCTGTCCAGGCGATCGGAAACCTCACCTCGAAGCTGACGCCCCTGCGTCCTGGCCAGGTCGCTCGGCTGGACCTTGGCCTCACCGAAGCTGGCGGGGGCAACCTGGTCCGTCCGCGAACCACCGTCATCAACGGGGCACCACAGCTGCTCCGCGACGGCGCCGGGTCAAGCCCACAGCGGTGGTGTACGACGGTGATCCCTTGGGGTCGTTCGGTTAGCCGGTGATCGCGGTGGCGATCAGGTCGTTCGACACCTCCTGGGGCTCGTCGTCGATGACACCGCTGTCGAGGACGGTGCGGGCGTTCTTCAGCGCTTCGAGGCCGAGGTAGCGGCGTTGCTCGGCCCACTCGTCGTGCTGCTCGGACAGCACCGCGCCGACGAGGCGGATGATCGCCTCGCGGTTGGGGAAGATGCCCACGACGTCGGTACGGCGCCGGATCTCACGGTTGAGGCGCTCGTTCGGGTTGTTCGACCAGATCTGGCGCCAGATCTCCTTCGGGAACACGGTGAACGCGAGGATGTCGGCGCGGGCCAGCTCGAGGTGCTCGGCCACGGTGGGGAGTTTCTCGTACAACCCCTCAAGGACCCGGTCGAACTGGGCGTTCACGGCCTCGGCGTCGGGCTGGTCGTACACCGAGTGCAGCAACGCCTTGACCCACCCCCACTGCGACTTCGGGGTCACAGCCATGAGGTTTGCAGCGTAATGGGTGCGGCAGCGTTGCCAGGACGCGTCCGGCAGGGCCGCCCCGATCGCCTCGACGAGCCCGGCATGCGCATGACTCGTGACGAGTGCGACGCCGGACAAGCCCCGGGCGGTCAGGTCCCGGAAGAAGCCCAACCAGCCAGCCGCGGATTCGGTTGTCGCGGTGTGGATCCCGAGGACCTCGCGGTAGCCGTCGGCGTTAACACCGGTGGCGACCATGACCGCGACCTTGACGACGCGGCCGGCCTCGCGGACCTTCATCGTGAGCGCGTCGGCCGCGACGAACGTGTAGGGCCCGTCGTTGAGGGGCCTGGTGCGGAACGCGGCGACCTGCTCGTCGAGGTCCTTGGCCATCACCGACACCTGCGACTTGGACAGGCCGGTGATCCCGAGCGTCCTGACGAGCTTGTCCATCCGTCGGGTCGACACCCCGAGGAGGTAGCAGGTCGCCACGACCGTCGTCAGCGCGGCCTCGGCCCGGCGGTGCCGCTCAAGCAGCCAGTCCGGAAAGAAAGTCCCCTCGCGGACCTTGGGGATTGCGATGTCGATGGTGCCGGCCCTGGTGTCGAGGTCCCGGTGCCGGTAGCCGTTGCGTCGGTTGGTGCGCTCGTCGCTGCGGGCACCGTACTCGGCGCCGCACACGCTGTCGGCCTGAGCGGACAGCAGGGCGTTGATGAACGTGCCGAGCAGCTCCCGCATCAGGTCGGGACTGGCCTGGGCGAGCTGCTCGTGCAGGAAGGCGGCAGGGTCGATACTGGTGTTCGCGGTCATCGCGATGCTCCATTCGAGGGTGCTGTGAGAGGTTCACTCGAAGGATCACGCGGTGACCGCACCTGCATCCAGCAGGCACACGCCACCGGTGTCGTCGTACACCAACGCTATGGACTCAACTCGGCGCCGCGTACATCACCCAAAATGCTGACGGCATGGTCCACCCGACCGACCCGTCCTTTGCGTATGGGTGGGCACTGCAACGCAACCCACGCACCTTCGCCGGCGCTGACGCGACCGGTCGCACCGTGCTGGTCACCGTCGACGGCCGCCAGCCTGACCAGCTTGGGCTCTCCGTTCCCGAAGAAGCGCAGGTGGCGCGAGCGTTGGGCATGCGCGATGCGATCAACCTCGACGGTGGCGGGTCAACGGCCATGAGCATCGGAGGACGCCTCGTCACGCATCCCTCGGACGCTTCCGGAGAACGGCCCGTCGGGGATGCGATCGTCATCCGGTAGGCAAGCCAAAAAAGCACGACCGGGCGGGACTATGGGCGGACGGCGCGGTGCCATCGCCCTAGCCGCGTGATGAGCCAGATGCAGACCTTTCCTCCCCACCGGTTGGGCCTTGGCGCCAACCGGTTGGGGGGCTTCACGCATAGCGGTCTCCCGATACCGAGTGCGCCCAGTCTCACGAAGACGAGCCTCGCTTCGCATTCCCGGGCGCTTGTCGGGGTTTCTGACGCAGCCACGACGGCATCGAAAACGAGACCCTCGGTGACACCCCGAGGAGTCGGTCGCTCGAGCACGTCTCGGACATTGCCCTGCGCAGGCCTCGCAGCCTGCCGGCCCCTACGCCTCGATGCGCCTTCGTGCCCGTCGCTCGGCTAGGTCGTCACGAGCGGCTGGCTCGTCACGCTCGGCGAAGGCCAGGCGGTCACGAGCGGCGTGCTCGACGAGCAGTGGGACGAAGTCGCGCACTCGACCCGTCATCTGGGAGTGGGCTAGGCGTACGGCCGCCTCCACGATCTCCGGATCCAGGTCCGGGAAGCGCGCTTGGAGCCGCGTCTGCACGTCGCTGAGCGCGCGCATCTCAGACGTCTCATCCATCCGCCCAGCATCCCCCGTCGCCCGAAGAGTGACAAGGCTGGGTCCGCGCTCGCGTCCTGGCAACCTCGATCACCTGAGACACGGACTCCACAGGATCTGGGCCTCCTCCACAGGATCGGCGAGCTGGCGTGCGAGCTCTGCCTCTAACGGGTCCAGCGCGCCCGTGCTTTGCGCTGAACTTCTTCCACAAGAGGGCGAACTCGGCTTCGGCCCTGTCGGCGCGTGCCTGCTCCAGCGCATGCAAACGGCCAATGGTGAAGGTGTTCTCGCCGTCGAGGTGGGCTCGCATGCCATACTCCCGCAGTCGTTGACGGGCAACGACCGTGTCCTGATGTATGCCGAGGGCCTCCTGGAGCTCTTTGGTGGCCGCCGCCAACGTGCGGGCCCTCTTGCCCAGTACCGGCGTGGCGGACTCCGCGGCATACCGCAGGCGTTTGGCCTTCTTGCGGGCCTCGTGGAAGGCGGTGTCACGCTCGACGGGGTCAGTCGTCCGTTCGATCGCGAGTACGGCTACCACAAGGCGCTTGACGTCCCGGGCCAGCAGACCGGGCATCGTCTTCCTGGCAGGTCGCCGGGCGTGTGAGTGCAGGGGCAGCGAGGCGATCAGCTCCTCGACCACGTCGAGGAGACGGACGAAGCGGTCGCTGTCCAGGGCCTGTCTGGAAGCCTCCCGGCCGCGGCCGTACTCGGTGCTGATCTCGTGGTCGAGACGCGCGCTCACCGGTCCGACCACCAGTTCGGCGGGTTCGGAGGCGAGTACGGCGCGGAGGTGTTCGCCCAGTACGTGCGCGTCGCGGGCTGCGGCGAAGCACTCGCCGACCCAGCGGAGCTCTTCGCGAACGAGGTCGGTGACGGACGTGTCGAGCAGTGGGCGGAACGTCGTGAGCACCGAGCGCAGTCGTCGGGCCGCAATGCGTACGCGGTGGACGGCCTCAGCCTGCTCGGCGCGGACCCCGGCATCCTGCTCCAGCAAGCGTGCCAGATGCTCTGCCAGCTGCGCGCTCAGCAGCTGCTCGACTGTGGGCTTGGCGTGCCCCTTTCGCGTACCGGGGGACGACACGGCTGGAGGAGGCTCCCCGATGACGCGGGCGAGCTTCGAGCTGGCTGACGCCGGGGCGGCTCCGGCTGCCAGCAGCCGCTCTCCGACGGCGTCGAGTAGGGCGTGTGGACCGTCGACGAGCTCGATCTCCCATTCACGCCAGGCCAGCTCATCGCCCGTGCTGCCGGTGACGTCGTCGTGGCGTCGTGCCCGGACACTGTCGTCCGAGACGAGGGCGAGCACGGAACCTTCTGAGTCGAGGAGGGGGTAGTCCCGACGGCGAGTGCTCACGGTGGCAACCGGCTCGAGGGGCCGGCCCCGGGTGATGGCGTGCACCCGTGTCCGGAAGTTCTCGGGCACCTCATGACTTCGTCCCAGTGGTTCGCGGAGCTCGGTTCGGGTGTCCGGGCCTGCCGGGAGCTTCAGGTGCCAGCCGGCGTCGCTCCCGCCTGAGCGGCGCCGCAGGGTCACCCCGCTGCGGGCGAGGTCGAGCCCTGAGGTGTCGAAGTACACCGCCTCGAGCTGGGACGTCCGAGGTCTGCCGATGGAGTGGAGACCGCCTGTCTCGGCGAGGTTCGGGAACACCGTGGATGCGTCGACGTCGTACTTGCGCTCGATCTCGTCGTGGTGTGAACGGCCCATGTGCTGATCCTTGCGCACATCAGGGCTCTCCTCAGGGGTCGCGCCCAAGACGAGGTGGCTCCTGCCGGCGCGGGATCAGGAGCGAGTGCGCGTTGCACAGTCCGGGCGCAGCTTCCCGCGGACGGTGGCGTGCGCCCATGCACCCAGGAAGTCCGCACCGCGGGCTCCAGCGCCAGGTCCGCCCAAGTGTCCTCTGGCGCTGCGTCCGGGGGAGCTCCGTCACGAGCGACCGCCTTCCCCGGTGATCGGCGCCGACACGCGCCAACGCTGGGTGAACCCAGGGCACCACACGGGAGACGCCACGGGGCGCAGCCGAGGATGGAGGAAACACATCTGAAGTGGACTGTCACGCCGGCGGTATCTCGCTGAAATCGGAACGGCGCCCTTTCGGAGAGCGCGCACCGTTCCTGGTCCGTCCCATCGACGCTGACCTTGCCTCCGTACTTACGACTGGCCGGTTGGTCTTGTAGGCCCGCCGGCCCGGTTGGATCGATCGCGGCGCCCCAGGCATCGGAAAAGCTGGGTGACAGCGTCCGGACGGTGAATTCCGTTGCACCGCAGGCTCGTGGGACAAGTGAACTCCTCATGTCCAGCCGCCACCGACTGTTCATCCGTCCTCCACGTCAAGCGGCTGACGGCGCCCGTGGGACGGTCCCACACTAAGCACGTCTGCATCTGGCGCCTTTCGAGGCCGCACCCAACGAGGCTCCGTGACGACGTATCTTCCCGCCCCCACACCCGAGGGCGTCGAGGCCATTCCGCGCGTGCTCGGCACGTCCGCCACCGGCGGGGATCGCGCCTTCCGGCTCTCCGCGACGGCGATCGGTGGCTCGGTCCTGGCGATCACGGGCGGCATCGGGCTCTTCCTCGCCTACCAGTCCGTGCCGACTCTCCAGCGCTACGGCTTCTCGTTCTTCACGGAGTCGCAGTGGCAGCCAGAGGCTGATGTCATCGGCATAGCCGGGGTGCTCGTCGGCACGGTCTCGATCGCGGCGGTGGCGCTCTTCTTCGCCTTCCCCCTGGCGCTGTCGACGGCTCTCTACATCAGTGAGTACGCACCGCCTCGCGCCAAGAGCGCGCTGGTCTCGCTCGTCGACCTCATGGCTGCTGTGCCGTCCATCGTCTACGGGCTCTGGGGCTTCTTCCTCATCCAGCCGTATGCCGCGGGGATCGCTCGTTTCCTGCACGTGCATTTCGGGTGGGTGCCGTTCTTCGCGGTCGACACCGACCCCCAAGGTGTTCCCGTCGACGCGACGCGGTACACCGCATCGTCATTCATCGCGGGCATCGCCGTCGCGATGATGGTCACCCCGATGATCTGCGCGGTGACGCGCCAGGTGTTCTCGCAGACCCCGCCGGGGGAGCGGGAGGCGGCCCTGGCCCTCGGGTCGACTCGCTGGGGCATGATCCGCACGGTGGTGCTGCCGTTCGGTCGCGGCGGCATCATCGGGGGCACGATGCTCGGCCTCGGCCGTGCCCTCGGAGAGACCATCGCCGTCCTGCTCATCATCTCGCCGGCCTTCGAGATCAAGCCACGCCTGCTCGAGATCGGTGGCAACAGCATCTCCTCGCTCATCGCTGGTCGGTTCGGTGACGCTTCACCGGCCCAGCTGTCGGCCCTGCTGACGGCCGGACTGGTCCTGTTCGTCATGACCCTCGGCATCAACACCCTGGCCGCACTCATCGTCAGCCGCAGCCGTTCAGGAGCCGACGCAGATGCCTGAGCTGTCGACCGTCGACGAGACGGCGGTTCTCACGGTCGAGTCGGTTCGGCTGACGCAGTCATCTCCCGAATCACGTGGAGGGACCGTCATTCCCGCGTCAGGTCCGCCCTCCGGGACGTCGGCTCCACGACGCCGGATCGGCGTGGCGACGGCAGAGGAGCGACTGATCCGCTACGGCTCCGTGGCCGCGGCGCTGAGCCTGGCGTGGATCATCACCCAGCGCCTGCTGCCCTGGCCTGGAGTGCTTCCCTTCGTCCTCGTGACCGCAGTGCTGGTCGTGCTCGTCGATGCGACCCTCGTGGCGGTCACCGCCCGCCGCACGGACGTCACCGACCGCGTCGTGTCCGACCTCGTGCACCTGGGGGCCCTGACCCTCGGCGTCGCGCTGCTCTCGACGATCGCCTTCACCTTCTGGCGCGGCCTGGAGGCATTGCCGCACCCGAACCAGTACACGAGTGACATGGCGGGGGTGGGTCCTCGAGCCCCTCTCGACCAAGGCGGTCTGCTGCACGCGATCGTCGGGACGCTCATCGAGATCGCCATCGCGGTGGCCATCTCGGTGCCCCTCGGCGTCGGCGCAGCGATCTTCATGACGGAGGTCGGCGGACGCCTGGCGCGGATCGTGCGCACCATCGTCGAGGCCATGACAGCCCTGCCGTCGATCGTTGCGGGGCTCTTCATCTACACAGCGGCGATCGTCTCCCTCGGGATGCCCAAGTCCGGGCTCGCGGCCGCCTTGGCCCTGTCCGTCATGATGCTGCCCATCATCGCCCGCGCCTCCGTGGTCGTCCTTCGTGTCGTGCCGGGCAGTCTGCGCGAGGCCAGCCTCGCGCTAGGAGCCTCGCAGTGGAAGACCGTGTGGCACGTCGTGCTGCCCACTGCCCGCCCCGGTCTCGCCACCGCGCTGATCCTCGGCATCGCGCGCGGCGTCGGTGAGACCTCACCGGTCCTGCTGACATCCGGAGCTGCGTCCTTCGTCGTGCTCGACCCGACCAACGGGGTCATGAACTCGCTGCCTCTCTACATCTACCAAGCCGTGCGCAGCGGAGAGCCCGGCCTCATCGTCCGCGGCTTCGGCGCCGCCAGCGTGCTCATGGCCCTGGTGCTCGTCCTCTTCGTCGTCGCCCGACGGCTGGCGCGTCAACGCGTCAGCCGACGACCTTCACTGTTCCGCCGCCTCTTCGACACCGCCAAGGAAACCCGGTGAAACATCCCCGAGCCACCTCTGTCCTCGCGGTCATCGCGACCGTCCTCCTCACGATCACCCCCGCCGCCACCGCACAGGCCACGGTCTACGCCCAGATCGAGGGCTCCGGCTCCTCGTGGAGCGAGGTGATCCTCCAGCAGTGGATCTCCGACGTCGACGCCTACGGCATGAAGGTCACCTACCAGGGCAGCGGATCCTCGCAGGGCCGTAAGGACTTCGCTGCCAACGTGACCGACTTCGGCATCAGCGAGATCCCCTACCAGGGCTCCGACGAGTTCGGCAACGCGGACAACTCCAACGGCCGCTCGTTCGCCTACCTGCCCATTGTCGCGGGCGGGACGGCCTTCACCTACCAGCTGCGGATCGGTGGCAAACAGGTCAACAACCTGCGCCTCTCCGGCGCGACGATCGCGAAGATCTTCACCAACCAGATCACCAACTGGAGCGACCCGGCGATCAAGGCGGACAACAACGGACGCGTGCTGCCCTCGGTGCCCATCACCCCGGTCGTGCGCTCGGACGGGTCGGGCACGACGGCCCAGTTCACGGCATACCTCGACCACGAGTACCCGAGCATCTGGCGCCCCTTCTACGGAAGGTCGGGGATGACGTCCTACTTCCCGCGCAAGGGCCGATCCATCGCCGCTTCCAAGTCCGACCAGGTGATGAACACCATCTCCAGCGCCGCCGGCAACGGCACTATCGGCTACGTCGAGTACTCCTACCCGGTCAATGCCGCGTATCCCGTCGTCAAGGTCCTCAACCGTGGCGGCTACTTCGTCGAGCCGACGCAGTACAACGTCGCGGTCGCCTTGACGAAGGCCCAGATCAACAAGGACAAGACGTCGCAGAACTACCTGACGCAGATCCTCACCGGCGTCTACGCGTCGGGGGACCCGCGCGCCTACCCGCTCTCCTCCTACTCGTACATGCTGATCCCGACCGGGGCCAAGGACGTTCGCATGACGACCGCCAAACGCCAGACGCTGGCCGACTTCATGTACTACTCCCTCTGCCAGGGGCAGACGAAGGCCGGCGGATTCGGCTACTCGCCGCTTCCGCTCAACCTCGTCCAGGCCGGCTTCGAGCAGCTCGGCAAGCTCAAGGCGGGAGACCCGGCGATCGACATCAGCAACCGTGACGTTCGCTCCTGCAACAACCCGACGTTCAACGGCAAGGACCTCTCCACCAACCGGCTCGCCCAGATCGCGCCGGCGCCGGCCACGTGCGACCGGTCGGGCCAGGGTCCGTGCGGCAGCCCGACCGGGAAGGGGACGCCCACGACGAACCAGTCCGAGGCCCGGAACGGAGGCGCTGCGGCCACTCCCGGTGCAGCTCCCGCTGGCAGCGGTGCAACTTCACCACGAGCCGGGACGAACCCGGGAGCAGCGTCCGGACGTCCTGCTGGCTCAGGAGCGTCGGCGGCGGGCAGCCCCGCTGGCGCCCCATCAGCCGGGGGAGCCGTGGGGGCCGCGCCGGCCGCCGGGGCTGCGGCGCCCGTCATCGATCCGGCCACCGGCGAGGTGGTGAATGCCGCAGCGGGGAACGTCGCCGCCTCGGATGTCGTGGCCGTACCCACCCAGCTCGTCGCAAGTCGGGAGAACGACAGCGGAGTCTTCGGGGCTCTCGCGGCGCTCGAGGTCCTCTTGCTCGTCCTGCTGCCCGGCTTCCTCGCTGTCGCGTGGTCCCGGCGCGCGGACGGTGCCCGATGAAGCGCCGTGCGCCGGCTCCCGGCGGCGGTCGTCGCCTGCTCTCGGCTGGCTCCGCCGCAGCCGCCGCCGTCGTGGTGCTGGCCCTCGCGTCCGCGGCCGCACCCGCCACGGCGGCGTCGTCTCCCACGCCCGGCACGGGCGCCTGGAGCCGGACCCAGCACCTGGCCCGGACCTTCGCCGACCCGTCGGGCCCCCTCACAGTCGACGAACGGGACGTCACGGTCTCCGTCGACAAGACCAGGGAGCTGCGCGGTCGCGAGCGCGTCCAGATCAGCTGGTCCGGTGCCCACCCCAGCGCGGCGAGGGCCGTCAACCCGTTCGGGGAGGGCGGGCTGCTCCAGGAGTACCCCGTCGTGATCATGCAGTGTCGGGGACTGGATGATCCCAGTCTGCCTGTCGCACAGCAGCTCCGGCCGGAGACGTGCTGGACCTCGACGCGTATGCAGCGCAGCGCCGGTACCGCCGACCGTGTTGCGGTCTGGCGCCACGACGCCTACGCCACCGAGGCCGCACGCGCCCAGGTGACCGGGCTCCTGCCCTATCCGTCGAGCTGCCCACCGACCGCCGGCCTCTCCGTGCACCTGACGCCCTTCGTGGCCGCGAAGGGGACCTCGTACCCGGCCTGTGACGCCACCTCCATGCCGCCCGAGGCGGCTGTCGGTGCCACGTTCCCGCCTGCCGAGATCGCCGCGTTCACCGATCTCGACGGTCGCGGCTCCACCAGCTTCGAGGTGCGCACCGACGTCGAGAACGAGTCGCTCGGCTGCTCGAACACGGTCGCCTGCTCGATCGTGGTCGTCCCGATCATGGGCGTCAGCTGCGTCGACGCCGACCCTGAGTGCACGAAGACGGGCCGGTTCCTCGAAGGCTCCAGCAACTTCGCCGGTGAAGGGGTCGATGATGCCGTGTCCCCGGCCTACTGGTGGGCGGCCAGCAACTGGCGGGGGCGGTTCTCGGTGCCGATCAGCTTCGGGCTGCCGCCCAACGCGTGCGACCTTCTCGACCCCAGGGCCCCTGTCGGGTTCTTCGGCTCCGAGCTGATGGCTCAGGCTTCCGTCCAATGGGCCCCTGCCTACTGTCTGCGCAAGGACCGCTTCAAGTTCCAGCACAACGTGATGCCGGACAAGGCTGCCTTCGGGCTCATGACGAGCAAGAACGCGGCCGCAGCCTTCGTCTCCGCGGGACGCGCAGCACCGGCGGGCACCAAGGTCGCCTACGCACCCACCGCCGTCACCGGATTCGGTATCGCCTACGCCGTCGACAAGCCGGGGAACGCGGGGGAGCAGGAGCAGCTGCGACTCACCCCTCGCCTGCTGGCCAAGCTCCTCACCGAGTCGTATGCGGCCTCGGACCTCGGGCGCCAGCGCCCGGGGCTGGCCTCGAATCCGCTCTCCATCAACCGAGACCCGGAGTTCGTGGCGCTCAACCCGGGGCTCGACTCCATCGAGCGGGAGGCCAGTGCCACCCTGCTGTCGCTGTCGAACTCCTCCGACGTCATCACGACGCTCACGTCCTACATCGCCGCGGACCCGGAGGCCATGGCGTTCGTATCGGGCAAGCCCGACCCCTGGGGGATGACGGTCAACCCGGCCTACCGGAACCTGCCGCTGCCGACGGACCAGATCCCCATTCTCGACACCTTCGTGCCGAAGTCGGCGCTCGAGTGCCGTCTCCAGAACCCGACGCCCTACCTCCCGCTCGTCGCCGCGCCGGTGAGCAGCCTGCGCACCGTCGCCACAGCCGTCCTCGACGCCTGGCCCAACGTGCAGACCAAGTGCGACCGGTCGACCACCTCGGACCCGTGGAAGCTGGGTCGCGTCGACCGGCAGGGCATCGGCAGCCGTTTCATGCTCGGTCTCGTGAGCCTTGGCGATGCATCACGCTTCGGGCTGCGCACAGCCTCGCTGCAGACCAGCGTCAGGTCTACGGCGCCGACCCGCTTCACGGATGCGACGGGCCGTACGTTCGTGGCGCCCACTCGTGAGTCCCTCGCGGCCGCAGTGGCGCTCGGCAAGCAGTCAGCCCCGATGGCGCCGTTCACATGGACCCAGGAGCAGGTGCGCAGGGCCGGCAACGCCTATCCGGGCACGCAGATCGTCTACACGGCTGCGCTGCTCAGCGGTCTGACGAAGACAACTGCTGCCGAGGTGGCGAGCTTCATCACCGTGTCCTCCAGTGAGGGCCAGAGAACGGGACCCGGCAACGGTCAGCTCCCCGAGGGCTTCCTGCCCATCACCTCGAGCGGCCCCACAGCCGCCCTGCGCACGAGCGCCATCGCCGTGGCGGGCGCCATCCGTGCCCAGAAGGCCCTCTCGTCGGGGTCGTCGGTGCCCGGCTCAGACTCCCCGCCAGGGGCTGTCGGCGGGCCATCCGCCGGGGGCACGACTCCCGCGGCCGGGTCCGGAGTCGTAGGCGGGACTCAGGTCGGAGGTGACACGACCGGGGTCGCTGGAGCGCCGCCCGGCGGGCCTGCGGGAGCGGCTCCTCCGCCTGCGGGGCCAGGGGCGTCCGCACCGGCACGCGCGCCATCCCGCGTCGCGGCACCCGGGGTCGTCATGGCCGCAGCGGTGCCCACGCGGACGGTGACCTCGAAGGTCGGGAGCACTTTGCTCCCAGTCCTGCTCATCATCGGCCCGCTGGCAGGACTGCTCGCAGCAGGGGCGCTCGGTCTGCGCCGAGGAAGGCGTATGCCGTGACCGCAACCATGACGCCAAAGGTCGCCCCGGCCGCCGTGACGGACGTCGAAGACGGTGCGGCAGCAGTCGTCCCGCGGCCTGCAGGTCGGCGGGTCCGAGAGCCCCTCGGGCCCACGCTGGCCGCGCTGACGGCATGCATGATCTCCGTCAGCGTCGTGTGCCTGTGGTTCCTGGCCCAGACGTTGCTCCTCGGCTCGCTGACGCACAACCGCACCCAGACCGAGCTGTACGACCAGCTGCGGTCGTCGTTGGCCGACGGGACCGCCCCCACCGGCGGCGTCATCGACCCCGGCGCCCCGGTGGCCCTGCTGTCCATCCCCACGATCCACGTGCAGGAAGTCGTCGTGGAGGGCACGTCGTCCGTCGACACCCTGGGTGGACCGGGACACCGACGCAACACCGTCCTGCCGGGCCAGCCAGGAGTCAGCGTCGTCATGGGCCGTGCCACCACCTACGGCGCCCCCTTCGGTGACGTGACGAGCCTGCAGCCAGGTGACCGGCTCACGGCCACGACGGCCCTGGGCGTGTCGACCTTCCGCGTCGAACGCATACGGCGTGATGGCGATCCCGTCCCTGCCCCACTGGCCGACGGCGCCGGACGTCTGACCTTGGTCACCGGTGAGGGGAGCGGGACTCTGTCCGCGCTGCGCCCGGCCAGCACCGTCTACGTCGACGCAGCTCTCACGAGCGCGGCCTTGCCCCTGCCGGCTGGGCGCCCCGGGACCGTCCCGACCGCGGAGCTCGAGATGGGCACGGATCCCTCGGCGCTGCCCCTGGTCACGCTCGGGTTCGCAGCCCTGCTGGGGCTTGTCGTCGGTTGCTTCCGCGCGGCCGCGCAGTGGCGCCCGGTGCTCGTCTGGACGGTCGCCGCACCCGTCGCGCTGGCGGTGGCCTGGTGGACGACCGACCTCGTCATGAGGACCCTGCCGAACCTCTTCTGACCTCCATCTCCGAGCAACCAAGAGCACCCCAAGAGTGCACTGATTCGAGCAATAACGTTCATGTCAAAACGAATTCAGAGATGGGCAGTGCCCGCAATGCTTCTCGCGGGCCAGTACGGCCCGTCCTTTCCAGAGAAAGAGTCATGATGTCTCGTAGAACGGCCGCTGGCGCCGCAGCCCTGCTTGTCGGGACCGCGCTCCTTGCCACCGCTCCTGCCGCACTGGCCGACCCCGGCTTCGTCCCCGACGCCTCGACGGATGTCGTCGGCGTCGGTTCCGACACCACCATGCTCGCGCTCGACGCCCTCGCCGACGGCGCCTCCGTCAACGGGACGCCGGTGCCGGGCTACAACGCCGGACGGACCTCCGCGCGGCTTTCGACCTTCGACGCCAACGAGTACGACGCCTCCGGCGTCCAGACCAACTCCACGACCGTGGTCCTGCGCGTCGGAGCAACCCCGATCACGCGCCCCAACGGTTCGGGTGCCGGCAAGAACCTGCTCCACGGGGCCGGCAACAACCCGCTCGTGACCTTCGCGCGATCGTCCTCGGCCAACAACGCGACCGAGACCAGCGACGGTCTCTGGATGTACCCCTTCGCCAAGGACACCCTCGCCATGGGCACGCGGCAGGCCGGCACCAACGCGCCGGCAAGCCTCACCGGGGCCCAGATCGTCTCGATCTACAAGGGCGACGTGACCAACTGGTCCGCTGTCGGCGGCACCGCCGGGACCATCAAGCCCCTCATCCCGCAAGCCGGCTCGGGCACCCGGAGCTTCTTCCTCGCGCAGCTCAAGGCCCTCAACGGTGGTGTCGACGTCGTCCTCGGCTCGGCGGTGACCGAGACGCAGGAGCACAGCGACAAGGACATCAAGAACGACCCGCTCGCCGTGGCGCCGTTCTCGGTGGGTCGGTCGCGCCTTCTCGGCACGATCCGCATCGAGTCCGGCTGGGAGGCCGCGCGTGCGGTCTACAACGTCGTCCGCGACGCCGACCGGGCCAACCCGAACGTCCAGGCGATCTTCGGCACCGACGGCTTCATCTGCTCCCCGCAGGCCAAGCCGCTCATTGCTGCTGGTGGCCTCGACCAGCTCGCGTCGACGTCTGACGCGGGTGTCTGCGGTGAGGCCACCCAGACCGCCGTGTCCGACCTGACGACGAGCACCAAGACGGTCCAGACGACCACGACCGCCCTCACGGCCTCCAACGGGAACGCTGCTCACACGGCGAGCCTGCGCGCCACCGTCTCGGCGGGTGCCACCGCAGCCCAGGGCCGTGTGGCCTTCTACGAGGGTACGACGGCCGTCGGTCAGGGCGTGCTCTCGTCCGGAGTGGCCACGCTGAGCCTGTCGGGGGTCGCTCCCGGATCCCACAGCTACACGGCGATCTTCACCCCGACCGCCGGCACGAGCTTCACCAGCTCGCAGTCAGGCGCCGCCTCCGTCGCCGTGCTGCCGTCGACCGTGACCCTGACACCGTCGCGCATCCTCGACACCCGCAACGGCACCGGCGCGCCGGCCCACCCGCTGGCCGCCAACACGACGCTTGGTCTTCAGGTCAGCGGCCGCGGCGGCCTCCCCGCCGCCGGTGTCGGGGCAGTCATCCTCAACGTCACCGCCACTGCTCCGGCCGGTGCCGGCAACGTCACCGCGTGGCCGTCCGGGACTGCGCAGCCCACGACCAGCAACCTCAACTTCGCCGCGGGACAGACCGTGCCCAACCAGGTGATCGTCAAGGTCGGCCCCAACGGCAAGGTCAACCTGCGGAGCACCTCGGGCACGCACCTCATCGCCGACGTGGCCGGCTACTACCCGACAGGGTCGTACTACCAGTCGCTCGTCCCGGCGCGGGTCATGGACACCCGGACGGGGCTCGGCGCCCCCAAGGCCCCCATCGCCACCGCCAGCAAGGTCGACCTGACGGTCCTCGGACGGGGCGGCGTCCCGTCCTCCGGCGTCGGCGCCGTGGTGATCAACGTGACGGCCGTTCCCCGCGCGACCGGCAACCTCGCAGTCTGGCCGAGTGGGTCCAGCAAGCCGAACACGTCCAACCTCAACTTCGTCAAGGGCGGCACGGTTGCCGGGCTCGTCATCGCCAAGGTCGGTTCCAACGGCAAGGTGAGCCTGGGCGGATACGGCCTCACGGACGCCATCGTCGACGTCGCAGGCTACTTCCCCACGACGTCTGACTACATCCCGCTCGACCCGTCCCGCATCAAGGACACCCGAGTCTCCGGCGGTGCACCCCAGGTGCGGGCCGGTGGGGTGCTCTCGGTTCAGGTTCGAGGCGCCGGCGGGGTGCCCGCCGCGGGTGCCACCGCAGTGATGCTCAACGTGACAGCCGTCAACGAGGCCGGCAGCGGCAACATCGCCGCCTACCCGTCGGGCAGCTCACGGCCGAACGCCTCGGTCGTCAACTACGTCAAGGGCGTCACGGCGAGCAACTCGGTCATCGCCAAGATCGGGCCCGACGGCAAGGTCAACCTCTACACCTCGGCGGCGAGCAACCTCATCGTCGACGTGCAGGGCTACTTCACCGAGTGACCCAGTCTCCATTCGTGTGACGGCGTCGCAGGGCACACCAGCGGTATGCCCTGCGACGCCCCACCGTTCCCGATCCCGACGACACGAAGGAGTCCCTCGTGGCACTCGACGACACCCAGGTGCTGGCCCCCGTCAACGGGCTGCACGCCGAGCTCATGGCAGGCTCCGCCCCTCTCGATGCCGCAACGCGACTCGACCGGTCAGCCGCGCTGCGCCGCTCCAGCCCGGCTGATCTGGAGGCCAAGGACGTGTCAGCCTGGTTCGGGGCCCACCAGGTCCTCGACCGCGTCTCGCTCCGGATGCAGTCCGGGCAGATCACGGCTCTCATCGGGCCCTCGGGCTGTGGCAAGTCCACCTTCCTGCGCATCCTCAACCGGATGCACGAGCTCGTTCCGTCGGCCGCCCTCGCCGGTGAGGTCCTGCTCGACGGGGAAGACATCTACGAGCCCCAGCGCAAGGTCATCGAAGCACGCAGGTCCATCGGCATGGTCTTCCAGAAACCCAATCCCTTTCCGGCGCTGTCCATCCGCGATAACGTGACCGCCGGGCTCAAGCTCACAGGCACCAAGGCGTCGTCGGCGGAGAAGGAGGCCCTCGTCGAGGACTGTCTGACCCGCGCCGGTCTGTGGCGTGAGGTTCAGGACCGCCTGGACGCCCCAGGTGGAGGACTCTCGGGAGGGCAGCAGCAACGCCTCTGCATCGCACGCTCTCTCGCCGTGCGACCACGGGTGCTGCTCATGGACGAGCCCTGCTCCGCGCTCGACCCGACATCGACCCGGGTCATCGAGGAGACGATGCGCGAACTCGCACCGGAGGTCACGATCGTCATCGTCACGCACAACATGCAGCAGGCGCGGCGGGTGTCCGACGAGTGTGCCTTCTTCCTGGCAGCCCAGGGCACGCCGGGAGCCATCGTCGAGCACGGTGACACGGAGTCGATGTTCGACAGCCCTCAGGACCAGCGGACCTCGGACTACGTCAACGGCCGGTTCGGGTGACATGACCTCCGCAGCACGACGAGCTGCCATGCGCGGGCCGGTTGCCGTGGCGGCAGTGGGAGTCCTGCTCGGGGTCACCGCGTGGGCTGCGAACGGCATACGAAATGACCACGCCCCGGGGCCGGAGCACGACACCAGCACCGCGCTGCAGCTCGTCGATGCGACGTCCCTGAACGACACGGTCCCGCCCGCTGACACGGTCCCGTTCGAGACTCCCGGACCATCGGTCTCGCCGCTCACGCCACGCACAACGGCACCGGCGACCGTCATGGTCCCGGACCCTGTCTGGGTTGCTCGGGTCAGCCGGCGCACCGGGATCCCCATGGTCGCTCTACGCGCCTACGGACGGGCGAGTCTCCTTGCGGCCCAGTCGAACATGGACTGTCGCCTCGGATGGACAACCCTGGCGGCCATCGGCGAGGTCGAGTCCGACCACGGTCGGTTCGGCGGTGCCGTCCTCGGTGACGACGGGCGTTCGAGCAGGCCAGTCATCGGCCCTGCACTGGACGGCAAGGGCGTCGCCGCGCTGCCATCCGACGCCCTGGGCCAGCGCTGGCACGGCGATCCCACCTGGGACCACGCCGTCGGGCCGATGCAGTTCCTGCCCCGCTCGTGGGTCCGCTTCGGTGCCGATGCCGACGGAGACGGAGTCGCTGACCCGACCGACATCGACGACGCAGCATGGGGAGCCGCTCGACATCTCTGCTCTCGAGGAGAGCGCCTCGACGTCGGGGGCGCCTGGTCTCGCGCCGTCCTGGACTACAACCCCTCGAACGAGTACGCGCTCAAGGTATTTGAGTTGGCGCAGCAGTACGCACGAGAAGCAGGCCGCCGCTGAGGAGCCTTTCAGGGCCAACCGGGGCCCCGGGGTGACATAGCTGCGGTGGACCGGACCGGGACAGTGGCGTCGAGATCGCGCGTCGCGGGGAGGCCGAGCCGATCGGGCGCGGAGCTCCTCCTTAACCGAGTCGCGGGATCCGCATCAATTCAGTCCGTCTGTGGGTGCCCCTATGTAGAGTTCTTGCATGGGTAGCGGACCGAGAATGACTGTGACCACGGTCGAGGTGCTCCAGATCTTCCTCGCTGACGCACCGAGGGATCGGTACGGGTTGGAGATCATGGCGCTGACCGGGCTGCCGAGCGGGACGGTGTTTCCGATCCTGGCCCGGTTCGAGGGCTTGGGCTGGCTCGAGAGCGGCTGGGAGGACGTCCACCCAGCCACGGTCGGGCGGCCGCAACGCCGGTACTACCGGCTCACAGGAGACGGAATAAAGCTCGCCGAGGAGGCTCTGGCGAGGGTGGCCCGTGCACGAGAGAAGCGACGGTCGATGCTTCGGCCGGCGGCGCGGAGCGTGGGATTCTCATGAGGGCCGCCGGGCCCGGAGCGGTCGCCGGCCTGCTGTGTCGTGCGGCGGCGGCGGTGCTGCCGCGCGACAGCCGTGGGCGGTACCTCGCCGAGTGGCGCGCGGACCTCACGGCCGAGCCGCGGCATACCCTCCGCTACGCGTGCAGCGTGCTCGTCCATGTCCTCGAGTTGCGACGCGTGGTCCTCGGCGCGGACGCCGTGCCGCGACGGTGCCGACTGCACCTGCACGCCTACGTACCCGTGCACGACAACCCCGAGAACCGCAAGTACGTCAGCCGCCACTGCCGTCTTTGCGGCTACGTCAAGGACGACCGCCGAGCCGGGAACCACCCCGAAGATGGACTGGCGTGGGGCTCCTCGATGGGCGTGCACTGAAAGGCCTGATCCATCTGATCAGGGGCAGCCGTGACCGAGTCTCGGCACGATCGTTGAGCTTGCCCAGAGCGGTCTCGGACGTTGAGCCGAGTCGTACGCCCGGTGTGCCGGGACGTCGTCCCGAGACCTGGAGCCGGCCGCCGAGACTGCGTTTGACGACACCTCTGCGGATCCTGCGGTTGCTGAGGGGATGAGGACTGTCCGCGAGGTGATCCCGCGCTCGGTTCGGGCGGTTTTGTCGGATTTCCCAGTGCGGCCACAGCCGAGGCGTGAAGGGTTTCGATCCGAATGCCCGACACCGACCAGAGAGAATACTCATGCCTAGCACCGTCACCTCCGTCCTCGACCGTCGGAGGAGTGGCCTGTCGAGTCCTTCGTGGCTCAACAAGGTGCCAGCCATCACCGCGACGTTCTGGCTCATCAAGATCCTCTCGACAACGATCGGCGAGACGTTCGCCGACTACCTGGCGGTCCAGGTCGGACTCGGCACGGCCGTGACCGACGGGGCGATGATGACGCTGCTGGCCATAGCGCTTGTCGCCCAGCTGCGGGCCCGGCGGCTGATCCCCTGGCTGTACTGGCTCACCGTCGTCCTGGTGAGCATCGTCGGCACCCAGATCACCGACTTCTTCACCGACACCCTGGGCGTGAGCCTCTATGTCAGCACCGCGGTCTTCGCCGTCGTGCTCGCTGTGGTGTTCACGGTGTGGTGGCGCCAGGAGCGCACCCTGGCGATCACGGCCATCGACACCCCGCGCCGCGAGCGGTACTACTGGGGCGCGATCCTGACGACCTTCGCTCTGGGCACTGCCGGGGGCGACCTGGCCACCGAGGCGCTCTCGCTGGGGTTCCGCAACGGCGCGTTGATCTTCGGCGGTCTCATCCTCGCCGTCTGGGGTGCCCGCCGGCTCGGCCTGAACGGGGTGTTGGCGTTCTGGATCGCGTACGTGCTGACGCGTCCGCTCGGGGCCTCGCTGGGTGACCTGCTGACCCAGGACCGGTCCTTCGGTGGCCTGGGTCTCGGTGCGAGCCTGACCAGCTTGGTGTTCCTCGCCGTCATCGTCGCTCTGGTGGCGCGCGAGCAGGTCAACGCGAACCGTCACGGGATCCGGGCCAAGGGTGAGACGCCCGCCGTCAGCCCTCGCCGGGACTATGCGTGGGCTGCTGCCGGAGCCATCGCCGTCATCGCTGCCGCTGTCGCTCTGGCGCCCGCGCCCGCGGTCGTCGGCCCGACCGGGACCGCTGGGAAGGGGAAGTCCGCGGGCGTCAACCCGCTGGAGGCCGACCCGACCTCGCCGATCGGTGACCTGCGTCCGTTCGCGGTCATCGTCGACGACGTGACGGCGAAGGCGAAGAAGGGCGACCTGGCAGCCGCGACGACACGGGTCAAGGACCTCGAGGTCGCCTGGGACAACGGTGAGGCGGCAATGAAGCCAGCTTCACCGGACGACTGGCACACGATGGACTCGTCCATCGACGGCGTCCTTACCGCCCTACGCGCGACCCCGCCGACCAAGGCGGCGTGTGTGTCGGCACTGACCAACCTGCAGTCCACGATTGGGGCACTGGAGAAGAAGCAGTAGCGGATCTCGCTGACACCGAGAGAAGACCGCAGAACCGGATTCTTTAGTCGGACCGGTTTGGTCCCTGAGTTGGATCCGTTCGCAGGGCCAACACGCGGCTCTGATCGCACGGCCGGCTCGTAGACACTCGGGCTCAGGCCCGGAACCCGGTGCTGCGTGCTCTTTGACCAGTTGCACGACCCGCGGCTACTTGTTTCATTGACGGTAGGACCGGTGCCTGCGCAGGCTCGGTTCAGGTGTCCGGGTTGGTCGCTCGCATCAGCGGCTGTCCTTCCTTCGGGTCGTGACTCTCATTTGGCATGCGCCGGCCCGGGCACCGCAAGGGCCGGAGAGGCTGAAGAAGGGATTGCGCTGCCGGAAGTAGCGGTGCCCTCCGCGCTCGACCAACTAGCTGGTCCGAGGTGAAGGGAGAGCGTGATGACCGTCGAGGAAGGTCCGGTCGTGATCGGCATGGACCCGCACAAGCGCAGCGTCACGATCGAGGTGATGAAGGCAGACGAGACCGTGCTCGGCGGCGGCCGGTTCGCCACCGACGTCGAGGGGTTCGCCGCGATGCTCGCCGACGCCCGGCGGTGGCCGGAGCGGACGTCGGCCGTGGAGTGCTGCAACGGGATCGGGGGGCACGTCGCGAACCGGCTCATCGCCGTCGGCGAGCACGTCGTCGACGTCCCACCGAAGCTGTCGGCTCGGGCCGGGTGTTCGCGACGGCATACGGTCGCGGTACGCCGGGGCGCGAGCGCGCTACCTCACTTCGTGATCCGGCCACTCGCCGCCTAGCCCGTTGCTGATGTGGCAACGAGTCGGCCGACGCCTTGGGCGCCGGACCCCTGCGCCGCCGCGACTAGCAACTGCGGTCCTCAACCAACCCCTTCTGCGCCGGCAGCAGGCGGCACCTTTGGAGTCCTGCCGCTCAGGTGGCCACCTGTGCCGCGAGCCATCGGCCTCGTGCCGGGTTCCATGGGGCCCGGGGTCGAAGCGGGGTGGTTGCCCGGTTCACCAGCCGATAGTCCTCACCAAAATTCTGCATTCTGACGGTGGGGCGAACCCTGGGGTGGGAGCGTGTCATCAAGGGCACAGCGGGGGGTGGCGAAGTGGCGGCGCCCCCGGGTGGGGGATGAGGGCGCCGCCAGCGTCGCGTCGCAGCGACGCACTGCCTGCATCCTGGGGGTAAGTGTCAGCGTCGGGTGAAAACTGACCCCTGATCGACGGGTGAAAACGGACCCCCTCCGTGAGCCTGTGGAGGGTGATCAGTGTGGAGGACTGGGCAGAGATTCGTCGGCTGCGCCGGGCTGAGCAGAT
>NZ_BAAARE010000030.1:0-38517 GCF_039532035.1 Terrabacter carboxydivorans | reverse complement strand
CCGGCGAAATCATCCGCGAGCTGACCCTTGACCCCAGCCGCGACTACCAGCCACAACACCCCAGGAAAAACAACAGTGGCCCTACGTTTCCGTAGGGCCACTGTCGCCGATGTCTTGCGACATCACAGTGGTCGGGGTGACAGGATTTGAACCTGCGACCTCTTCGTCCCGAACTCCGGGCAGGCGTGCCGGAAGGCTCCACTCCCGCGATCGAGTGGCCAGTCGAGGTCAGTCCGCGCCGATGCCGGGCCTGCCTACTGCTGTACTTCTCTGCGGTACCTTTCCGTTGGACGAGCGCATGCGCGGCCCTCCAACGCAAGCGTGGACACATCTCAATGCGCAGGCCGCAGCACACGCATGGTGACGCCAACCACCGCCCTGGCAGCGGCCTTGATGACTCGCGGAGAGGGCACCACGCGGCGGCTCGGCCCTTTGTGCCACCGTGGAGCCGTAACGGCGCGCGCCGAGTTGGCTCGAACGGTGCGCCTGCTGCGCACAAGCTCCAGCGCCGACCCGCCACTGACCAACCGTGAACGTCTGCAGCGGAGAGTCGATGCCGTTCGATCGCGCCAAACTGCCCCATACTGGCCGGGTGCATCTAGCCTGAGCCCAGGCCGGGTGAATGACCACACGAGGAGAAGAATCAGGATGGCGGGGGAGCTGCCCGAGAAGGGTAGACAGATCCGTCTCAACGGTGGCCTCGTGACTGTGAGGGACGCGGATTGGGCGGATGACGGAGCAGCGGAACTGTTCGTCATAGATGGCAACGGCGACCCCCAAAGGTTGTTGCTGGGCGCAGCCCAGCTCGAAGTTGCCCTCGTGCCGGTGAACGACAGGGGTGGCGACTCACAACGGGCGCTCGCGTGCCTCTGGGGCCGGTGGATGCAACATGCTGGGCCGCGTATCCGCTCAGCCGTACTCGCGACCCGGCCCCTTCGCCCATATGCACATCAGGATGATGCAGTCCATGGGCACATGATCAGCCAACCAAAGTTGCGCTTCCTTCTGGGCGATGAGCCCGGGACCGGCAAAACGATCATGGCCGGCATGTACATGACAGAGGGCCGTCGCCAGGGCCTCATCCCAGGCCGCAGTTTGGTGATAGTCCCCGCGCACTTGGTTACTAAATGGGAGCGCGATCTACGGCGGCTCTTCGGGGTGGAAGCAAGGCGGGTTACCGCTGCGGTTGCAACGGAGCCTGCGGAGCTGGACCCTCGATATGACACGTGGGTGGTCTCTGTCGACCTCTACACTCACAACATGGACGTCCGGCGCAAGTTGGCCGGTCCCCGGGCCTCTTGGTCGCTGGTCATCTTCGATGAGGCGCATCGCCTTACTCCGAGCAGCCAAGCGCTCTCAGCTGCGCGACAAATTTCAGATGTGGCGCACCACCTGCTGTTGATGACAGCCACGCCGCACCGGGGTAAGGAGCACTTCTTTCGAGGGCTAATGAATTTGCTCGATCCCATTCTCTATCCGTGGGATGCGCGCCAGCGGGACTATGACACTTCCCTCATCCCAAGCAAATTGTCATTTCTGCGGCGGATGAAAGAAGAACTAATCGATCATGACGGCAATAAACTCTTTCCGCCACGATTCTCGGAGACCGTGCCTATTCGGTTGAACGGCCAGGAGGCAGCGGCCTATGACGCTGTCATGGACTATGTCGAAGTGTTCTATGCAGACCATGCGACTTTAGCTCGCTCGATCTATGGCAAACGGGCGGCCTCCAGCATTGCGGCCGCCGCCGCGACGGTCCGACGACGGGAGCTCTCCCTCAAGGGTGCCGCACACGGCCGGTCAGCGGTGATGCTGCCGGAGGACCTTATAACCATCAGCGGCCTTGGCGAAGCGGCTGAAGACGATGACGCGTGGTTGCGAGCGGAGGACGCGCTTGTAACAGCGAAGACTCGGGATAAGGCGGCAGAGCTCAGTCGCGTCGCCTCTCTCCTGTCGATTCTAGAGGCCGCGATGATGGCGGGTACCCCATCGAAGTGGGCGTCTCTCGAAGAGTTGATGCGGAAGCACGACATTTCACCCGGGTCCGGGCAACTCCTGGTGTTCACAGAGTTCGCTGACACTGCTCGATGGCTACGAAAGATGTTCGAGGAGGCTGGCTTCTCTACAGACCTCCTCGAAGGCTCAGTCGATCCTCGAGCTCGCGACAGTCTTCAGGAGCGTTTCCTTTCTGGGTCATTCCAAGTGCTGGTGTCCACCGACGCTGGAGGCGAGGGTATCGATCTGCAGTCGGCCCACGTAATGGTGGACTGGGACTTGCCTTGGTCAATGGTCCGTCTAGAACAGCGCATGGGTCGACTTCATCGGATTGGCCAGCAAAGGGCTGTTTACGTCTATCACCTCGTTGCACCGCATACTCGCGAGGGTCGCGTACAGGAGGTCATGCTCCAGAACCTTGACGCTGCGTCCGAAGCTTTGGACGGCAAGCTGTACGACTTGCTCGACGCGACGGCCGCCAGAGCTGGTTTTGACTGGGGCAAAGCGATGGTCGACGCGCAGGCTGGCCGGCATGTCAACATTCCGAGTTCCGCAACGCTGATTGACACAGCCCGCGAGATGGTTGAGGACGAACGCGGCCTGAGTAGTCCCGTGAACGTTCGCGACGCTCTGGAACGATTCGCGGCTGATCGGTTGGAATCAATCAATCCCGTCATTGTCGATGCGATGGTGGATCAGCTCGCCTTGGCGGACGGTTGGAGGCTGGGCCCCGGTCCGGCCAAAGGCATCCGGGCGATCGAGGCCCGACCCGGATCCCTGCTTCCGTCCGCCCTGGGCGGGCAAACATCAGGTCTGGTGGCCGCAGATGGAGCGTCTGTCCGCCAGGCTATAAATGACGGAGCGGCTGGCCTCGAGGAAGTAGTCGTTCTTGGCCCTACTGAACTGCCGTTTCAAGAATTGGTGAGCCATGCCTTGGCCATCGGCGAGGCAGACCTAGTGCGAGGCGTCGCACTGGTTGATGAGTCGTCTCTGACGTCATACGTCATCGCGCTGTTCGACGCGGACATTCAACTGCACGATGGGGCTGGCCGAGTCACGCGAAAGGCTCCTTTGCTGATTCGCTGCTCGGCGGGTCAGGCGCTCCAGATTGCGTGGGAATCACTCATGACACTGCGAGCCACCAGGAACGGAGACGAGCAATCGCTTGGACCAACAACCCTTTCTCCTGCCCTTCGGTACGACGCCACCGAAGCGGCAAAGAGGCAGCTGCGAGAGCAAGTTCACACGCTCGTCGACGAGCGCGAGGCCTGGATCCGGGCAGCCAAGGGCCAACTGGACGCCACCCAGTATCGCTTCGAAGAGTCCATCGCGAACAGACCGACGTCCGAGCGCGCTCAGCTTCTGTCGCAGTTTGAGTTGGAGAAGGCCGCGCGAGTAGCTGTCCTCAATGAGATATCTCAAGTAAATGCCAGCGCGGTGCGGCTCGTCGGATGGGCGAGTGTTGCCGGGACAGCGCGCGCGGAGGAACTCGGTTACGATCCAGATTCTGAAAAGATTGCCATAGGCGCCGTCGTGACTGAGTTGGAACGACTCGGGTTTGACGTCGACGATCGCCAGAGTGCCGGGCTCGGCTATGACCTGTATGCGCGTCACAGAATCTCCAGGGAGCAGCGCCTCATCGAGGTTAAGGGTGCGCAGGCGGGTTTGCGCGGCGTGTGGTTAGAACAAAATGAGTGGGCCCAGGCGCAACAACGGGGCAAAGAGTACTGGTTGTACGTCGTGGACTCGTGTGCTTCCACGCCTACTATTCGGTTGCGTCAGCAGGACCCCGCGGGCGTACTCGGAATGGGGCCGCGCCATATTGAGCGTTTTCAAATACCGGTTTCAGAACTCAAGCGTTTGATCGGAGCACAAGCATGACGGCCAAGGTGGAGCACCTTGAATCGAATTCAGGGATCCCGGGCGTTGCTACTGGCGGTGATTCACCGGGACGTCTGATCGACCAGTGGTTTCCGTGCCCCGAGGTCGACGAGGCAGTGGGCACACCGATGGGCTCCGGGAGGAGCGAGAAAGCACTCTTCACGTGGTTTGCCTCAAGGCCGATTGCACAGGCGAGGGCCGCGGTGCTCTGTTCGTTGCTCCCGGACTCCCCAAACAACCGTGCGGACATACGGCGATCAGTGCTTTCAGGGGATGAGCGCGCCTTGTCCAGGCTGCGCGAGCGAATCCAGGCGGAATACGGCGGTCGTTCTCCTGTAGTGCTAGATATGTTTTCGGGAAGAGGCATAATTCCGTTGGAGGCTGCCCGGGCCGGCGCGTCAGCCATCGGAACCGATCTTTCGCCGGTTGCAACTCTGGGCGCGAGGCTTCTCGCTGATTTCCCCCTGCGCGACTGGTCAGATGAGCCGCCGCTTCCTTTCGCCGGGGCAGACGCTGAGGCCGGGGGTGAGGAGCACGCGGGTCCGACTCAGCGTTTCGATGCGTTCAAGTCGGTTGAGGAGGAACCTCGACTTGTGTCCGACGTTCGCATCGTTCTTGCGGAAGTCCAGCGTCGAGTCCTTGCAAACGTTGGCCCACTGTTCCGTTCGGCGGACGAGATGGAGTTGCCGTGGGCCTACCTCTGGGGGGTGACGATTCCGTGCGATGGCTGCGGGAGGCGCTTCCCCATGGTGGGTTCGATGGTTCTGCGCCACCCCTACACGCGAACTCGGGACATCGGCCAGTCCCTGACGCTGCACGCCGCCGGCGACTCATGGATAGCTGACGTCGAGGACGGCTCCCCTACCCAGGCCCCGACCTTCGCTGCCGCACCCGGCTCGCGTGGAAAGTCGGCGCGCTGCATTTTCGCAGATTGCAGGCATGTGCACAGCCTCGATGTAGTGAAGGCCAAGGGCGCGGCCGGGCAGTACGAGGACTCGATGCTGGTCGTCGGTGAGATCGATGAAGAGACGAATCGAAAGATCTTCCGAAGGCCGACGCGGGAAGAGTTCGAAGCGCTGGAAAGAGTACCTAATTCACCACTTCGTGAATTGATCCCAACAGAGCGGATTCACCCCGGGAACTCCAATACCATCCAGGCGATGGTGTTCGGCTATCAGACTTACGGTTCGCTAATGAACGATCGGCAGGCGCTCCATTTCGCGGCTATTGCATCTGCCATCCGACAGATCTACAAGGACCTTCGAGAAGTCGTGACCGAAGACTATGCAAAGGCACTGGCCGGATATTGTGCCGCGAACCTTCCGCGCCTCACGCGCCGCGCGACTCGAGGTGCCAACTTGTTGGCCCACGGAAATCGCCTCGGTACTGCTCAGAACAGGTGCCAGGTTGGCGACGTCTTTTCGTCCCAGTCAGTTCTCAAGCATCAATTCGACTATATCGAGGCAGGACCCGGTGCTGGCCCTGGCACTTGGGGATCTGTCTCAGTGTCTCTTGTTAACGCGCTCAAGAAGGTCATGGTCGAGAACGCCGTGGGAGGTCGGCCGGCCCGTCTGAGGCGAGAGTCCGCCGTTGCCTTGCCATTTCGGGATTCAACAGTCGATGTGGTAGTGACAGATCCTCCCTACTACGACATGATCACCTATGCCGATTCCTCAGACTTATTCCACGTGTGGTTTCGTCGCGCCCTCTGTGACGTTATGCCGGATCTGTTTGACGGGCGATTGGACGGTCGGGACGGCCTGCAGGACAAGTCGCAGGAGATCATTGTAAAGAGTAAGGGTCGCCGAACTGAAGGCGAGCATCGTACTCAGGACTACTACGAAACCATGCTCGAGCACTCTTTCGCAGAGGCCCGTAGAGTCCTAAAATCCGATGGTCACCTTACGGTCATTTTTGGTCACTCCGACCCCGAGGCATGGAAGCGCCTGTTGACGGCTCTTACGGACGCTGGCTTCGTAGTTACTTCCTCTTGGCCCTCGAGAACCGAGACAGCTGCAACTGGTGTCGCGACCATCTCTGTGACGGTTTCAATCGGGGCCCGTGTAGCTCCGGCGGGGCGACCCGTTGGCATTGCCGCTCAAGTTGATGCCGAAGTGACTACAGAACTGAAAGAGCGCTGTCGCACGTGGGATCAGGACGGGCTAGCTCATGATGACCAGCTGATGGCGTCTTATGGGGCGGCCCTACAGGTGGTCGGTCGCTACGGCAAAGTTCTCACTCCGAACGGGGAGGTCGTTGAACTCGAGCACTATATGACGCTGGCGCGCCGAGCGGTGCGTGACGCAATCGCGTTGAGACTCGATGAACAACCACTAGAGACGTTTGATCCGCACACGCGCCTTGCCGTCTTCTGGCACGAGCTTTACGGCCGTGACACAGTTCCAAAGGGCGAGGCCAGGTTCTTCGCACAGTCAGACGAACTTCGTCTGGAGGATCTTCGTGGCCCGATCTTGGAGGAGACACGGGCGGGCTTCCGGCTGCGGCACGACGCTCCCGAGCTCTTGACGCCCGCATCGAGTGCATATGAGGTCGTGCGGGGCATGTCTTCTGCGCAGCCCATGGGAACTGACGCAGTCGCCGCGTGTCTGGCAGACGCGGATCGGACCGCAACAGACGCGCAAGTTTGGGCTCTGGTGGATTGGCTGGCTACGAAATTGCCTTCGTCTGATCCCGTGGCGATATCCCTTGCCGCTGTCAAGCGCAACATTGGAACCATTCAGGCCAGCGTCGCCACCCAAGCCGCCCGCGAGAAGTCCGCCGACCGCCTGACCCTGTTTGAGGAGAAGTTGTGACAGCGCAAGCGTCCACTGATATCTGGCCTGGCGTTCTCACCCTACGTGATGAAGTTCGCCAGACGGACGGCTCTGTAGGTGAACTACAGATGAGTTTGGCAAAGGCGGTCTATCAGACGGTCCCCGTCCCTTACTCCAGAACTAACTACTACACGGATATTACCCAGCCGACGCCGTTGCTCGTAGGCTTCTTGGGACGTGTAGCTCGACGACTTGGGGTCCGCGATGTGGAGGCACAGGCGCTTTTCCATCTGGACCAAGGAATGGGTGGTGGGAAGAGCCATGCCCTCGTAGGGCTGTGGCACATGATTCACTCCCCTGAGCGGTTCTTTGAGTCTGACCTCGGGAAGTCGGTGGCCCAAGAAGCAATGGCCGGGGGACATGCCCTTGACCTTTCCGACGTAGCGCACGCGGTCCTCATCGGTGATTCCATGTCTCCCGGCAGAACTGATCCGCGATTTGGCCCCGCGACTGACCTTTTTGGGAGGCTTCTCTGGTTGCTATTCGATGGGCAGCCTGATCGCCTGGATCGGTGGCAACATTATGTGGCGCTCGGTCCCAATAAGGCAACGCTCCAAGATGTGTTTGCAGAGATTGATCGTCCCATTCTTATCATCATCGATGAGCTAATGGATTACGCGATGGCGCTGACAAACCAGGATGCAATCGGTGGTCTGCCGGGTGAGCAAGGCTTCCTGAACGCGTTGGCTGATGCCGTTGACGACCAGCCCCACGTGGCGTTGGTCGTCGTAATGATTCGGAGCGACGAGGATGAGGCCGGGTACCATCCGGCGGCAGAGGAGATGCGCGAGTATCTGTCGAAGCGACTGCAGCGGAACGGAAAGACCGTCACAGTAACGGATCCATCCGATTTCGCGCAGATCATTCGCCGACGACTGTTTGATCGTGCAGAAGTTCTGGAGCCAGCAAGAGCGGTCGCTGCACGGTTCACAAACGCCGCTGAGGGACCATGGGCGGATAGCGTTTTCAACAAGCTTGGGGCGGGAAAGGGAATCGGTCGATTGGCGGACCGAATCATGGAGACCTATCCCTTTCATCCTGACCTTTTTGACCTCGTGTCGAAAGAGTGGTCAGTCGTTCAGGCGTTTCAACGAGTGCGTTCCACTGTGGCCATCTTCGCGCGAACGGTGCTCCACTGGACCCTAGAGTACGAGCAGGGGCGTTGGTGCCCACCGCTCATAGGACCCGGAGACATCCCGCTCCAGACCGACGCGCTGGAAGAGTTGCTATCTTCGGGAGTTTTAGCAGGGAACGATCGAGCGATCCAAGGGTACCGGGCGGTTGCGAATACGGACATCATTCGTTCGGGCGGTGGGGCTGGAACAGCGCATAACCTGGATGAAGCACTTCGCCAGGCCGGGGTCGATGCCGGCCAAGTTTGTCCGGCGGTCAGGATGGCAGCATCGTGCTTCGCATACAGCTTGGTGCCTCGAGCCCAAGCCGCAAGGGGCGCTACGAAGGCGGAACTCCTGGCGTCGATCTTTGTCCCAGGCGTGGAGTACGCCTCCGCGGAGGAAGTGTTTAATGCCCTTATCGCAAGCCCAATAGACGGCGGATTGGGTGCCTTGGAGCACTCTAGCCCCGCCGCCGGGCGGGGAGCGTCGCGGTACTACCTGTCGATTAAGCAGACGCTCAACATGTATCACGCGAATGCCATGACCATGGTTAGCAGCGATAGGGCACTGGAGCGAGTGTGGCATCGTGCGCAGTCGCTCGCGTCTAAGGGGATGTTCACCAACCTGCAGTTTGTGGACGATCCAGCCAGCGCCGGCGGGACATCCTCGCCATTCGTCTCGGTGGATGGGCAAGACAATCGCTTGGTCGTTGTCGATCCTCGCCGGTGGACTCTGCTCAATGGAAACGATGCCGCGACCCGTCGCGACATCGACGAGGCATTCGGCGTTGTCCCTGGACTGGCGCCTACCTATGCAGCCTCGATGGTCATCGCGCTGGTGAACACGCAGCGGCGTGCTCGAGCCCGGGATAGGGCGAAGGATCTCTTGGCGTGGGAAGGTGTTGTTGACTATCTAGATCCGGAGAATGAGGAGTATTCGGAGGCTTGCTCGCGGCGTGACGAAGCGCGTCGAAGACTGGACGTGGATATTCGCTGGGCTTACCAGCATTACGCCTATCTTCTTCGGACTTCTGCGGGTCTAGCGGTTCAGTACAAGGCCGTCCCGGATGGCAAGTCGGCGCTTAACGGACAGGATGTGTGGACGGATCTTGTCGCGTTGGGACGCGCCGTCGCCGCGGGAGGAATATCGCCGGACTACATTAGTCAGCTAATCGCGTCGGGAACCTTTGGGCGTGACCTGACGCCGAAGGAACTCTTCACGCTGCCGTTTAGCAACCCCACTTGGCCCCTTGTTGCGACGATCGAAGACCTACGCGCTGTCCTATTTGAACTTGCCACTGGGCCAGATTGGATGCTTACCGACAGCGACGGAAACGAGGTGCGCCCCGGGAGCCCGGCGCAGATTCAACCGGGTTCCATGCAGCAATTGCTTCGGCCGAGGCCCGCGTCCACGGGGGAGGCGTCCACTGAACAGGGCGACGACTCGGCGCAGGCGGATCACTCGGAGCGATCGGGTGAAGCAGCTGACGATGGTGAACATCGCCAGGACGGATCGGACACGGAGGGGCGGGGGCAGAAC
Source organism: Terrabacter carboxydivorans (assembly GCF_039532035.1). Classification (NCBI taxonomy): domain Bacteria; kingdom Bacillati; phylum Actinomycetota; class Actinomycetes; order Micrococcales; family Intrasporangiaceae; genus Terrabacter; species Terrabacter carboxydivorans. Next base: position 29,153 of record NZ_BAAARE010000030.1, on the reverse strand, counting down.
GATTCCAGCGGAAGCGGAGGTGCCTCGACGGAGGTTGGTTACGAGGTCACCAAGCTCAGGTTGCCACTGACCTCTGTCACTGACGATGCAAGGCGTGAAGCCGTGTGGGCGCTGCTTCGTGAGGTTGCCTCGGTTGCCGATCCGGCGCGAAGGAATGTCGATCTGCAGATGATGGGTCTTGAAATTACAGTGACCGCCCGCGTGGGTGACCTAGTAAGCGCCCAGACAAAGGCAGGCACCATCCCGGGAATGGTTGTCACCGTTGATGCGGACGAGTTGTGAGGGCGGGGCTGACCGAGGCATGAGGCTGAATATCGCCTGATGCCCGCCACCCATGGCCTCGAACCACACTTGCGCGAATGCACGAGCGATGCGGTCCCCTCGCCACCCTTGAAGTACCAGCCGAGGACGGCGCGACAGCGCCGCCCGCAGGCTGTGCCGCGGCGAAGCCGCGCCTTGATCCCATAGAGGCTAACTCGGCAACGTCACGTGCTGCGGCGGTACTGGGGCGCCTTAGTCTTTCTTATCGGACGCGCCGGCCGTCTGGGCTCACGTAAAGGTTTCAGGCGCGCCCTCTACGCTCTGTATATGGCGACACAGACCTTCATCACCCTGATTGACGACACCGATGGCACCGAGGCAGCCGAAACGTTGACCTTTGCCCTCGACGGAGTGCAGTACGAGATCGATTTGAACGACAAGAACGCGAAGGCTCTCCGGGACACGATCGGCACGTGGGCAGGGAGGGCCCGATCTGGCGGGAAGCCAACGCAATCCCGACGAACTATCAAGGCCGTGGGCCACTCGCGGAGCGCGCTCATCCGTGCGTGGGCGGCAAAGCAAGGCGTCCAGGTTCCCGCTCGTGGTCGCATTCCTGGTGAAGTGCAGCAGCAGTACGACGCAGCTCACTAGCCAAGCCAGCCATGGCGCGCCGTGATCCGTGGCCTCGCATCGCGGGCGCCATGCATACCCTTGTCGTGTGTCCTACCCAGGTCGCCCGGTCCTCGACGTGCTTCAAGAGTTTGTTGGCACTGCATCTACGCGTCAGACGCCTGAGCAGCGTGCGCGCCTACTCGCCTTCTGCGCCGAGCAGTATGTTGCGGGGCGCTCTATTCACGAACTGGCAGAACTGACTGGGCGTACTCAGTCGGCGGTGCGGCGCGCCCTCGACCAAGCTGGAGTGCGGCGTCGACGCCCTGGCGCGCGCCCAATGACCGTGGCCCCCGATCAAAGTTTCTGATCGGGGGCCACGGCTGTCGCCGCAGCATCGGGTTGCATGCGGCGGCGCACCAGTTCGAGGCTCCGCTTTTTGAAGCGCAAGGTCCGCGCCTGAATGGGAGCAGGCGGCGGACACGCCGACCTTGCGCCGGGGTGGGGTGAGCGCGACGGTTCGACGTCGGAAACCCACAAGCGTGTCAGACGGCGCGCAGGTAATTGACAGAACTGGGTTTGACTGATCATGGTCCTGCAACTCACCCCCGGCCGCAGGACGAAGAGGAGCCCCCGCCAACTGTGATGTCGGGCGGGGGCTCCGTCCTGGCCGTCAGGTGGCGTGGGGCGCCTGGCCAGTTTCCTGCGATCGGGTCGCACAGGTGACGCTAGGTCACGGCGCCGACACAGGTCATGTCTGCCGCTTGGGTGGGTCGAGGAACACGCGAGCGCGCAAGCCGTGCCACGCGGGTTTGCGCAGTGACGACGACGGCGGTGGCCACTCACTGTTCGCGCGAGGCGCCGTACGCATCCCCGCACGGCGGGTCTTCGATCCAGGCCAGGCGCCTGAGGTGGGCAGTGGTGAGGCCCTGGAGCTCAACCATGCTGCGACGACTCCCTTCCTCGTCTGGGCGCCTGAAAGGGACGTGCACCCGAGGTGCCCGTCCTGCGCAGCTCAGCCCGAATCTCTTGAATCCCGGGAAACCAGCGGGTGAACAACGGCAAGAGGCGCTTCAAGACTTGGTCACGTCTCGGCGTGTTTCTTCGTCCCTCGCGGGGGTGCCGCGGTGGTCTGGATTGGGCGATCTGCCCGACTCCATCCAGAAGGGGACATCATGAGCACCATCGCGACGCTGGCCACCGCTGCCGGCACGACCGGCCTGCAGGGCTGGATCAAGTCCAACATCATCCCTCTGTTGCTGCTCCTCGTGGCGACCATGTTGTTCGTCCTCGCACAGCGTGGGGACAACGCGAAGGCCATGCGGGTCGTCGCTGGAGTCGTCATCGCTCTGGCCGTCCTGGGACTGGCGACGAGCGGTCGTGCGGACAGTCTCGGGGCGTGGATGGCCTCTCTGGTCACGGGGTGACGTCACCGTGCGTCTTCCCGTCGACGACGAGATCTACAACGTCAACTCCGTCTGGCTTGGCCCGCCTAACCGGACCTTGCCCTTCCGAGCCCGATACAGCGCATACATGGTTGGCGCGGTCGTGTTCGTTCTGCTCCAGATGGTCGAGCGCCGCTTGGGCATCGGTCTCGGGTTCTTCTCCCTTGCCTACAGCCTCCTCGCGACGGTCGCGCTGACCCGGCTCATCCTGTCGGTCGTCAATCCTGACCGGCCCCTCGGAGCCGTGTTGGCCGCGTTCGCGCACGAGGTGTCTGCACCGCGTGACAACCCGAAGGTCGCGATGCACACAGTCCGCCCGGCTCGAGTGCGTGCCGTCCCCTCGCGCCCGAGCCGGGCCCAACGCAGGGCACGGCGCAACGCCGAGCGGAAGGCCGCTGGCGCCCTGCGAGAAACCACCACCGAGGGGACCTGGACATGAGCGGCAAGCGGGGTTTGGCGTTGCGTCGAATCTCCGGTCACTGCACGGTCACGGCGCAGAAGGTCATGGCGTGGTACCTGCTGGACCCGCAGGGCTGGTCCTTCCGCCCGGACGGCGTCAGGGAGCAGCTCATCGTGGACGGCGCCGACGTGCTGTCGCAGCTGGCCAAGCGAGAGGTACACCTGCGTGTCACGACCCGCCCCTATCCAGTGGCGAAGTGGGCCCGCGACCACGATGCCAATGCGCCCGCCCCTCTGCCCGCGTGGGGGAAGCACCTCACGACCGACCAGTACCGTCTCGCGTCCCTATCAATGGCGGACAAGGAGGTGTACCTCGGAGTCGAGATCCCAAGCCGGAGCCCGCTGCTCAAGGCGCTCGGCTCCATCGGCGACAGCCTGAGCGACACCCTCGGCGGCGCCGTCTCGCACCGAGAGGTCACCGCTCTCGAGAAGCAGATCCGGGCCACTGACGAGCTCATGAGTTCGCCCGGGATCGAAGCGGCCCCCGCCACACCGCAGCAGCTCGAATGGCTTCTGCACCGCTCGTGCTCCCTCGGGCTGCCCGCCCCGCTGACTTTGGGCGGTGTCGACGACTCGGCTTGGGACTCCGACGATCTGGGCGAGTTCACCGACCAGGTGAACTGGTTCGCCACCCCCTACGGCCGCACCATTCGCGTGGTCGGCGAGCATGACGAGCGACGGATCGAACGCCACGTGTGCATCCTGTCGGTCGGGCGAATGACCGACCTGGAGATCCCGCCGGGCATTCCGTGGATGCAGCGGACCGACGAGCTGCCGTTCCCGGTGGAGTGGTCCGGCCGCATCCTCGTCGAGGACGCCGCAAAGGTTGGAGCGGCGATGCGCCGCAACATCCAGAAGATCCGCGCGCAGGCCAACCACTACGAGCTCGAGCACCACGAGCCCGCACCCGGAGCCCTCGAGCGCCAGGCTAACCGCGCCCTCGCGGTCGAGGACGAGATCTCGATGGGACTGTCCGGGTTGTCGACGCGCACGACCGGCTGGTACCGCATCGCCGTCTCCGGGGCCACCGAGGACGAGGCCATCGACCGGGCCAGCCTCGTGCGCAAGCTGTACGCGCCGCAGATCACGATCGCTCGCCCACAGGACCAGTACGCGGTCGCCCGTGAGTTCATCCCCGGCGAGCGTCTGGGCTCCACGGCATACCGACGTCGTATGCCTGTCACGACCGTCGCTGCCGCGGTTCCCGCCGCCACGGCCACGGTCGGCGACAGGGTCGGGATCCACCTCGGCCAGACGTCCGGCACCTCCGCCCGGGTCGTCACGTGGGAGCCGTGGCTGGCGACCGAGCGCGAGGAGGAGTCGGGACTCGCGGTCCTTTGCGCGGGCCTCGGCGGCGGCAAGTCCACAGCTGGCGGCAACATCATCTACCGCACCGTCATCCAAGGGGTCCCGTGGACAGTGCTCGACCCCTCGGGACGGCTCACCGCACTGACCCAGCTGCCCGAGCTGACGGCATACTCCCGCGCCGTCGACCTGCTCGACGCCGCTCCAGGATCCCTGTCCACTTACCGCGTCATCGCCGAGCCGGACAGGCAGCACTATCCCGACGAGACCGCGTGGCGGGCCGCGATGGAGCAGGCGAAGGATACAAGGCGGCTCCTCACGAGCAGCGTGCTGCGCGCGATGCTGCCCAAGCAGCTGCAGGAGCACGTCCTCTCGGAGGTCGCTCTGATGCGTGCCGTCGGGGCGGTGCCCGCCAACGCCTGGTCCGCCTGCGATCAGGTCGTCACCGCCCTCGCTTCACTCGACCGAGGGCCCAATGGTCAGCCCACCGGCGACACGGAGCTTGCCCGTCACGCCGGCTACATGGCCGACTTCCTCCGGGAAGCCGCGAAGACCAGTCACGGCCGCCTCATCTTCCCGGCGGGACGTCCGCCCGGCGAGAGCGACGCTCCCCCTCTCCTGACCGTGTACTCCCTGCGTGGTCTGGCACTGCCCGACGAGAGCACCCGAGGGGGCGAGGATCTCGACGAGCGCCTGTCGATGTGCGTCATGTACCTCGCCGCCTGGCTCACCCAGCGCGGCATGTACTTCGGCGACGTCCACGCCCGAAAGGGCATCTTCATCGACGAGGCGTGGGCTCTGTCGACGTTCTCGAGCGGCCGCCGGTTCATCGACCGCGCCGCGCGCGACTCGCGCAAGCACAACACCCGCGTCCTCATGGCCTCCCAGAATCCGGCCGACCTGCTCAAGCTCGACCTCGCCAACCTCTGCTCTGCCGCCTTCATCGGCCGCCTCACCGGTGATGACGCGCAACGCGACGCGTTGAGGTTCATCCCCGGCATACGGGAGGGGCTCGGCTACGAGCAGATCTTCGGCACCCTCTCCCGGCCATCCCGAGACGGGCTGCGCGGACCGAGGGAGTTCGTCTTCAGCGACGGATCGGGCGGCATCGAGCGCATCCGCATGGACCTGTCGGCCCACCCGCACCTCCTCGAAGCGCTCAACACCACCGCTGCACCCGAGAAGGCCCGCAACAGGATGCAACGTCTGGACGCTTCGTCAGGCAAGCCCGGCCACGCAGAGAGGGAATATGCGGCTGGCCCGGGCGATCAGGACGAGAGAGCGAGCGCGTGACATGTCTGCCATCCACCTCCGTCGTCTGATGGTCGCGCTTGTCCTCGCCGCGGCGGGCACGCTCACGCTGACCGCGCCCGCCTCGGCGCATCCAACGTTGTCCGAAATGGTGCCCGTCGCCCTGCCCGCGGCCCCCTGGGACTGCAAGTCCGCGCCAACGGCATCGTTGCCCGACACCGGCCTGCCGGGCTTCTTTGACCCGGCTCCGGACCCGATCCCCGCGAAGGGCGACCCGTGGGCGCCTCACCGCACCACCACGCTCTACGACCAGTACGGGTACGCCGGGCTCGGGTGGAGCACCTACGACACCGGTTGCGTGGGCGGACTGGGCGAGATGGACGCGACCATCGACACGTTCATCGGCAACACACTCATGGGCGGCGGCGTGTGGATCAGCTCTGCTACCAACGGAATCCATAACCGCGTCGCGCACCCCGAGCAGTACATGAAGCCGCTCGACAACGTCGTGGGAACCGTGACGACTCGCCTGCATGACGCGATCTGGTCCCCATGGGGCATGGTGTCATTCCTCGGCGTCGCCGCCTTGCTGCTCTTCTACTCGATCAGCGGACGGCTTTCGGCGGTCATGTCCGGCGCGGTCTGGGCGCTTTTCGTCCTGGTCGTGCTGTCTGGCGTCTCGCAGTACCCGACACGCGTCGCCAGCTTCTTCGACCAGGCCGTGACGGGCTCGGTAGCCACGGTGAACCAGAGTGCTGCGGGACTCGCGGGCCCGAGTGCGGGGGACCCGACGCGTGCTCAGGGCGCCTTGATCGTCGACGACATCCTGTACCAGTCCTGGCTCCGCGGGGAGTTCGGTGATCCCGCGAGCCCTGCGGCCAAGAAGTGGGGACAGCTGCTGTTTCGCGAGTCGACCTTCAGCCGCGCCGAGCTCGCCGCCGCCCGCTCTACGCCCGACGGCGTCCAGAAGATGACCGAGCAGAAGGCCAACGACTGGGTCGCCACCACTCAGGAGATCCAGGACCAGGACCCGCTCGCCTACGCTGCGGTTCAGGGCAAGGCGAAGGGCCGCGCAGGCGCTGGGTTCATGGCGCTGGTCGGGGTGACCTTCACAGCAGTGTTCAGACTGATCGCCGACATCTTCGTCTTCGCCGGCTTGGTCATGCTGCGACTGCTCGTCATGTTCTTTCCTGCAGCCGCCGTCTTCGGCGTCATCGCGCCGATGGCGAGCATCGTGAGGCGAATCGGCAACATCGCGGGAGCGTCCGTCGTCAACGTCATCGCATTCGGGGTCGGCTCAGCCATCCACAGCGTTGCCATCGCGGCCATCATCACACAGGCCAACAACGCCGGCATGGGCATCCTCTCCCTGATCCTCTGCCTGGTCGTCTCGCTGGCGGCGTTCACCCTCCTGATGCCCCTGCTGTCGCTGACGAACATCCTCGGGCACACCTCGCAACGCTCGATGCTGCGCACCGTTGGGCGGACCACCCTGGGGTACTTCGTCGGACGCAAGGCCGTCGATGACGGCACGGAGGACGCCGCCAAGAAGACCGGAACGGCAGCCCCTGAAGGCGAGGAGCGGCAGAGCCCAAACGGCCCGCGCGACGTCGGCCCGGCACGCTACGTCCGACGGGTCAACCTTCCGCCGGAGTCCATCGGTAGGCGCTTCGACACCCTCACAACGGCTCAGCCCGAGATCCCCGACACCGAGCGCCACGTCGGCGGCAGGGTCGTGGGCGCGGGACACGCGCTCCCCAGCTCCGTGCCGACCAGCGGGCAGCGTGTCCCCGATGTGGGAGCGACCTTCGCGGCAACCGCCGCTGTGTCGCGGGTGAGCAGCCCGGAGACCGGCGGCATCGACACCCCAGCTCTTCACGAGCCGAAACGCCCCCTGCCCGGTCGCGGCATCGAGGGACACCTGGTCGACGAGGTGCCCTCTGGGGTGAAGGTCCTGACACCCATCGCGCGCACGCACGATTCGCACGCCGAGGTGACGGGACAGGGGCTTCGCATGCGGATGTTCGACGCCGACACCAAGTCGATGGTGACCGTCGAGCCCAGCGACTCCGAAAGGGGTCGCCGCCATGAGTAGCCGCCTACAGCGCCTCATCGAGTGGCCGCTCTGGTCGTGGAGACACCTGAGCGTCTCTGTGGCTGCGCTGCTCGTCGTGCTCGCACTGGTGGGCAAGGCCTCGAGCGTCCTTGCGCCACGAACACCTCCCTCAGGAGCGGTTGCGACCCCGGTCGCCCCAGGGCCTTCAGCATCGCTCGCGGGCACGCCGACGACCACGCCGATGCCGGCAGCAACTACGTCCGGCACCCACGCACCGGCTTCCACCGGAACCGCCACGAGCCATCCTTGCCAAGCAGCCGCAGCAGCTTTCATCAATGCCTGGGTACGAACGGCCCTGCCGCCCGGGGAGTGGCTGAGCGGCATGCGTCCGTACGCGAGCCCAGAGTTCATGGTGCAACTGAGCCGCGCCGACCCCACGCGCGTGCCAGCAAGCAGGGTCACTGGCCAGCCGGTAGCGGTGCAGACGGCGGCCGACACCACGGTCTTCCGGTTCGCCACCGACGGGGGCCGTGTCGACGTCTCGACCAAGAGGTCTGGGGCCTCGTGTCTGGTGAACGACATCGAGCCCTCAAACGATGTTCCCGGCGCCCCGAAACCAGCGCTGACCCCCCTGCCGGCGGACGGCTGACATGGTCGCGCCACTCGTTGTCGCGGGCCGTGCCTTGGTGTGGCGCAGGCTGCGTCGCATCCTCATTGCCGTCCTGCCGATCGTTCTGGCAGGTGGCCTGGCGATGGTGTTGCTGGTGTCGTTGGTCGGCGGCTCCGGGCAGCAGCAGGCGCCCAGTGGTGGTGGAGGTGGTTGTCCCGGGGCTGCCATGAATGCGACAAACGCGACGGTCGGGGTCAGGGGCCTCACTGACGAACAGGCCTCCAATGCGCGGACGATCGTCGCCGTCGGACGCGAGCTGAAAGTTCCTGCCTACGGCTGGGTCATCGCTGTCGCGACCGCGATGCAGGAGTCGAGCTTGGTCAACGTGCCCTTCGGTGACCGCGACAGCGTGGGCCTGTTCCAGCAGCGCAACGCGTGGGGAAGCACGGCAGACCGGATGGACCCCGCCAAGGCGGCGCGCATGTTCTACACCGGCGGCCACCAAGGACAGCCCGGGCTGCTCGACATCTCCGGCTTCGACCGGATGTCGGTCACCGATGCCGCTCAGTCGGTGCAACGCAGCGCCTTCCCTGGTGCCTACGCAAAGTGGCAGCCGCTCGCCATGCAGGTCGTCGGAGACCCGACCGTGCTGTCGGCGGCCTGCTACGCGAACGCTGCATTTCTCAGCGACGGGACGGCCGGTGGAAAGGCTGTCGCCGCCGCTCTCGCAGAAGTCGGCGTGCCCTACTCCTGGGGTGGCGGCACAGTCTCCGGACCCAGCGTTGGATTCGGAGCAGGCGCCGGAGTCGTGGGGTTCGACTGTTCTTCTCTGGTCCAGTACGCCTGGCACAAGGCGGGAGTCGACCTGCCGCGTCTGGCCAGTGCACAGGCCGCTCGTGTCATCCGTCTACCGTCAGACCCGAAGGCATGGCGGGCAGGCGACCTCGTCTTCCTCCACACCCCGGGCGATCCACCGGACTACTTCCACCACGTGGCGATGTATGACGGCCAAGGAGGCATCGTCCACGCTCCACGACCGGGCCTGACGGTCGAGGTCGTCCACGGCTTCCTGACCGTGGACTACTACAAGAGCGAGCTCGCGTTCGTGGGTCGCGTGTCTCAGCAGGCGCCCGGCGCTGCGGGAGCGGCGAGCCATGGATGAACTGACACCTCGCGACGTCGACACACGCTTCGGCGCTCTGGTCGGCGCCTTCGGCTGGGAAGACCGGCCCGCCAACGACCCGGCGATGGGTGTGCCTGCCCTGCTCGTCCGTCGGCTGCGGGTCGGTGATCCGGCACCGGCAGGCGCTCGAGCTCGGTTCCTGATGACGACCTTCGAGGACGGTGAGCTCACGGCATACGGCTGGCGCGCCGATCTGCGGATCGGATCCCCTGAGGTGGTGGACGCCCCTGGCCTGAAGGAGCCCGGCGTGCAGCTAGTCGAAGAGCGGGAGTACTACCTCAGATCCGGCGAGACGTCCGTGTGCGTTGACATCTCACGTGTCTGGGTCGAGGAGCTCGTGCGGGTTCCGAGCGATCAGATCTCTGCAGAGGGATCCTGGTTGCGACCGGTTCTCGAGGATCCGAACGCACCTCGAGTCGAGCCACTGAGCTTGGTAGCCGGCCGGCCACACCTCCTCGGCTCTCGACTGGTCCGCGCCCTGGCCAACGGCAGGTACGACGTCGACCTGCGCGCCGTCTCGGGCCCGGTGATGAGCAGCGACGGAACGCTTGCTGTCGCCGCGGTCAGCGAGGCGCAGTGGTACCGCTGGCATCAGGGCAGCTACACCGAGACCGACCGAACCGTCGGGCACATCCCAGCCACGGAGCTCTGGGTCGAGTGAGGCCAGCGGAGTGCGCCATCCGCCGTCACGGCGCGGCCAGTCTTGTCCCAAGACTCACGGTCTATATCGTTGTCCTATTCATCAGTGCATGGAAGGGCAACATGGCGGAAGTTGGATTCGAGCTGCGGCGGATCCGGGAGGCGGCCGGCATCTCCGGATCGGCTGTCGCACGCGACCTGGGTTGGTCCCAGTCGAAGATCTCTCGCGTGGAGACGGGTCGCTTCGGGGCTTCAGTCAGCGAGGTGGCCGAGCTTCTCGCCTACTACGGGGTCGCCGAGGAGGTGCGCGCCGAAATCTTGGGGTCTGTTGCGAGAAGCAGCGGGCTCGAGGGTGCGTGGGTGGTCAGCGCCGGAGGTGCACCACGACGTCAGGCTGCGGTCGAGGCCATCGAGTCCCGGGTCAAGCGGCTCAGTCAGTACCAGACCTCCTGGATCCCCGGCCTGCTGCAGACCGCCGCCTACGCCAACGCAATCTGTCAGGCAGCCGGCCTGAAGGCGAACTCCGTCGTGCCGGCGAGGCTCGAGCGTCAGCAGCTCCTCGCCCACCGTCGCGGCGTGCGCTACGAGGCGATCCTGGACGAGTCCACGTTGCGCCGCTCCCCACGCGCCACATCGGCGGACATGGCCGAGCAGATGACCCACCTGCTCGAGCTCCTCGACGTCGGCTACGTGGACGTGCGAGTTCTCGAGGTCGGGGGAGTGGTGCCCACATTCGCTGCCGGGTCATTCGTGCTCTACGAGTTCAAGACGGGATCTCCGGTGGTGCTCTGCGAGAACCAGACCGCCGACCTGTACCTGTCTGCGGAGCGCGACATCACGGCATACCAGAAGCTCTTCCGTGGGCTGCACAAGAACGCTCTCGACGTCGCAGGCTCACGCCGGGCGATCGAGGCCGCGCGGCGCCATTGGGCGTCGTGACTCGATGAAAGGGGATGTCATGGAAGCCGACTGGAGCGCTGCAACTTGGCGGAAGTCCGTGCATAGCGACACCGGCGCCTGCGTCGAGGTGGCTCAATCCGCGGGACTAATTGGCGTGAGGGACTCGAAGGCAAACGGTTCTGGACCGATCCTCGAGTTCACGAGCGCCGAGTGGTGCGCGTTTATCAGCGGCGTCTGCGACGGGGAGTTCGAGTACGACCTCCTGAAGACGTCGGGATGACCGAAGCCATGGAGAGCCAGCAGCCAGTCGACGCTTCGCCAGGGCGAGGTCTCAATCGGCTGCTGGCCTCCACAGGCGTATCCATCGCCGGGCAAGGCATGGTGCTCGCGGCGGTGCCGCTCTTGGCAGCCCGGCTGACCAGTGACCCCTTCGAGGTCTCGCTGACAGTTGCGGCTACGTATGCCGCGTGGCTGGTCGTGGGTCTACCCGCAGGAGCACTCGTGGATCGGTGGCCGCGCCGCACCACCATGGTCATATCCGATGTCGGCCGAGCTCTTGTCGTGGGTGCGCTCGCGATCGCAGTCCTCACCGGCGCCGTGCAGTTGTGGGCACTCGTCGCGTGCGTCTTTCTACTCGGCATCGCGGGCTGCTTCTTCGACCCCGCTGCGCAGGCCGCGCTGCCGCTCGTCGTCGGCCGTGACCAGCAACGGCTTGCCACCGCCAATGGGCGAATCTGGTCACTTGATCTATTTGGCCGCAGCATGGTTGGGCCACCTCTCGGAGCCGCACTCTTCGCCCTCGGCGCCTCTATTCCTTTCTTCGGCAATGCAATCGCCTTTCTCATTTCCGCCGTATTGCTAGTGGGGCTTGGTCGGATGGTGCCCCCTCCGACCGTGGCCGAACACCCGCCTGTGCTCCGATCAGTACGTGAAGGCCTCAGCTTCCTCGCCCGCCACACCGAACTGCGGCTGCTCACGATCGGCATGGCCGTCTTCAACTTCGTCTACAACGTCGCCTACTCCACCCTCGTCCTTTTCGCGCGCGACCGTCTGCACGTGACAGAGACCGGCTTCGGCTTCCTTTTGGCGGCTTCCGCCATCGGTGGCCTGGCGGCGGGCTATTTGGTGCCCAAGATTCGACGGCAGCTGCCGGCCCGAGGCATCTATGGCGCAGGGCTGCTGGCGCAGGGTTGCGGCTGGGTGCTGGTGCTCGTGTCGCCGAACCCGTGGGTAGCAGGTCTCGCGCTCGCCTTGGTCGGGGCTGCGTCCATGTCGGTCACAGTCCTCGGGGGGACTGCTCGCCAGCGGCTCACCCCAGACGAACTGTTGGGACGGGTGAGTGCCACGACTCGGGTCGCCGGTATCGGTGTGGCGACGCTCGGGGCGATGACTGGCGGCATCATCGCCGGCGACAGAGGGTTGTCCGGTGCGCTGATTGCTGCAAGCGCGCTGGCAGGGCTCGCAGCGTGCCTGATGGTCATTGCAGGAGGCTCGGTCGTTGCCCACGACTTCGGTGGTTCCCGTCGAGCAGGCACCCCCAACGATCGCTCAGGCTGACCACGATGCCGCCTCATCGTCGGCGGTGCGTCACAGTGGTCTTGCAGGGGTTGTCACGGGCCTCACATGGGACCCGCTGGACTGACAGCAAAGTCGGTGCTAAGTTGGTACAGCGGACCCGCCCCACACACGTGGACAAGCGGGTCTGCTTCTTTTCCACTTCAGATCTGAAGCGGACCGCCGTTCACGTCCCGGCCGCGAAGGAAGTCGTCGTACCAAGTCCGGGCGAAGGTCTTGGTGGGGTTCGGGTTGAGTGACTGGTACGCGGTCCACGCGACTAGGTCGGCGATCTGTACCCACTGCGAGACGTGGGAAGCCTGAAAGATCGGGTCTTCGATAATCCGTCGGTCAGCCAGCTTCATGTTGCGGTGCGCCCGGAAGTATGTGGGGTCGGAGCCGTCTCCATCCATGGCGACGGATGCGAACTCATCGGCTTCCTCGAGTCGGCGCGTGAAGTGCTGGATCAAGTCGTCGTAAACCACTCCGCGCTCGCGGTGATACGCCCGGCCGCGGGCGTCGGTGATCCTATAGACCGCCCCGACCGCGATGTCCGTGTTCTGGCCGATGGCGTCGAGGGCTTGACGGACGGCCCGCCGACGTTTGCTTTTCGAGGCGTTGACTTCGCCGTTGGTCGACGGCATCTTGCGCCCTCCGACTAGCGGCGCAGCGTGGAGTTCGGCCGCCGGGGGGATCTGAAAGTCGGCGTACAGCTGCTTGCGCAGGTCGAGCCAGTGGCGAAGACCACCGCGCCAACAGGACGGAGTGACCTCTACCCAGGAGAAGACGATGTGGCCGTCGTTGGGCGAACCCGAGTCGTCGAGGTAGAAGAGCCGAAAGCCCGGCGTGCTGGGGATGGGCGCGTTCACGAGTCTGCCTTCTTCCTGGGCCGCACTGCGACCTTCTTGCTGTTGCCCTTGGCGTGCGGAGGCGTGATGCCCTTTGTCTTGCTGGGAGCCACACCGCGTTCGTCAGCTTCGAACGGCCCCGCGAGTGTGTAGATGTTGACTTGGGTCGCACCCGTCGGTGACAGCGGCGCCTTCTTGACTCGCTTGTGCACCTCAAGAAGACCCAGGTCATGCAGCGTCTTCAGTCCGCGCTCAGCGGTGTCAGCCGAGAAGCCGTACCACTCCGGCATGCGCTCGGTCGGGAGTTCAAAGCCCGGCTTCTCGTGGAGCGCGACAAGCAGCATTGCGGTGGCGGGCAGGTCCAGCTCGTCGTACCAGCGATCAGTCCAGAAGCGGTTGCTCAGCTTGAGGAAGCGGTCCGAGGTGCCATCCGGCCGCGTATACGCAGCTCCGGTGCCATCAGGGCGCAACAGGGTCACCGTCACTGCACGAGCCCTGCCGCCGCGCTCGCGGATGATGAGGTGACGACCAGCGAGTCGGGACAGGACCTTGGTCGCCGCTGTTGAGGCAGATCGGCGGTCGGCGGCTTTGGTCGTGTCGAACACTCGCGCCCAGACCGCGAGTGGCAGTGTCGTCGACCAGCCGTTGTCACCTTCGCCGCTGCTGATGATGGCGTGTAGGAACAGGAAAGCGCGCAGCCCGCGTAGGTCTCCGTTGCGGATAAACTGGGCGAGCGGTCCGGCGCGGTTGGTCGCTTTCTTGTCGGGGTTCTGGACGAAGCCCTTGTAGATGGGGGCGAACGGTCGTTTGGCTCGCACAAGAAGATGGGTCCGGGTTTCGTCTTCGTTAGCCGGGTCCTCGTCCGCGAGATATGCATCGGCGCCGTCTCGGTCGGGCGGGCTCGGCTTCGTCATGGCGTAAGCATGCGGCATCAGAGCGGTGGAAACAAGCCAGATCACGCTGATCAAGACTGCCGGGCCAGCGGGTGTAATGCTAGAGCCGTGTCAGATCGTGCAAGGACCCCGTGAGATCTCCGTGTCATTGCCTGAGTCAACATCCGCGCAGGCATGGCAGGCGCGATGGGCAGGACCGCTGATGCCGACGCCATCGCCTGCCCCTGCGACCATCTCACCTTTCCTTGCGAGCGACGACGCCGGGTTTCTCAACCTTGCCCAAGGAGGTCGTCAAAGAACCGGGTCAGGAGCTCCGATCTGGTTTCGGCGTCGACGAACTCCGCGCCTCCAAAGCGATAGACCTCGTAACCGAGCAAGCGCAACATTCGGTCCTCGGCGACCATGCGGGCGTAGGCGCCCGGGTCGGCCGTCCCGTCGGTGCGCGCGTAGTGGTGTCGCCCGTCGACCTCAAGCACCACCCTACGTCGGCCAGGAAGGAGGAGTAGGAAGTCCATCCGTTGGCGGAATAGCGGTGCGGCGACTCCTCGTCGATGCACGTAGGGGTCGTAATGGAGGTACACCTGTGGGATCAAGGCGGGGACAGTCGGGTCACCGGCATACCTGGCGGTGTACGTGCGAAACAGAATCCGCTCTGGTTCGCTATCGACGAGTGACTGGTTCATGCGCCGCCACAGATGGTGGCCCGCAACGCTGAGCTCGGTCGTATCGAGATGCGTCACCGCCCACCACTCCACCATGTCGCTCCACGTCAGGCCGGCGTCCGTCAGAGGCCTGTCGTAGAACAGGCAGTACTGGCCATTCTCGACGACCTCGATGGTGTTGTTGATCGCGTCTCGCAACACGATCTTCGGCTTCGGGCCGGTCGACGCAAAAATCAGGTTTCGCATCTCGCCATCGACCCCGCCAAGTCCCGTGGGAGTCACTAGCTCCTGCAGTGCCTCATCGTCCCATTCGTCAAGGAGCCGCCGAGCAATCTTCAGCAACTCCGTCATGGGCAAGCCGATGAGGCGACTCTTCACGTAGGTGAACTTGCTTCGGTAAGGATCTTCGTCGGGTGCTTGGTCTGCTAGGCCGAGGGACGCGCACCAGGTGGCAATGTCGTAGGCCTTGACGTTGTTGGCGACGGACGATGCGATCGCGTCGCGCATGCTCTGAGGCTTCGCCGTGGAGATCACGTCCCAACCTTGCCACCCCTGCAACCCGAACCCGCGTGTGGTCGTGCAACTCGAGCAGCCAAGTCGTCGGACTAGGTGCATGCGCCGATGGGACACGCCGAGGATGGAGGCCCTTCTTGGTCTATGTCATGCACTTGTGCATAGCATGATCACTATGCAGTGATGCATAAGGCATCCTGCCGATCTGAGGAGATCGAGATGGCAGTCGCACGCAAGCTTCAACTGGGCCACGACGAGGTATTTCCTCACGGCGCGTACCTTGTGTCGGAGGTCAGCCCCGTCATCGACTTCGACCGTTCCACGCGGGACAATCGCGTGCAGCAGATCGATGCCGACACAGGTCTGCCGCTGTGGTCGGTGGACGTGGTCGACGCGGATCCCGAGGCGCGCAAGAAGGACCGGACGGTCTCGGTCAAGATGCTCGGCAAGGTCCAGCCTGTCCCGCCGGCCAACGACGGGACGTCACCGTTCACGCTCGTCGTGTTCGAGAACCTGACCGGCACCCTGTGGGTCGATTCCTCGAAGTGCCGTCCGCCGGAGGACGGTCGATCTCACCGCTGCGGAGCCCAGGCGGCGTGGTCCCTTCGAGCCGATGGGATGTCTGCACCGGGCAAGTCGTCCGCGAACAAGACTGCCGACGGCCCCGCGTCTCAGGCGCCCACCCCGCCCAACAAGGCCGCGTAGGGGTGAGGCGGGATGTACGCGGCTGACTCTGCGGCGTGGGCTGACGCGTTCGGGGTGCATCACAGCTTCCTCGACCGGGCTCTGCAGCAACGCTTGCGACGGCTCCAGGACATGGAGGAGGAGCTTCGTTCGCTCTACAACGCGTTTAAGAACGCGCCTGACGACGAGCTGCTCCTCTCCATCAGGTCCGCGACCAGATCGATGGCCCAATCGGTCGAGTGCCTTCAGATCGCGATACGGCAGACAAGCCGGGGATCCGCATGAGCGAGAAGAGCCTCGGGACAGCAGATGAGTGGAGCACCTTCCTTGACGTGCCGGAGTCTGAACTCGATCGCGCGCTGACGGCACTCCAGCGCATCGCGATTGATATGTCCGTCGACCTCCAGCGCTTTGCTCGGCGCATCATGACGGCTCCCAATGAGGAGCTGCATGCTCAGGCGAACCAGCTCTCCAGTGCGATGGGGCTTGTCGTGATGGAGATCGGTATGACGCGTCGTTCCGTCATCCGGGAGGTCAGTCGATGAGCACTCGAACCCGGACCGGAAACGAGGGTCTTCTCGGCAGCGACGACCTCGTGGCCGTGCTCGTCGAGGCGGTCCTGTGGACAGCGTGGGCGGTGCTTCGCACGGTCGTGTCCATGCTGTGTGCCATGGTGCGGCATCCACTCCTGACCATCCTGGGGGTCACTCTGGCCGCGTGTTGGCTGCTGGTCGGCTGGCGCGGTGGTGCCCTCTGCATCGCCGCAGTGGCAGTTGGGCTCGGCACATGGCGCCTCTTGCATCCGCCGAGCTACAGGGCGCATGTGCACGTGGCTGTGTTGACGCTCGTCCGGTCTGCCTACTACCGCACTCGGTGGCGCCACATCGCGGAAAGCGTAGATCTAGTGGTTTACGACCGGGACGGTTCACGGCACCACCGTTCCACGACGCGGGGATCCTCCAACCGGAGTGTCCAGTTGGTCAAGGTCAGGGCGACCAGCCATGGCACGGACCGCTTGCTCCTGCGCCTGCCTACCGGGCTTGTCCCAGCGGACGTCGCAACCCGATGCGAGGCCATCGCACATGCCACGGGCTGCCTCAGCGCGGCGGTTCGCCCTGATCGCCCGGGTCGTTGTTGGCTCGAGCTCAAACGCCGCGACGACCTCGTCCGCACCGTGTCTCCTGTACCTGCCTCGGAGACGGTCGAACTGCACGCCGTCCCGATTGGCAGACGTGAGGACGGAGGGCCATGGCTGCTCAAGGTCGCTGGCACCCACCTTCTGGTGGCCGGCGCAACTGGGGCCGGTAAGAGCTCGGTCCTGTGGTCGCTGCTGCAAGGCGTGTCACGCGGCCTCTCCAGCGGTGTCGTCCAGGTCTGGGCGGTCGACCCGAAGGGCGGGATGGAGCTGCGTCCCGGTCGCGCACTCTTCACCCGGTACGAAGACGCCTCCCCCGAGGACATGTGTCGTCTGCTAGAGGACCTGGTCGACGTGAAGGACATCAGGTCGAGACAGCTGGCAGACGCCGGTGCGCGCGTCCACCAGCCCACGCCGGAGTCGCCGCACGTCATCGCGGTACTCGACGAGCTAGCGACGCTCACCGCGTTTGCGGACCGGGCTGTAACGCGACGTATCGACACCGCACTCGGGATGCTGTTGACCCAAGGGCGGGCTTGCGGGATCACCGTCGTTGCCGCCGTGCAGGACCCGGGCAAGGACATCGTCGGTTGGCGAGACCTCTTCCCCACCCGAGTCGCGATGCGCTTGGACAACCCTCTGCAGGTGTCGATGGTCCTTGGGGAGTCCGCCCGCGACGACGGTGCTCGTGCCGACGAGATCAGCGAGCTCACTCCTGGCGTCGCCTACGTCCGCATCGACGGCACGCGCGAGATCGTGCGTGCTCGCGCCGCTTACCTCGATGACCGAGACGTCGCCCACCTCGTCGACGACGTCAGCGCGCGACGCGTCGACCAAACCGCCGGCGATGACTCGGCCAGGCCCGTCCTGACGACGGCGGACCTACCAGCCACCATGCGCGCCACTCGCGAAGGAGACCAGTCATGACCAGCACTGCCGAGCATCACACGCCCGAACCAGCCGGCTCGAAGGAGCGCGAGCTTGCCTACGCCGCCTCCGAGGCGGTCCGGGACATCAACCACCGCACGATCAGCTCACCCGCCATCCCGGCACCGCAGATTTACGAGGTTCTCGGCGACCTCAAGACCCTCGGCTACGGCCTCGAGCAGGCGCTCCGCCAACTCGCCCGGTCCCTAGCGTCATCCATGTCGGTGTACGCGCTCTACGAGGAGGACGGTGGCAACCCCGAGGAGAGCATCGCCTACGCCATGGACAGCATGCGCGTCGCGGCCGGCCACGCCAGCCGACTCGGCGAGGTGCTCGACTCCGCCCAGTGCGACATCAGTAGACAGGGCTTCTATCCGCCCAGCACGACCTTGGAGACGACATGACCCCGTTCGAAACCACTCCTCGCCGGGCACCCATCGCGTACGACCGGGTTCAGGCTACGCCGGGCAACTGGCTACGTAACTACGGCAGGCCGGTTCAGGGCCTCGACACTGCGGGCGGCCCAAGCCTCCAGGCCCTGCTAGAGCCGAACTGGATGCGCGGAGCAGTGTGCGCCAGCGTCGACCCGGAGCTGTGGTTCGAGGAGTCCGACACCCCTTCGGCTCGATACGCCATCAGCCTGTGCCATGAGTGTCCGGTCCGAGCCATGTGTCTCGCCTCTGCGCTCGTGTTCCGCGAGGAGTACGGCGTAAGTGGTGGACTCACCCCGAGCGAACGACGGCCACTCGAAACTCGTCTGGCTAGCGGCGAAGCCCTGGGTGGGGTGCTCAGCTTGGGACTGAGTCACTCCGACGAGGGCAACCAGCAGGGTGCGGCCTAATGAGCCCTCACCTGGATGCCGGGGTCGTACACGAGCTCGCCCTCAAGGAAGGTGTCTGTGTTCGGCCCCTACTCCATCGCGTGACAGATCGAGAGACCGGAGAGCACACAGTCGTCGTGATGCCGTGCCGCTCGGTCCGCGAGTCGCGCTGCCCCAACTGTGCCGAGGCTGCCAGACGCCTGCGGATGCAGCAGTGCTCAGAAGGCTGGCACCTCGACCACGAGCCAGAACAAGCCGATGAGCAGGAACCCAGCGATCAGGATGACCCAGCGGATCACGCGGACGAGTCCGCGCCGGAACAGGATGAGCAGGCCACACGCAGAACGCGCTCGACGAGGCGCCGAGACGACCTGGGCGAACTCCCGCTCAAGCCCGCTGAGCCGAGGACCATCGGCGCCGTCTTCGAAGGCAAGAACGGACGCACCTACCGGCCGTCCATGTTCGTGACCTTGACCCTGCGCTCCTACGGCCGTATCTCTCCCGGTCGCGGGGTCCCCACCGACCCGACGAGGTACGACTATCGAACGGCTGCGCTGGACGCGCTGCACTTCACCAAGCTGCTCGACCGATGGATCCAGAACCTACGGCGATGCGCGGGCTTCAAGGTCCAGTACTTCGGCGCCATCGAAGCCCAGCGCCGACTCGCCGCCCACTTCCACGTCGCGCTGCGCGGGGCGATTCCGAGATCGACGCTGCGCGCCGTCACCCGCGCCACCTACGCGCAGGTTTGGTGGCCACCCATGGACGACACCGTCTACACGGACAGGGTCCCGGTCTGGGACGGCGTCGACTACACGGATCCCGACACCCAGGTCCCGTTGACCACGTGGGATGAGGCGATGCGCCGCCTCGACGAAGACGCCGACGCCCGCCCGGCCCACACGCTGGCGTTCGGTCGACAAGTCGACATCAAGGGGCTTCTGGGCGGGACGCCCGATGCAGACCGAACCGTACGCTACCTCGCGAAGTACCTGACCAAGTCAGTCGCCGAGACGTACACGCAGCCCGAGGTATTCGACGCCGCCTACGAAGCGCACATCGACCGGCTCCACAACGAGGTCCGCTACCTGCCCTGTTCGCCGGCTTGTGCCAACTGGCTACGGTTCGGGGTGCAGCCCAAGGATCCCGGTCCGGGCCTCTGCCCCGGCCAGTGCTCGTCACCCGCGCATGACCGCGAGAACCTCGGCATCGGCGGCCGCCGCATCCAGGTCTCGCGCGGGTGGTCGGGCAAGACCCTCAGTGACCACCGTGCCGACCGCTCCGCTGTGGTGCGCCAAGTCCTAGAAGCCGCCGGCTACAACCCGCACGAGGCAGACCGGATGTCCACCGAGACTCTGTCCGAGGACGGGTCGCCCAAGTACCACTGGCAGACGGTGCACCTGCCACCGGAGAAGGCGAGCGAGGCGATCATCCAGTCGGTGTTCGAGCGGCGGCGATGGCGCAACGAGTACGAGCGCGCGAAGGCAAGCGTCCTGTGCAACGCGCCACCTGTGGAAGTCAATTCGGCAACGTCATGACGAGGACCCGAGGGAGGTGAAGATCGTGAGCGACGAGCCGATCGTGAAACGCTGGCACACTGTCGCCGAAGTGGCCGAGATGCTGGGCTACGGACAGAGCAAGGTCCGCATGCTCATCATCCAGGGCGATCTGAGGTCGCTAAAGGACGGCGGATCCCGTCGAGTGCTGCCGGAGTGGGTCGACGAGTACGTCCGTCTTCGTGCCCGTCAGGGCGATCAAGCATCGTGACCAGGTCGCGCACCCGCTCCAACGGGGAGGGATCCATCTACCCCTACCGCAACGGCTTCGCCGCCTATGTCTGGATCACGACGCCCGCTGGCCGGCGACAACGGAAGTACGTCTATGGGAAGACGCGGCCGGCGGTCCATGCGAAATGGTTGGAACTGTCGCAGCTGGCCGCCCGCGGCCCAGTCGTCACGAGCGTGCCGACCGTGGAGCAGTACCTCACCCGGTGGCTCAAAGAGACGGTCGAGCCGAATCTGGCGCCCCTGACGCACTCCACCTACGAGAGCCACATCCGGAACTACATCGTGCCCGGAATCGGACACCACCGGATCGACCGGCTTCGCGTCAGCGACGTCCAACGTTGGCTCAACGCACTTCCCTCCCAATGCCAGTGCTGCGCCCAGGGCAAGGACGCCAAGCGGGCGCTCAAAGACCAAAAGCTTGCTCGCTGCTGCGCCATCGGGTCTTGTTGTCAGAGCTACCCGTCCCCGCGGTCGATCAAGGATCTCCGGACCGTGCTGCGCTCAGCGCTGTCCTCGGCGATGTCCGAGGAGCTCGTGGAGAAGAACGTGGCGGCTTTGGTGAAGTCCCCAAAGCAGCGCAAGCGGAAGGTGGTTCCGTGGACAAGTGAGGAGGCTCGCCGATTTCTCGAGTCAGCCCGCAGTGACGACGACCCGCTCTATGCCGCTTATGTGCTCGTGCTCGTCCTGGGCATGCGAAAGGGCGAGGTGCTCGGCCTGACTTGGGACGCCCTCGATCTGGAGGTGCAGGAGCTCGTCATCGACCACCAGCTCCAGCGCGTCGGTGGCTCCCTCTTGCACCGCGAGACCAAGACGGAGGCATCGGATGCGTCCCTCCCGATGCCTCGGATCGCAGTCACGGCGCTCACGCTGCGAAAGGAGACTCAGGAAGTCCATCGGCGCGAGACGGGGGAGGCCTGGAGGGGGCTCGACAAGGGCCCGCACTTCGTCTTTACGGGCCGGTACGGCCTGCCGGTCGATCCTCGAGGCTTCAACCGCAAGTTCACGGCTCGCTGTGTCAGCGCCGGCGTGCGGCACCAGACCGTCCATGACGCCCGACGGACCTGCGCCACACTGCTCGTCGACCTCGACGTCCACCCGCGCGTGATCATGCGGATCCTGCGACATGCCGACATCTCCGTGACGATGGAGATCTATGCCAAGGCGAGCTCGGCCGCCACCACGGAGGCTCTACGCCGGCTGGGGGACAGCCTCGAATGACAGCGACTGCTGTACTTCGCTGCTGTACGGCAAGCAGAGAGGCCCCCGCTCTGATGAGCAAAGGGCCTCTGACCTGCTGTTTTGTTGGTCGGGGTGACAGGATTTGAACCTGCGACCTCTTCGTCCCGAACGAAGCGCGCTACCAAGCTGCGCCACACCCCGGTGCTGCATCTACCCCTGGTCCGGGGACCGGAGGCAGCAAGCAGAGATGCTAGCGCAGCCCCCGGCCCATCTCCGAATCGGGCCGTCGGAGCGGCCCGGGAACGACCGCCGATCAGCCCTGCGAGCGGGGGACGAGCGTCAGGAGGGTGGCCTCGGGACGGCACGCCAGGCGTACGGGAGCGGTGGGCGCGGTGCCGAGCCCGGCCGACACCTCGAGCCACGCGGCATCCGCCGGAGCCTGCGACGAGGGCGTCGACCCGGCACCCGGCCACCACCGCGAGAGCCCCTTGACGCGGCTCGTGTCGAGGTCGCAGTTGGTGACGAGCGCGCCGTAGCCGGGGACGCAGACCTGGCCGCCGTGGGTGTGCCCCGCCACGATGAGGTCGGCGCCGTCCGCGGCATACGCGTCGAGCACGCGCTGGTAGGGGGCGTGCGTCACGGAGAGGGACAGGTCGACCCCTGGGGCGGCAGGGCCGCGGACGAGGTCGAGGCGGTCGTAGCCGAGGTGCGGGTCGTCGACCCCGCGGACGTCGATGCTCAGGCCGCGCACCGTCAGCGACTCGCGACGGTTCGTCAGGTCCACCCAGCCGCGGGAGCCGAGGCCGCGCACGAGGTCGGCCGTGGGCAGGCGCTCGGTCGTGCCGATGCCCTTGGCGAAGTTGCGGGTGAGGTAGCCGAGGGGGTTCTTCAGCCTGGGCGCGAAGTAGTCGTTGGAGCCGAGGACGAAGACGCCCGGGATGCCGAGGAGGAGCTCGTAGGCGTCGAGCAGGGCCGGCACGGCGTCGGGCGCCGCGATGTTGTCGCCGGTCGTGATGACGAGGTCCGGGTCGAGCGAGGCGAGGCTGTGCACCCAGGCGCGCTTGGCCCGCTGGCGCGGGAGCAGGTGCAGGTCAGACAGGTGCAGCACCCGCAGCGGCTCGGCGCCGTCGGGCAGCACGGGCACCTCGAAGCGGCGCAGCACGAAGGCGTTGCGCTCGATCAGCGAGGCCCAGCCGAGCACCCCCGCGCCCGTCAGCCCCAGTCCCAGCACGGTCTTGGTTACGGCACGCATGGGGCCCATCCTCGCACCCACGGGCCCGAGGCCCGACAAACCCGTCGGGCCGTGCGTGGCCGACCTGACAGACTGCTCCCATGAGCACCCTCAAGCAGCAGCTGCAGTCCGACCTCACGACCGCGATGCGCGAGCGCGACCAGGTCCGGGCCGGTTCGTTGCGGATGGCCCTCACGGCCGTCACCAACGAGGAGGTCGCGGGCAAGGAGCACCGAGAGCTCAGCGACGACGACGTGCTCAAGGTCCTCACCAAGGAGGCCAAGAAGCGCCGCGAGGCCGCCGAGGCCTACACCGGCGCCGGGCGCCCGGAGCTCGCGGGCAAGGAGGAGGCGGAGCTCGCCGTCCTCGAGGCCTACCTGCCCAAGCAGCTGGGCGACGACGAGCTCGAGGCGATCGTGCGTGAGGCCGTGACGGCTTCGGGGGCCACCGGTATGCCGCAGATGGGCCTGGCGATGAAGGCGGCCAACGCTGCCGTGGCGGGACAGGCCGAGGGCGGCAGGGTCGCCGCGATCGTGCGCCGGGTCCTCGCCGGCTGAGCAGCCGCACGGCGCCCGTGCGGGGACGGGTGCGCGAACGACGAAGGCCCGACGCGAGATCGTCGGGCCTTCGTCGTCAGGGCCTCATCGGGCCCCGTGGGGCGTCAACCGCGCCCGGGTGGCTTGGTGGGTTTGCCTCCCGGCTTGCCGGGGCCGGGCGGGGGTGGGGCGACGGTCGTGGGCTGCGGTGGGAGCTGTTGTCGGTCGGCGCCGCGTGAGGTGTAGATCGTCACGAAGCTGCCGCTGGGCGCGTTCCCGTACGGCGAGGTGCCGGCGACGAGCCCGCTCGGCACGGCCGAGCTCATCGTCCCGCCCACCCCGGACGGGTAGCCGGCGGCCTGCAGGGTCGCGATGGCCTGGGCGACCGACATGCCGGTGACGCTGGGCACGGAGCCCGGCGTCGGGGAGGACCCGGTCGTGAACTTGGCCGAAGGGTCGGCGAAGGGGACGATGGGCTGGCCCTGAAGGGCGCCGTTCATGATCCCCTTCCAGATCGGCGCCGCGATGGCCGCACCGTGCATGACGGGGTAGAACGTGCCGCCGACGGTGACGTTCTTCATCACGCGGGTGATCGGGTCGTAGGGGGTGCCGACCCAGACTGCGGTCGCGAGCTGACGCGTGTAGCCGACGAACCACGACTCGTTGTTGTTGTTGGCCGTGCCGGTCTTGCCGGCCGAGGGACGCGCGCCGCCGTCCAGCTGGTTGCGGATGCCGGACCCGTTCGTCATGTTGTACTGCAGGAACTTGTCGGTGGCGTGGACGACGTCCGGGTCGACGACCTGCGTGCAGGACGACTTCGGGTCGGCAATCACCTTGTTGCCCTGGGTCACCTTCGTGACTGCCAGCATCGAGCACTTCTTGCCGTCCGCCGCCAGCACGCCGTAGGCCTGTGCGACTCCCTGCGGTGAGACGTCGGAGGCTCCGAGGATGTACTGGGGGGCGTACTTGCCGACCGGCTGGCCGTCGGACTGGTGCAGGCCGAGGCGGAGCATGGTGTCACGCACCTTGCAGCCCCCCAGCTGCTGGGCGAGTGCGACGAACGCCGTGTTGGTCGACAGGGCGGTCGCCTTCATCAGGCTGATGCTGCCGCCCGGCCAGTACGTGTCGTTGTCGACGTCCCACGTGCTGCCCGGGCCGCACCCGCCGGGGAAGTCACTGGGCTGGTAGGCGGCCATGTGGCCGTTGCCGGCCTGCTTGGCGTTGACGCTCGCGTCGAGCTTCATCCCCGACTCCATGGCCGTCACGAGTGCGAAGGCCTTGGCCGTCGAACCGAACTGGAAGCCGCCCGATCCGCCCCAGCGCTGGTCCAGCGCCCAGTTGATGCCGGTCTTGCCTGACGACTCCTTGTCGACGGTGTACGTGGTGTTCTGTGCGAAGGCGAGGACCTTGCCGGTGTTGGGGTCGGTGACGTAGGCAGCAGCGCCGACCCGGGAGGGATCGCCGATCGGCACCTTCTTGGTGAGCTCGAGCTGGGTGAGGTTCTGGATGCGCGGGTCCAGGGTCGTCTGGATGGTCACACCGCCGCGGTAGAGGGTGCGCTTGCGCTCCTCGAGCGTCTTGCCGAGCTGGGGCATCGTCAGGGCGTAGCTGACGGCGAAGTCGCACCAGTACGGGTAGGGCGAGGCGAGGCAGGTGCTCTTGGGCTGCGAGACGCGCATGTCCTGCTTCAGGGTGCGCTTCTTGGCAGCCTGCCACTGCTTGTCGGTGATGCGACCGAGCTCGTGCATGCGGTCGAGCACGACGTCACGTCGGGCCAGCGCCTTCTTGGGGAAGTTCACCGGGTCGGTCGTGCCCGGGTTCTGCGTCAGGCCGGCGAGGAGAGCCGCCTGCGACAGGCTGAGCTTGCTGGCCGGGATGCTGAAGTAGTGCTGGGCCGCGGCCTCGACGCCGTAGGCGCGGTCGCCGTAGTAGACGAGGTTGAGGTAGCCCTCGAGGATCTGGTCCTTGGTGAGCTTCTTCTCCAGCGTGATCGCGTACTTCAGCTCCTTGAGCTTGCGCATGTAGTCCTTCTTGACCGCCGCGGCCGCCGCCTCCTTGTTGCCGGAGCTGAGGGCGGAGTACTGCAGCGAGATCTTCACGTACTGCTGCGTCAGGGAGGAGGCTCCCGAGGTCGTCGCCCCGCTGCGCAGGTTGGAGATCGCGGCACGCATGACGCCCTGGAGGTCGACGCCGCCGTGGTCGTAGAAGCGGTGGTCCTCGATGGCCACCTGCGCCTCGCGCATGATCGGCGCGATCTTGGCCAGGGGCACGACGGTGCGGTTCTGCTCCTGCGGCGTGGCGATGACCGTGCCGTCGGAGGCGAGGATGCGCGAGGTCTGGGCCAGCGGGTCGGTCGTGAACTCGCTGGGGAGGTCGTTGAAGACGTCGACCCCGCTCCGGGCGAGGGCACCCGTGGCGCCCACCGCGGGCATCACCAGGCCGGCGGCGAGGAGCCCGAGCACGAGCGCGGACGCGAGGAACGCGCCGAGCAGGCTGATGACGCCGCCGATCGAGGTAGTGCGTGAAGACATGGGCTTAGGGTAACCGCTCACTCTAGGGCCACCGGGTTTGAGCGGCCAGCGAGGTCGACGCCCGTGTATCGCCGGCGGCCCCCGATCCTCTGATGACCAGGGCCCCATCGGGGAAGTGACTAGTCACCTCCTCAGCTAAATGGTCCATAGAGGCTATGTCGGAACCGGGCCCAGCGCTCGTAATGTCTCGTTTGGGCCTTAGGGGGGTCCGCTTGACCGGGACCGGTGGGACGGTCCGGGTCTGCTCGGTGTCATGGGAGGTGCCGAGCGGGGAGGGGTAACACAATGAGTGCTGTCATCATGGTGGACGCGTGGGTGGATGAGTGGGCCAGTCAGGCCAGCTGCTCCGGCACGGATCCCGATGCGCTGTTCGTCCGGGGCAAGGCCCAGCACGACGCGAAGGCCGTCTGCAAGACGTGCCCCGTGCTCGCGCAGTGTCTCGCCGAGGCTCTCGACAACCGGACCGAGTTCGGTGTCTGGGGCGGCATGACCGAACGGGAGCGTCGCGCCCTGCTGCGCAAGCGGCCGGACATCACGTCGTGGAAGTCGGCGCTCCGGGCAGGCATGGCCTCCCAGAGCAAGCACGACTGAACCGACGTCACCGCGACCGGTCTCCGGTCGCACCACGTTCTTCGAGCAGGAGCCACACGTCCACGGGGCCGTGACCACCCACCGGGTGCGTCACGACCCCGCGAGCGCGTGCCCGATCTCGCGCAGTCCGTCGAGGTCGTGGACGTCGCGGCCGAGCGCCGGCACCTGCACCACGGGTATGCCGGGGTGTGACCGGGAGAAGCGGTCGGCCAGCTCGCGCTGTCGCTCGGCCGTGCGCACGAGCGCGGCGTGCAGGCGCAGCAGCCCGGCGGCGTTGGACGCCGACTTCGGGCCGCCGCCGTCCTCCAGGGACTCCGCGGCCGCGAGTGCGCGCGCCGAGGTGACGCCCGTCGCCGATACGCGACCGATGCGGTTGACGACGAGCCCGGCCAGCGGCATACCGTCCGCCTCGAGCCGGTCGACGAAGTAGGACGCCTCGCGCAGCGCGTCGCGCTCGGGTGCGGCGACGACGAGGAAGGCCGTGCCGTCCTCGGAGAGCAGGCGGTAGGTCTCGTCGGCGCGCTCGCGGAAGCCGCCGAACATCGTGTCGAGCGCGTTGACGAAGGTCTGGACGTCGGTGAGCATCTGGCCGCCGAGGATCTTGGTCATCGTCGACGTCACGAGCTGGACGCCGACGCCGAAGACCTTGAGACCGGCGCGTCCGCCGGCCTTGGCCGGGGCGGTCAGCAGTCGGATGAAGCGGCCGTCGAGGAAGCTGCCGAGGCGGTTGGGCGCATCGAGGAAGTCGAGCGCGGACCGCGACGGCGGGGTGTCGACGACGATGAGGTCCCACGGGGCGTCCTCGGTCCCGGCGCTCGCCTTGAGCTGGCCGAGCTTCTCCATCGCCATGTACTCCTGCGTGCCGGCGAAGGAGCTGCTGACCGCCTGGTAGAAGGGGTTGGCGAGGATCTGCTCGGCCTTGCCCGGCTCCGAGTGCGCGATGACGACCTCGTCGAAGGTCCGCTTCATGTCGAGCATCATCGCGTGGAGGCTGCCGCCTGCCGCGGCGTCGATGTCGGTCACCGGACGCGGGGTGTTGTCGAGCTCGGTCAGGCCCAGGGACTGGGCGAGGCGCCGGGCGGGGTCGATGGTGAGGACGACGACCTTGCGGCCCGACTCGGCGGCGCGCAGGCCGAGGGCGGCGGCGGTCGTCGTCTTGCCGACGCCGCCGGAGCCGCAGCAGACGACGATCTGCGTGCGGGGGTCGTCGATGAGCGCGTCGACGTCGAGCCTGGGCGCGGCGCTGGCGACCGGTCGGGGGCTCATGCCTCGACCCGTTCGTCGGTGTGGCCCACGAAGAGCGGGACGAGCAGGTCGGCGAGCTCGCGCACGGAGCCGGAGTCGACGCCCGCCGGCAGCGCGGGCAGCTGGACGATCGGCAGGCCGGTGGCCGTGAGGAGGGCGAGCTGCTCGCGTTCGAGGTCGATGCGCTCGGCGTGGTCGCGGGCCTCCTCGAGCAGGCCGTCGACGAGCTCGGGTGTCGCGCTGACCCCGGCCTCCGTGAGCTGGGTGCGGATCGAGGCCTTGTGCAGGCGCCCCTCGCGTGCCTGGTCCAGGGCCAGGTCGTCGAGGAGCGGCTCGCGGACCATGTTGACGATGACGGCGCCCGGGTGCAGCCCCTTCTCGCGCAGCTCCTCGATCGACTCGAGGGTCTCCTGGACCGGCATCTCCTCGAGGAGGGTCACGACGTGCACCACCGTCTGGTCCGACTGGAGCAGGCGCGTGATCGACGTGGCCTGAGAGGCGATCGGACCGACGCGGGCGAGGTCGGCCACCTCGGAGTTGACCGAGAGGAAGCGCCCGATGCGACCCGTCGGTGGGGCGTCGAGGACGATGCCGCCGTAGACCGGGGGAGCATCGCCCTTGTGCTTGCCGTCGCGGCGGCGCCGGTTGGCCTCGTAGATCTTGCCGATGAGCAGGACGTCCCGGACGCCCGGCGCGATCGTCGTCGCGAAGTCGATGGCGCCGAACTTCTCGAGCAGCCGGCCGGCCCGGCCCAGCTTGTAGAACATCTGGAGGTACTCGAGCAGGGCGGCCTTGGGGTCGATCGAGAGGCCGACGACCTCGCCGCCGCCGGGAAGGCGCACGATCCGGGTCTCCTCGGTGCCGAGCGGCGGCACGTCGAAGGTCTGGCTGATGCCCTGCCGGCCCTCGACCTCTGTCAGGAGCACGTGGGCCGGCGCGGACGCGAGCGCCAGCGCGATGGCCGAGGCGACGGTGGTCTTGCCGGTGCCGCCCTTGCCCGTGACGACGTGCAGCCGCGCCCGCGCCCAGTCCGTCGTCACGCTCCCACCCTAGAACCTCCCCCACCCCCACCCGGTTCGAGGTGATCGCGTGACCGGGGTGGGTGTCGCTTTCGCCTCCATCGGTGCCCGGCGGCCCGCGATTCAAGGTGATGGCGTGACCGGGGTGGGTGTTGTCTTTTGAAGGGACATCCCTGTCAGTCCTGTGAAGGGACATCCCTGACACTCGCCGGGTCTCGGTCCATGGTGGGCTGCATGGCTGGCAGGGAGATCTCGATGGAAGTTCGCTTGGCTACGGCTG
>NZ_BAAARE010000029.1:0-40271 GCF_039532035.1 Terrabacter carboxydivorans | reverse complement strand
TGACGAACGAACCGCAGCTCTTGCGCCATGGCTGGAGCACTACAACACTCGACGACGCCACACCGCCCTCGACGGGCTCCCGCCGTCCAGCCTCCTGTCACCAACCTGCTGACCGAGTACACCTAGGATGGGGCGCGAACCACGCATGCACGCACGACCGGACGAGGGGAGGGTGACGCACGTGCAGGGAGTCGGACCCGGATCGGTCCTCGGCGGCCGCTATGCCGTCACGCTTCGCACCTCCGAGGGCGCCCACCACGAGCGGTGGCGCGCCAACGACCACACCCTCGAGCGCGAGGTCGTGCTCGTCTGCTTCCCCGCGGGAGCGTCCGTCGCCGCCGCGGCGCTCGACGCCGCCCGACGCGCAGCCGGCATCGAGGACCCCCGACTCGTGCGGGTGCTCGACGTCGGCACCGACCAGGGCGTCGGCTTCATCGTCGAGGAGCCGCTGACCGGCGCCGCCCCGCTCTCGCACCTGCTGCAGGGCGGCGGCCTCTCGCCCGACGAGGTCCGCCGCATCACCGGAGAGGCCGCCACGGCCCTCGACAAGGCGACCCACCGGGGCCTGCACCACCTGGCCCTCAGCCCCAGCACGGTCCTGCGCATGCCCGACGGCGCCGTCAAGGTGCGCGGTCTCGCCACCGAGGCGGCCCTGACCGACGCCGACCGCCTCTCCGACGAGCGGGCCTCGCGCGCCGACGCCGTCGGCCTCGTCAAGATCGCGTATGCCGCACTCACCGGTCGCTGGCCCATGGTGGCCGTCGACAACGGCCTCATCCCGGCCGGCGCTCCCGTCGGCCTCGAGGCAGCACCGACCATCGTCGGCGGCGTGGCCGCGCCCTCCGAGATCGCCGTGGGCGTGCCCAACGACCTCGACCTCATCTGTCGCATGACGCTCGGCAGCGGGCGCCGCGGCCCCGTGTCCCCGGGCGACCTCGCGCTGCAGATCGCCCCGTGGCCCACCGAGATGGCGACGTCCGACGGCGCCACCGGCATGCGCCTGCGTGGTCGTGACGACCGCGAGGGACTCGAGCCGACCCGCGTCCTGCCCTCGATGGGCGCCGGGGTGGGTGCCGGCGTGGGAGTCGGTGTCGCTGCCGGTGCGGCCGGCGCTGCCGCCGGTGACGGCACCGACACGGTCTTCTTCGACCGCCTCCCCGACGACGGTTCGGCCGCCACGGGGGCGACCACAGGGGCCACCACGAGCTCACCGTCGGCCGAGCGGCTCCAGGGCGGCATCGCGGCCGCCGGCGCGGCCGCCGCAGCAGCGGCAGGCGTCGCCGGCGCCATCGGTGACCGCGTCGGCTCCTTCGCCCGGGCCGCCGCCGACAAGGCTGCCGCGCGGGCCGCCGAGCGCCGCGCCTCGCGCGACGAGCAGCTCGACGAGTTCGACGACGACTTCGCGGGCGAGCGCATCGGCCTCGTCGACGCCCTCGATGAGGCGCCGGCCACGCGCCTCGAGCCGCCCGTCCCGGTCTTCGGGCGTGAGGCTCCGGAGGCCCCGAGCGGCACCCAGTCCCGCATCGCGCTGGCCATCGTCGGCGCCCTCGTCGTCCTCGCGCTCGTCATCGGCATCAGCAACGTCATGAAGATCGGCAAGCATGACGGCGTCGCGGCCCCCGTGACGGAGACCAAGACCCGTGCCGCGAGCTCCAGCGCCGCGCCCAGCGCGACCACCACCCAGGCGCCGTCGGCCACGACCCAGGCGCCGCCGGCCGCACCGGTGACGGTCGTCGGTGGCACCGGCTTCGACCCGGAGGACGGCACCGAGTCCGACCAGAACGTCAAGCTCACCTTCGACGGCAACCCCGGCACCGAGTGGCGCTCCCGCTGGTACGGCACGCCCACCTTCAACGGCAAGAAGGCCGGCGTCGGCGTGCTGCTCGACCTCAGCGCCCCGACCGCCGTCAAGGAGGTCACGCTCGTCCTCGGCGCGCCGCAGGACGTCACCGTCTACGCCACCGACTCCGGCTCGACCAAGTCGCTCGACGGCGCCCAGACCGTCGGCTCCAAGCAGAACGCGTCCGGCACCGTCGTCATCACCGCCCCTGCCGGACTCAAGCCGGCGAGCAAGCTCCTCGTCCTCATCACCAAGGCGGCCCCGGCCGAGGCCGCCAACCACTACCGCGCGCAGATCAGCGAAGTGACGGTGCGCTGACCGTGAGCCCGGGGGACGCCGCTCCGGTCGCCGATCTGAGCGACCGGGAGCTGCTGGCACTGCACGTCGACGGCGACGACCATGCCTTCGCCGAGCTCTTCCGCCGTCACAAGGACCGGATGTGGGCGGTCGCCCTGCGCACCGTGCGTGACCCGGAGCTGGCCGCCGACTGCGTGCAGGACGGCTTCATCGCCGCCTTCCGGCGCGCCGACTCCTTCCGTGGCGAGGCCGCCGTCACGACGTGGCTGCACCGCATCGTCGTCAACGCCTGCCTCGACCGGCTGCGCCGCCGCAAGCCCACGGCCGAGCTGCCGGAGTACGAGCTCGCCGACCGGCACGACCACCACGCCTCCACCGAGGTGCGCCTCGACATCCAGGAGGCCCTCGCCAAGCTCCCCGAGGGACAGCGTGCGGCGCTCGTGCTCGTCGACATGCACGCAGTGCCCGTCGCCGAGGCCGCGGTCATCCTCGGCGTCGCCGAAGGCACCATCAAGTCCCGCTGCGCCCGTGGCCGGGCGGCCCTCGCCCAGCACCTGGGCCTGACGCCGGGCGTGCGTCCGGTCGAGCGCGACTGACCTGCGTCTCCCTGGGCCCGCCCAGAGGTTCATCCTCGGCCCACCCAGAGCCCGGCGGGCCCCGGCCCCGGAGCGTTCCCACACAACAATGGTTGAATCCGGTGGAACCCGACGGCCACAGGGGGCCGTCGAATCCACGGAGACCGGCATACCCCTGCCTGCCCGTACGACCACTGCACTCTGCCCGAAGGACCACATCGGTGGACGAGTCCCCCACTCCCCCTGAGCACGAGATCGAGGACGACGGTCCCGAGCCCCGCCTCGACGCCGACGTCGACGCCCGGGTGCGCGCCCTCCTCGCCGGCGCGCCCGACCCCGGTCCGATGCCCGACCGGGTGTCCGAGCGCATCGAGCAGGCCCTGCTCGATGCCGCCCGGCTGCGCGTCGACCCCGGTCCGCTCCTCGCCGCCGACGGCCACCCGAACGGGAGCCACGGCGCGAGCCCTGACAGCCTGACCGGCGGCACCGGCGGCACGGGTGGTGGCACGGTGCTCGCGATGCCTTCACGGACCGAGCGGCCCAAGCCGATCTACCTGGTCGCCGCGGTCGCCGCGGCAGCGGCCGTCGTCGCGGTGGGAGCCTCGGCCCTGCACGTCACCAAGCGTCCCAACGGTGCAGCGGCCGTCGGCGACACCTACAGCTCCGGCTCCGGGGCGTCCCCGTCGGCCGCCGGGCCGTCGGGGAGCCCGTCGACCCCCTCGGCGGGCCTGCACATCCAGCTCAGCACGACGGCATACGCCAGCGGCACCCTCGCGGCCCAGGCGCGGACCCTGCTCGAGCACCCCGGCGAGCCGATCCGCGACCTCGCCGCGGAGTCACCGGGCATCGGTCCGATCGCCACGCCCATCGGACTCGAGGCCTGCCTCGAGGAGATCGGGGCCATCGGCGCCGCGAATCCCTCCCCCGAGGCGGTCTCGGCCGACGTGGCGACCTTCGACGGGCGGCCCGCGGTCGTCGTCGTCGTGACCCGGTCCGGCGCCAGCACGGCCTGGGCCGTCGAGCGCAGCTGCACCACCGGCGCGCCCGGACTGCTCAAGGGCGCCACGCCCGTCCCCTGAACCCCTGCGGGCCCTCTGGGCTCTCCCGGCGCACCTGTCCCTCCGCGAGAGCCGCAGCACCCGCGAGGCCCGGCTCGGGCTGACGGGCACGGGAACAACGACCACCTAGGATCGGTTGAGGCCTATGCGGCTCGCGGGTCCCGCAGCACCGGCACCAGCCGGACGACGAGCGGGACGAGCGGCCACGACACGAGAAGCGTCACGAGGAGCAGCCCCCATGTCCCGACCGGACACCGTCCGCAACGTCATCATCATCGGCTCCGGCCCCGCCGGCTACACCGCCGCCGTCTACGCCGCCCGCGCGAACCTCGAGCCCCTCGTCTTCGAGGGCGCCGTGACCGCCGGTGGCGCGCTGATGAACACGACCGAGGTCGAGAACTTTCCCGGCTTCAAGGACGGCATCATGGGGCCCGACCTCATGGACGGCATGCGCGCCCAGGCCGAGCGCTTCGGCGCCGAGCTCGTCACCGACGACGTCACCGCCGTCGACCTGTCCGGCGAGATCAAGACCGTCACCGACGGCGAGGGCACCGTCCACCGCGCCCGCTCGGTCGTCCTGGCGATGGGCTCGGCCTACCGCGAGCTCGGCCTGCCGCGCGAGAAGGAGCTCTCGGGCCACGGCGTCTCGTGGTGCGCCACCTGCGACGGGTTCTTCTTCCGCGACCAGGACATCGCCGTCGTCGGCGGTGGCGACTCGGCCATCGAAGAGGCGACCTTCCTGACGAAGTTCGCCCGCACCGTCACGATCATCCACCGCCGCGACGCCCTGCGCGCGAGCAAGATCATGGCCGACCGCGCCCACGCCAACGACAAGATCCGCTTCGCCTGGAACTCCGAGGTCGCCGAGATCCACGGCGAGGGCAAGCTCTCCGGCGTCACGCTGCGCGACACGGTCACCGGTGAGACCCGCGACCTCGAGATCACCGGTCTCTTCGTCGCGATCGGCCACGACCCCCGCAACGAGCTGCTGACCGCGGCCGCCGACGGCGCCGGGCGGGTCGGGCTCGACGACGCCGGCTACGTCCTCGTCGACGGGCGCTCGACCCGCACCAACGTGCCCGGGGTCTTCGCCTGTGGCGACCTCGTCGACCACACCTACCGCCAGGCCATCACCGCC
The DNA here is from genome assembly GCF_039532035.1 of Terrabacter carboxydivorans. NCBI lineage: Bacteria > Bacillati > Actinomycetota > Actinomycetes > Micrococcales > Intrasporangiaceae > Terrabacter > Terrabacter carboxydivorans. Next base: position 35,363 of record NZ_BAAARE010000029.1, on the reverse strand, counting down.
GCGGGCTCCGGCTGCGCCGCCGCCCTCGACGCCGAGCACTACCTCGCCGCGCTCGAGGACACCTCGACGCCCGCCGAGGCCGCTGCCGAGGCCGCCGTCATCGACGAGACGGACTCCGGCGAGATCCCCGACACGCGGGCCACCGTCGGCGCCGACGCCTAGCCTCGAGCCAGCCGGCCCGTCCCGCACCACCTCCGCATCCGCCGCACCCCGCCACCCACGACAAGGAGCCTCCATGGCACTGAAGAACACGACCGACGCCACCTTCGCCGACGACGTCCTCATGAGCGACAAGCCCGTGCTCGTCGACTTCTGGGCGACGTGGTGCGGCCCGTGCCGCAAGGTCGCCCCGATCCTCGAGGAGATCAACGAGCAGTACGGCGACAAGATCGAGGTCGTCAAGCTCGACACCGACGCCAACGTCGACACCGCCGCCCGCTACGGCGTGGTGTCCATCCCCACGCTCAACGTCTACGTCAAGGGTGAGGTCGTCAAGACCATCGTCGGCGCGCACCCGAAGCCCAAGCTGCTGCGTGAGCTCGAGGAGTTCCTGGGCTGACGTCTGCGTGGTCGAAGCGCACGTTGGGGTGGTCCGCTGTCATGGCGCCACCCCTTCGGCGTACTACGCTGCTCACGGCGCCCGACCACTCCCGACAGAACGCACAGCCCACCGCGACCCGTTCGGAGCTCTCCGAGGAAAGGAGCCGAGATGACCCCCCAGCAGTCAGTCGTGCTCCGGCGCGGTGACTCCGGCCCCGCCGTGGCGGCCGTGTGCGAGCGACTCGCCCTCTCCGGCGACTTGCCCGGCGGCTCCGGCCACACCGACCGGTTCGGTGACGCCGTCTACGACGAGCGGGTCGAGCAGGCCGTCAAGTCCTTCCAGCAGCGTCGCGGGCTCATCGTCGACGGCGTCGTCGGACGGTCCACGTATGCCGTCCTCGACGGCGCGCGGTGGGCGCTCGGTGACCGGGTGCTGCGCTACGTGCCCGAGCACTTCATCGAGGGTGACGACGTCGTGGCCCTGCAGTCCCGCCTCGCCGAGCTCGGGTTCACCCCGGGCAAGGTCGACGGGCTCCACGGGCCCAGCACCGACTCGGCCCTGCGCGCCTTCCAGGCGGCCGTGGGACTCGTTCCCGACGGCACCGTGGGCCCCGAGACGATGCGCGCCTTCGCGGGCCTGCGACGCTCCGTCAGCGGCGGCTCCGCCAACGCCCTGCGCGAGCGCGAGCACATCCGTCGCGGCGGCTACAGCCTGAGCGGCCGTACCATCGTGCTCGACCCCGGCCACGGCGGCGGGGACTCCGGGGCGCACGGTCACCAGGGGCTCGTCGAGGCGCGGCTCGCCCTCGACCTCGCGCGCCGCATCGAGGGTCGGCTCTCGGCGCACGGTGTCAGCGTCGTCTTCACCCACACCGAGGTCACCGACGGCGGCACCGACGAGGAGCGAGCGGCCTTCGCCAACTCGTGCGACGCCGACCTCGTGCTGTCGCTGCACACCGACCACTCGGCCTCCGCCTCGGCGCACGGCGCATCGACCTACTTCTACGGCCACCCCGACAGCGCGGCCCACGGCGACTGGTCGGTCATCGGCGAGAGCTTCGCCGACCTCCTGCTGCGCGAGGTCGTGGCGCGCACGGGCCTGACCGACTGCCGGTCGCACGCCCGCACGTGGCCGCTGCTGCGCCGCACACGCATGCCGGCGGTGCGTCTGGACTTCGGCTACCTCAGCCACGAGGGCGATGCCGCCTCGCTCGCCAACGCGCAGATCCTCGACCACGTCGCCGAGGCCGTCGTGGTGGCCCTCCAGCGCGTCTACCTCGGCGAGGCCGACACCTCCCGCACCGGCGTCCTGCGCCTCGACGACCTCCGTCGCCACCTCGAGACGATGCGCGGGCAGCACGTGTCGGCCGACCGCACGGTGGGCTGACCCCGCACCGTCACCGCGTCCTGGTCCTGACCGAGCCGTGTCCCGGGAGACCGGTCCGGTCAGCGGCGCTCAGTCGTGGTCGGAGCCGCGGTGCGACACGTGGGCGTGGCTGTGGCCGTTCGGGTGGGTCTCCGGCACCGGCCGCGCTCCCGGCACCCACGACAGGGCACGTGACAGCGCCGCCGCGGCCTCGTCGCGCAGCGTCACGACGGTGCGCAGGTCCATCCGGAGCCGGGGGTATGCCGGGTGGTCGCGCTCCAGCCGGAAACCGACCTTCTCGAGGAAGGCCACGTCGAGCACGCAGGCGTGGCGCGAGACCGCGAGCGGGCGCGCACCCACGACCTCGAGCGTGCGCACCCGGTGGTGCAGGGCCTCCTTGGCAGCCGCCTGCACCAGGGCCTTGCGCAGCCCCCGGTCCGGCTGACCGGGCAGCGTCACCGCCGTGACCAGCATCAGCGTCGAGGGGTCTCCCGGGGCGGTGGGGAAGGCCGCCAACCGCGGGACGTGGCGCGCGGGCGCGACGATGACGTGCCCTGCCGGCGACCCGTCGACGTAGGCGATGCGTCCCGGCGGCCCCCAGTCGGCGGTCACTGCGTCGACCCACTCGGTGAGCTGCTCGAGCGGCTCACGGGGGTCGCTGTGCCCGTTGCGCGGCACGGTCTGCCAGAACGTGCACGGCGCGCAGGCGCCGACGAGGTCGCCCACGCGGTCGGACGTCAGGGGTCGGAGCTCACGCATCGTGTCTGCTCACCGCCCTCATGCTCCCCATTCTGACCCGGAGTCCGGCCCCAGCACCATGACCCCGCCCTCCTGTGGGTCGCGCGACACCAGCACGGCGCTCCGGGTCCACGCGGCGCACCGAATTAGGGTGGGCGCATGAGCGAGCCGGGAACGTACGTCGAGAAGAGCTTCAAGCGCGACACGAACTACATCACCACCCGCATCACCGCCGACGGTCGCGACGGCTTCCCCGTGGAGTCCGGGCGCTACCGGCTCGTCGTGGCGCGGGCCTGTCCCTGGGCCAACCGCGCGATCATCGTGCGCCGTCTGCTCGGCCTCGAGGATGCCCTGTCGATGGGCATCTGCGGCCCGACGCACGACAAGCGGAGCTGGACCTTCGACCTCGACCCCGGCGGCCTCGACCCGGTGCTCAAGATTCCTCGCATCCAGGACGCGTACTTCAAGCGTGACCCCGAATATCCCCGTGGCATAACGGTGCCCGCGATCGTCGACGTGCCGACGGGCGCCGTCGTGACGAACGACTTCAAGCAGATCACCGTCGACCTCGAGACCCAGTGGCGCGACTTCCACCGCGAGGGTGCGCCCGACCTCTACCCCGAGGCCCTCGCCGACGAGATCGAGGCGGTCAGCGAGCCGATCTACCGGCATGTCAACAACGGCGTCTACCGCTGCGGCTTCGCCGGGACGCAGGAGGCCTACGACAAGGCCTACCGCCGGCTGTGGGAGAACCTCGACCTGCTCGAGGAGCGCCTGTCGACGCGCCGCTACCTCGTCGGTGACCACATCACCGAGGCCGACGTCCGTCTCTTCACGACCCTCGTGCGCTTCGACCCCGTCTACCACGGCCACTTCAAGTGCAACCGCAGCAAGCTCATCGAGATGCCGGCGCTGTGGGGCTATGCCCGCGACCTGTTCCAGACCCCGGGTTTCGGCGACACCGTCGACTTCACCCACATCAAGCGGCACTACTACGTCGTGCACTCCGACGTGAACCCCACGGGTGTCGTGCCGCTCGGTCCTGCGCTCGAGAACTGGGCGACGCCGCACGGACGTGAAGCGCTCGGGGGATCCCCCTTCGGTGAGGGGACACCACCCGGTCCCGCGCGCGAGGTCGTCCCGCCGGATCACAACCCGGTCCTCTCCCTGCTGGACAGCTGACAGGACGGGGAGCGGATTCCGTTGCAGTGCGGTGGAATCCGCTCTACTGTCCTCGAAACACGTTCAGCTGGTGAAGAACTCGGCGAGAGCAGGTGCCAGCGTCGAGGCTGGGACGTGGTGGAACTCGCCCGGCAGCTCGATCGCCGTGGCGTTCGGAAGGGCCTCGGCGAGCACCTCAGCAGAGTCGTGCAACCACGGCATGGCCGTGCCGCTGCTGCACACCGTGAGGAACGGGATCGTCACTCGTGCAAAGGTTTTCGCCGGGAGGTCCTGCTCGTCGCCGCCGAGACAGAGGCCGTCGTACTTGACGGTGTAGGTCATCGCCAGCATCGGCTCCCACATGGGGCTGTCCTTGAGACCGTCGACCATCTCGTCCGGCATTCCGACGGCCTCGCCGTTGAAGAAGCGCAGGATTCCCTCCCGGTCGCCTGCCGCCTCGAAGGCCTCGAGGCGCTCGATGTAGTCCTTCGGTGGCGGTGGCCAGGCAGCGGTGCGGTACGGCACCTCGAGGACCGACGCCCTGGTGAGTGGCGCACCTGCTGCGGCGGCCTCGATGACGAGCGCGCCACCGGAGGAGACGCCGAAGGCGTGGGCAGGAGAACCGGATTCGCCTGCAGCGCTGATGACTGCGGTCAGGTCGTCGACCTCCCGCGAGACGGTGTACGGCTGGGTGTCCCCGCTGTCGCCCCTGCCCCGGCGGTCGTACGTGACTCCGGTCAGTCCCTGCTCACCCAGTGCCTGCGCGAGATCGCGGAAGGCTCCTCGGTCACAGAAGGCGCCGCCCACGACGACCGCGACAGGTCCTGACCCATAGGCCTCGTAGGCGATCGTCGTTCCGTCCGCGGACGTGGTCCGCTCGATCTGGTCGATCCGGTTCATCTCCGGCTCCCTCGTGGGTGCGACCCGCCTCTCGGGTCCTCATGGTTGCGTCGAACGGCGGCGGCGCTTCTCGACAGGTCGTGTCCGTCGATCTCAGTGCCTGGTGTTCGCCTCCCCCGGTCAGGTCTCCTCGGGTCCTCAGGACCGCTTGCGGGAGAAGACCTCACGCTGCTCGGCCTCCGGCACGGTTGCCATGTAGTCCATGACCGCCTCCGAGAGTGCCGGCCAGGTGTCGTGCTGGGCGATGGGCACGACCGTGCCGACGACCTGGTCGGCGTGGACCTCGACGAGGTTCCACGACTGGGGCCCGTCGACCGCCATGAGCAGCTCGCGTGGTGCACCGACGTCGTCGACGTAGCTGACCCCGCCGGCGACGAAGACCGGGACCCCACCCAGGGTGCCGAAGCTCGTGACGTGCAGATGTCCGCTGAGGACGGCGCGGACGTCGCTGCCGTCGATCACGCCACGAAGCCTGTCCACGTCGTCGAAGTCGAGCAGCTGCATCACGGGAGAGCGGTAGGTGATCGGGGCATGGTGGATGACGAGGACCGTCCCGTGGTCGGCCGGGTCTGCGAGTTCCCTTGCCAACCAAGCGAATTGGTCGTCCGAGAACCCTCCGTGGTGATAGCCGGGCACGGCTGAGTCGATGGCGATGATGCGCAGCCCGTTGACGACAGTGACCGTGTCCTGAGGTTCGTCCGTGTCGACGCCGTGCAGCGCACGGGCCAGCGGCCGGCGCTCGTCGTGGTTGCCACCGGTCAGCACGAGGGCGCAGCCGAGCCGCTCCGTCACCGGCTCGACGATCTCGCGGAGCAGGGCGTAGGCCTCAGGGTCCCCGGTGTCGGCGAGATCGCCAGAGATGACGAGGGCGTCGAAGCGCTCTCCGCTGCCCTCGACCCTGGACAGGGCCGCGCGCAGCTGCGCCTCGGTGTCGATGTGACCCCCCAGGAGTCCCCCACCGGCGATGAGGTGCGGGTCGGAGAGGTGGGCGATGACGTGGGTCGGCGCGGGGCGGGGGCCCGTCAGGCTCATGGCGCCAGCCTAGGGCGACGCAGCGGCTGAGTGGGGTGTCGAGGTGCCGTCCGGCTTCCCTGGTGCGAGGCTGGAGTCGGAGGTCCCCATGCCGATGCCCCGTGCAGTGACGCAACTGAACAAGAAGTACGTCAACAAGGTCCTCGTGCACCTCACCGGACACGGGTGGTTCGTCGAGCTCGAGCACGTGGGGCGTCGGTCGGGTCGGACCTTCCGGGTCCCCATCATGGCCTTCGACCACGGGGATGCCGTCACGGTGGCCCTGACGTACGGGCCGGGCGTCGACTGGCTCGCCAACCTACGAGCAGCCGGTGGAGGTCGCATGCACCTGCGCGGCGAGCTGCTGACCCTCGGTGCTCCGGTCACCGTTCCCGAGGTGGAGGGGCGGCGACGGGTGCCACAGCCGCCACGGGCCATGCTGCCGGTGCTCGGGTGCCACGACTTCGTCGAGATCCCCGTGCTGTCACGCGAGCCGTTCCACGCCTGGTGAGACCGTCCCCCGGGAGCGACTGCAGCTTGTCCAGTCCGGTCAGCGGCGCACCTGGCAGCTGGGGCACCAGTAGAGCCTGCGACCGGCGATCTCCCTCTCCTGCACCGTGTTCGAGCACCTGGGACACGGTTGCCCGGTTCTCTTGTAGACGAGGAAGCGACGCTCGAAGGTGTCTCCGAGCCGCTCACCGGTGAGGCTACGGGAGATCTGACGGCCACGGCCGGAGCGCCTCGCGCGCTCGGCGTCCTCGACCTGGTCGGGCATGGTGATGATCTGCGAGAAGGTGCGTCCCAGTGGCATGAGACGCACGAGGTCATCCCAGATCTCCTGCCAGACCTCCGGTGACACCTCGACGCCGCGGGTGAGGGGGTCGACGGCGAGACGATGCAGCACCTCGCAGCGGTAGACGTTGCCGACCCCGGCCAGCACGGACTGGTCCATGAGCAGCTCGGCCAGCGTGCGACGACTGCGGTGGACCAGCTCCCAGCCGGCCTCCGGACGCTGTCCCCGTCGCAGCGGATCGGGGCCGAGCACGCTCACGATCTCGCGCTGGCGGGCGGTGTCGACGAGCGTGCAGATCATCGGGCCGCGCAGGTCAGCGACGTGATCGGGACCCACGAGACGCAGTCGGACTGCTCCGACGGGGGCCGGGACCGCGCCTCCCACGAGATGTTTCACGGGAAACATGCCGATCAGGCCGAGGTGCACGTGAAGGGTCGCGTCCCCGATGCTGACGAACAGGTGCTTGCCCCAGGCCTGCGCCCGCTCGAGGACGCGCCCGTCCAGTCGCTCGGCATCGGCGACAAACTGGCCCTGAGGGCTGCTCGCCGCAATCTCGTGACCGCGGAAGGCTCGCTCGAGGCGGTCCGCCAGTGCGTGGATGGTGTGACCCTCGGGCATGTGCGTGCCCGTCAGTCGTGGGTCGGCGCCTTGACGCCCATGAGGCCCATGATCCGACGCAGGTCCTCGACCGAGGCGAACTCCACGGTGATCTTCCCCTTGCGCTGTCCCAGAGCGATGGCTACGCGGGTCTCCAGGTGGTCCGAGAGGCCGGACGTGAAGTCGTCGAGCTGCGGGTGACGGCTCCCGGCGCGCGGACGGCGTGCCCGCGGGGCGTCATTCCCCTCCCCCAGGGCGACGAGCTCCTCGACGTTGCGCACCGAGAGACCCTCGGCCACGATGCGTTGGGCCATCCGCTCCATCGCGGCCGCGTCGGCCATGCCGAGCAGCGCCCGTGCGTGACCGGCGCTCAGCACCCCGGCCGCGACGCGGCGCTGCACCAGGGGCGGGAGCTTGAGCAGGCGCAGGGTGTTCGAGATCTGAGGCCGCGAGCGGCCGATGCGCGTGGCGAGCTGGTCGTGGGAGCAGCCGAAGTCGTCGAGCAGCTGCTGGTAGGCCGCGGCTTCTTCGAGCGGGTTCAGCTGGCTGCGGTGCAGGTTCTCCAGGAGGGCGTCACGCAGGAGGTCGTCGTCACTCGTCTCCTTGATGATGGCCGGGATGACGCCCAGCTCCGCGGCCTGGGAGGCGCGCCAGCGTCGCTCACCCATGATGAGCTCGAAGGTGCGACCCTCGGCCTCGGCGAGCTGGTCGGCCGGGATGCGACGCACGACGATGGGCTGGAGCACACCGATCTCGCGGATCGAGTGCACGAGCTCAGCCATGTGGTCCTCGTCGAAGACCGTGCGCGGCTGCTTCGGGTTGGGCCGGATCGAGTCGATGTCGAGCTCGGCGAACTCGGCGCCAGGAACCACGGCGAGACCGCTGGGCGTGCTGCCGCCGGCTTCGACATCAGCATCCGTTGCGCCGACAGGAGCGGCGCTGCCCGTGGTCGAGTCCGGGGTTGCCGCGGCAGTGGACGGTGTCGACTCGCCGGTGGTGCCGTCGCCCGCGGTGGCCGGGGTGGCGGACTCGGGCTGCTTCTGCTCCGTGAAGAAGACGTCGACGGGTCGCCCGGCGCCCCCACTGGGTGCACTCGGGATGAGCGCTCCGAGGCCTCGACCCAGTGCGCGTCGCTTCTCCGCCATCCCACAACCCTTCAACCGTGCAGGGCACGTCCGTCGCGCCCTGCGTCAGTCTAGGTGCTCGGTGCACGTGACCCTCGTAGCGCCTGCCGGATGTCGGGACTGGCGAGACTCAGCAGAGATGGACCGATCCGGTGTTTCACGTGGAACCTCACCGCTATCTGACAGCGAGACACCTCCAACAGGCCGTCGGCGAGGCCCCGGCAAGCGGCGTGCTCGCGCACTGGCGCCCGCATCACCGAGGGCGCGACCTCCCGGGGCATGCAGCCTCCCGAGCGGGCCGACCCAGGTAGCGCCGCTGGGACGGTGAACCCGATGGGAAGGGAGAGTTTCACGTGAAACAGGGAGTGTGGGGAGCAGGCCGGCCGAACGCGCTTCGTGAGACGAGTGTGCCAGGCGTCGAGCCGCGCGTTTCACGTGAAACCCGCGACGTGGAACCTAGGCAGAGGCCGACGTTGTTCCACGTGAAACAGGGCCGACACCAACGGTGCCGGCCCTGCGGAGAGCGTTGAGCCCTCGAAGTGGAGGATGACCGTCAGGTGCGACCTTCCGCACCGCGGTCGGCCATCTCCCCCGCCGCTTCGAGGTAGGCGAGGGCGCCACTGCTCGCCGGGTCGTAGGTCATGACCGTCTCTCCGAAGCTGGGCGCCTCCGAGACTCGCACGGAGCGGGGCACCGTCGTGCGCAGCACCTCCTGCGGGAAGTGCTCGCGCACCTCGTCGGCAACCTGGGCCGAGAGACGGGTGCGACCGTCGTACATGGTGAGCAGGATCGTCGAGACGTGCAGCGCCGGGTTGAGGTGGCGCTTGATCAGGTCGATGTTCTTCAGCAGCTGGGAGAGCCCCTCGAGGGCGTAGTACTCGCACTGGATCGGGATGAAGACCTCGCTCGCCGCCACCATGGCGTTGACGGTCAACAGGCCGAGGCTCGGCGGGCAGTCGATGAGGATGTAGTCGAACTCGTGCCCGCTCTCCGTCGCGGCCGCGATGGCCTTCTGCAGGCGGGACTCGCGTGCGACGAGCGACACGAGCTCGATCTCCGCACCGGCGAGGTCGATGGTGGCCGGGGCACAGAAGAGGTGGTCGACCGTGGTGCAGGGCTGAATGACGTCGAGCAACGGGGTGCCGTCGACGAGCACGTCGTAGATCGAGGGCACCTCGGCGTGGTGGTCGATGCCCAGCGCCGTGCTGGCATTGCCCTGGGGGTCGAGGTCGATGACGAGCACCTTGAGACCCGACTGCGCCAGGGCAGCCGCGACGTTGACCGTCGTCGTCGTCTTGCCGACGCCGCCCTTCTGGTTGGCGACGGTCAGGACGCGCTGCGACGCCGGCTTGGGGAACTGCCGGCCGGTCAGCTGGATGCGCCGCCGGGCGTTGTCGGCGAGCTCGCGCGCCAGGGGCGTGTCGGTGCCGGGGGTCGGCAGAGCTGCTGCCAGCGCTTCACGGTCGGCGTGGTCGTGCTCGAGCTGGGTCATCGGGCTGGCGTCATCCACAACGTTGTCCCCAGCCTCGAAAGCATCCGTTCCCCGTTCAAAGTGCGGCTTGGCGGTGGCTTCGTCCACCGCTTTGTCCACAGGCTCCAGAGGCGCATCGGGGTCGGTCGCCACGGCCTCGGCAACCGCCGAGACAGCCTCCGAGACTCCAGGTCCATCGCTGCCCGCGTCCTCGGAGTTGCCGCCAGTCTCGGTAACGTCGAGGCTGCCGGCCGTCTCGGAGGCGTTGTCGGCAGCGACTTCGGTGTCGGCAGGGCCGCCGACCTCGGCGGTGCCCAGCACCGGCGAAACCACGGAGTCGTCGGCGTCCGTGCCCTCGCGACCCGAGAGGTCGCGCGCCGCAGGGGCGGGCTGGGATTCAGCCTCGTCCGCGTCAGTGCGGTCGGGAGTCGCCTCAGGCGCCTGCGTCGTCTCCGCGACCGGTGCCTGCTCCCCCAGCCCCGTGCCTGCCGCGGACGTGTCGACGAGGGCCGCGGGATCTGCAGGAGACGTCGCGGTGGCCTCCTCGGACTGCGCGCCCACCGGCTCAGCCGCACTCTGGGCGGCAGCGGGCACGTCTGCCGTTTCACGTGAAACGCCCAGCATCCGTGCCAGCCACCCGAGGCGGCGGTGCTCCGGCCCGGGCTCCGGTTCGCTCGGCCAGCCCAGGTTGGTCGACATCGTCACAGGGAGTGCACCTCCGGGGTTGAGGGTCGATCCGCGCAGCGACTCGCACGGAGCGACCATCGAAATGGTCTGGACACGATCATGGCTGATGACGCGGCCGGTCGCCGACTCCCGGGCCGGAGCGTCGCGATGCTCGTGGTCGATCCGCCCGCCGTCGGGCGGATCCGGCGCTCGAGGGCTGTCGTGAGCGGAATCGTCGACGGTCCACGCCCTCGCCGATGGTGCACCGCAGGACGATGGTCGGCTCGGCGAGCACAGCGGCGCCGTACTCGTCCACCCCCGCATCGACGACGCCGAGTCGCGTCAGCGCCGTGCGGCTCTCCTCGAGCTCCGCGGCAGCGCGACTGCCCTTGAGGGCCAGCAGGCTCCCACCCGCCTCGAGGAGCGGTAGCGTCCACTCGGCGAGCTGGACGATGCGCGAGACCGCTCGGGCAGTGACCCACGGAGCGTGGAGCTGGTCCCACATCGCCTCCGCACGAGCGGTGTGGACCGTGACGTTGGTCAGCCCGAGCTGCGCGACCGTCCCCGTGAGCCACCCGGTGCGGCGAGCCAGCGGCTCGACGAGGTGCAGGTGCAGGTCCGGGCGGGCGATGGCCAGGGCGAGGCCTGGCAGGCCGGCCCCGGAACCGACGTCGATGACCTGCTGCGTGTGCTCCTGCACCGGGATGGCCTCCTGCACGACGGCGCAGTTGAGGACGTGCCGGTCCCACAGCCGAGGCGTCTCGCGGGGGCCGATGAGGCCGTGGGTGATCCCCGTGTCGGACAGGATCGCCACGAAGTGCTCGGCGATCTCGAGCCGCGTCCCGAAGACCGTCGAGGCCGCGGCCGGTGTGGGTGGCGGGTCGACCGGTGCCCCGACCGGATCGAGAGCCTCGTGGGTCACGCGCTCTCACTCCTCGGTCGTGCGACGGTCGGTGTCATCTGGTGGTTTCCCGTTTCACGTGAAACGGGAGGGTGTCATTCCGGGAGGATGACGACGTGACGGTGCGGGTCGACACCCTCGGACTCGGACACGAGCCCGGCCGACGCGACCTCGTCGTGGACGACCTTGCGCTCGAAGGCGGTCATCGCCTCCAGCGCGCGCTTGGTGCCCGACTCCTTGACCTCCGTGATGGCGGCCTGGGCCAGCTCCACGAGCGCCGAACGGCGCTGGGCGCGGTAGCCGGCGACGTCGAGCATGAGGCGGCTTCGCTCGCCCGTCTCGGCCTGGACGGCAAGGCGGGTCAGCTCCTGGAGCGCCTCGAGCACCTTGCCGTCGGTGCCCACGAGGCGGCGCGGCACCCGACCCTCGTCGGAGTCGACGATGGCGATGGCGGCGCGGTCCCCGTCGACGTCGACGTCGATGTCTCCGTCCAGGTCCGCGATGTCGAGCAGCGTCTCGAGGAAGTCAGCCGCCACCTCGCCCTCACGCTCGAGCTGACGCACGCGCGACTTCTTGTCGCCCTTCTCCGCCTTGGCGTCGGCACCTGCCTCGGTGTCGGCGACCGCGTCAGTCGCGTCGGGCTCGCCGGCACCGGGTGACTCGACGTCGACGACCGACGACGTGGCCTCCTCGTGCGTGGCGGTCTGGTCTGCGGCGGGAACGGCCGGCGTCTGGACGTCGGTGGCCTGGGTGTCGCTCATGGATGCTCCTTCGTTCACCCGGGCCAATCTGTGGACAACCTGCGTTTCCGCAGTTCAGAGGCCCGGGGCGGTGTGGACAAGTGTGTGGACGAAGCCTCAGCGGCGGTTCTTGGTCGGCTGGGTCTTCGGCTGGGTGCGCGCGCGCTTCTTGCCCTTGGGCTGCTGGCGCTGGCCGGCCTTGGGGGCGTCGTCCGGGACGGTGTCACTGGCCTCGAGGCCCGGCACGGTCAGCTCCTGCATGTCCTTGCCCTTGCGCTTGAGGCGCTCACGGCGGGCCCGCTCGGCCTCGGAGCCGGGGGCCGGCATGTTGCGGATGACGTAGAACTGCTGGCCCATGGTCCAGAGGTTGGTGGTCAGCCAGTAGAGCAGGACACCGATGGGGAAATTGACGCCGGAGATCGCGAAGAAGATCGGCATCAGGTAGAGCAGGACCTTCTGCTGCTTCGCGAAGGGGTTGTCGAGCGCCGCGGCCGGCATGTTCTTGCGCATCAGCTGGTACTGCGTCGTGAACGTCGTCGCCGACATGAGCACGATGAGCACGGCCGTGAGGATCTTGGTGTTGAGCGGCACGTCGGCGCCGAGGAAGTGGTCCGACAGCTTGGACCCGAAGATCGTCGAGCTCTCGATCTGGGCGGCGACCTCGCGGGTGATGGGACCGATCGCGTCGTGCCCGGGCACACCCTCGGCCTGGGCCTTGAGGTTGTTGAGCAGCTGGAAGAGCGCGAAGAAGAACGGGCTCTGGATGAGGATCGGCAGGCAGCTGCTGAACGGGTTGGTGCCCGTGCGCCGGTAGAGATCCATGATCTCGGCCTGCTGTGCCTTCTGCGACTCGGGGTCGCGCTTGCCCTTGTACTTCTTCTGGATCTTCTGCATCTCCGGCTGGATGAGCTGCATCCGGCGGGAGGAGTGGATCTGGCGGACGAAGAGCGGGATCAGCAGGAGGCGGACGACGACCGTGAGGCCGACGATCGACATGGCCCAGGCCCAGCCGGTCGACATGCCGATGCTGTCGAAGAGCCAATGCCAGGCGTACATGACCCAGGCTTCACCGAGCTTGATCGGATAGAGCAGGGTGTTGAAGAAGTCGATCACGTGTTTCCTCTGTGGTCTGGTGGGCCGGCCTGTCCAGCTCGGGTTCGAGGTGTTGGGCCACTCACCACTGATCGGCAACCATATGCCGCTTGGTCAGGGGTTGGGACGGAAGTCCTCGGGGCGCACGTCGTTGCGGGTGGCCCACGTCATCGGAACGGGGTCGACCCCGCCCGGGTTCCACGGGTTGCACCGGCCGATGCGGCGGATCGCGAGCCAGCCGCCGCGCACGGGCCCGAACCGGGTGAGCGCGGTGACGGCATACGAGGAGCAGCTCGGGTAGAAGCGGCAGCTCGGCGGAGACAACGGCGAGACGAAGCGCTGGTAGAAGCGGACCGCCAGGAGCAATGGGGAGGCGAGCACCTGGTTGACCGTGAGGCTCATGGTCGACACGCCTTGTCGAGCTGGCGGGCCACGGCGAGGTCGAGCTCGTCCCAGCTGGCCGCGGCAGCCGCGGGGTTGGCCCGCACGACGACGTCGAGACCAGCAGGTATGCCGGTCAGCCGGGTCGCGACGCTGGCGCGCAGCCGACGCTTGGTCAGGTTGCGCACCACCGCGTTGCCGACAGCCTTGGACACAACAAAACCGACGCGCGGCGGAAGATCCGCACGCGCATCGGTCCGGTTGGCATGCACGACGATGAGTCGCCCGCCTGCTCTGCTGGCGCCGGGCCCGCGTACTGCCGTCGTGAAGTCCGCCCGCTCACGCAGACGGTGACGTGCCGGCAGCACGCCGCGGCCTCCGGCTGCTCAGGCCGAGAGCTCGGCGCGGCCCTTGCGACGGCGGCCGGCGAGGATGGCACGACCCGCGCGGGTGCGCATGCGCAGGCGGAAGCCGTGCGTCTTGGCGCGGCGACGGTTGTTCGGCTGGAAGGTGCGCTTGCTCACGAGGTTCTCCGTAGGTTGCAGGGGCCCGTCCGAGGTCATGAAGACGCCGGTCCGGCTCCCGTTGTGGGGCTGGCGATGGCCGATGCGACCGCAATCGGCAAGCCCGTGGAGCACCGAGGTGGTCCGGCAGGACCGGCTCGGGGCCATGGGCATGCGAAAGAGGTCGCAGACACGCTCGGTCAACGATACGGGAGCCTCCGAACGAGGGTCAAACCGGCGAGGGGTGGGCAGCGGCGTGACCGCAACCCTCGATCCTTGGACCTGGCACGGCGATTGCAAGGCGACACGCCGCTGGCCCGAATATCTGTGGACGAGCCGATTGTCATCGACGGCCCGGCGCCTGTAGGTTTTCGTGTCTTACGAACCCCGACACTCCATGCACAGGCTGTGGACAAACGTGTGGACAACAGGGCATCGTTCACCAGGGCACGGACGTGGCATGTCGTCCGAGCACACGGTCGGGCTCCCGCTCGAGCCGGACCGAGCCGGCGATCACGACCGGTGCGACAGCATTGACTTCAGGGGTAGGTGGATCAGGTGGCCGAGACAGGCGTCGATTACGCGCAGATCTGGCAACAGACGCTCGGCACGCTCGACTCGGTGGGACTGTCCAACCAGGAGCGGGCGTTCGTCCGGCTCTGCCGTCTCGTCGGGGTGCTCGACCAGACGGCTCTGGTGCGCGCTCCCAACACCTTCACCAAGGACTTCCTCGAGCAGCGGGTCCGCGAGCAGATCCACGACGCCCTCGCCAGCCAGCTCGGTCACCCGGTGCAGCTCGCGGTCTCGGTCGACGAGAGCCTCGAGACCGACCTCGGGATGATCAGCGACGAGCCCAGCGGGCAGCCCTCCTCCCACGGCGGGCCCGGCCACAACGGAGCCAGCCACAACGGAGCGTCGACCAACGGCCAGCACACCCCCCAGCACAACGGGCAGCACCACGGCTCGTCCGGCTTCGGTGCCGGCGCCCCGAACCCGCTTCGGGACCTGGCCGAGAGCGCGCCCGCGCTCAACGGCGCCGACCTCGACGAGCCGCGCCAGCCGGCATACCCCGGCGGCCAGACGCGGATGGAGCTCGGCCCCGACCCGCTGAGTGGCGGCGAGAGCGGGCCGTTGCGCCTGCAGCAGCGTCCCGAGCCGAGCAGCCCGGGCGACACTCGGCTCAACCCGAAGTACACCTTCGACACGTTCGTCATCGGGGCGAGCAACCGCTTCGCCCACGCGGCGGCGGTCGCGGTCGCCGAGGCGCCGGCCAAGGCGTACAACCCGCTCTTCGTCTACGGCGAGTCCGGGCTGGGCAAGACGCACCTGCTCCACGCGATCGGGCACTACGCGCGGACGATGTTCCCCAACGTGCGGGTGCGCTACGTGAACTCCGAGGAGTTCACCAACGACTTCATCAACAGCATCCGTGACGACAAGGCGAGCGCGTTCCAGAACCGCTACCGCAGCGTCGACGTGCTGCTCATCGACGACATCCAGTTCCTCCAGGGCAAGCTGCAGACCCAGGAGGAGTTCTTCCACACCTTCAACACGCTGCACAACGCGAACAAGCAGATCGTCATCACGAGCGACCTGCCGCCGCGCGAGCTGTCCGGCTTCGAGGACCGCATGCGCACGCGCTTCGAGTCGGGCCTGCTGACCGACGTGCAGCCGCCCGACCTCGAGACCCGCATCGCGATCCTGCGCAAGAAGGCGATCCAGGACCGCATGTCGGTGCCGGACGACGTGCTCGAGTACATCGCGACGAACTTCAGCACCAACATCCGCGAGCTCGAGGGTGCGCTGATCCGCGTCACGGCGTTCAGCAACCTCAACCGCCAGGCCGTCGACCTGCCGCTCGCCGTCATCGTGCTCAAGGACGTGCTGCCCAACGAGACGCCCAACCAGGTGACGGCGGCGACGATCATGGCGGTCACGGCCGCCTACTACGCCGTGACGCTCGAGGACCTCTGCGGCTCGAGCCGCTCGCGCCAGCTCGTCACGGCCCGGCAGATCGCGATGTACCTGTGCCGCGAGATGACCGACCTGTCCCTGCCGAAGATCGGTCAGCACTTCGGCGGTCGCGACCACACGACGGTCATGCACGCGGACCGCAAGATCCGCGAGCTGATGGGTGAGCGTCGCGCCATCTACAACCAGGTCACCGAGCTGACCAACCGGATCCGCCAGCAGTCCCACTGAGGCGAAGCGGCCCCACGGGCCCGACCCGATGGCGTATGCCGTGGGGCCGGGCCCGCGTCATGCCGCGGCAGCCGCTCGGGTGGCCTTCGCCTCGCGCCGGGCGGCGATGGTCGTCGCCAGGGCCTCGTCCCAGGGGGTCGGCGTGAGCCCGAAGGTGCGCTGGGTGAGGTCCGAGTCGAGCACGAAGGGGCGCTCGAACTGGTGGCGGGTCTCGCGGACCTCGCGCATGAAGGGGACGACGAGGCCGGCGGCGGTGCCGAGCGGCCTCGGCAGCACGCGGACCCGGCGCTCCTTGACGCCCCCGATGCGCGCGACGTCGGCAGCGGCCTGCTCGAACGTGCGGGCCGGGGACGTCGGCACGTGCCAGGCGCGGCCCCAGCCGTCGTCGCCGGTCGCGACCCGGGCGGCGAGCCGACCGACGTCGGGGACGTAGGTCCAGGAGTGCGGTGCGTCGGCGCGTCCGACGGGGACGAAGGGTGTGCGGCCGGCGAGGAGCGCGTCGATGACGATGTCGCCCAGGTAGCTCGTGCGCGGCGTCGTGCCCGGGCCGACGTAGTCGCTGGACCGCAGCTCGGTGACCCGCACGTGCCCTGACTCGTGGCGGGCGAGGGCCTGCTCCCACATCTCAGCCCGGAGCCGGCCCTTGTGCCCGGCCGGCTGCATCGGGTCGTCCTCGCGCATGGGCCGGGTGACCCGGCCGTAGCCGTAGAGGTTGCCGATGATGACGAGCCCGGCACCGGTGGACTCGGCGGCGGCGAGGGTGGCGGCGGCGATCGGCGGCCAGTCGGTGTCCCACGTCATGTAGCTGGGCGGGTTGACGGCGTTGACGATGCTGGCGGCGCCCCGCGCCAGGGCGGTCACGGCGCCGGCGTCACCGGCGTCGACGGCGACGATCTCGACGGCGTCCGGGTGCGCGACCTGCCACGGGCGCTCGGCGACGCGGCCGGAGCGTGAGGCGAGGGTGACGGTGTGGCCGAGGGCCACGAGCTCGGCGGTGGTCGAGCGGCCGACGCCTCCGGCGCCGAGGACGAGGTGGTGCGACATGGTCTGCTCCTTGAGAGTCGAAGTGTGAGCATCGCTCACACTTCGAGGATGACGCGTCCTGGTCGCTAAATCAAGAGCACCGCTCACATTTCTGGTGTCCGTGTGGCACGCTGGCACCATGGACCAGGAGGCGAAAGCCCGGACGAGGACCCGGACCCCAGCCGTCGGCGAGGCCACCGAGGGGTCGGGGGAGGGGTCGGCGGAGGGGTCGACGGAGGGGTCGACGGAGCGTGCGTCGGCGCAGCCACCGGTCGGCAAGCGGGCCCGCAACCGGCGCGCCGTCGAGGCCGACATCCTGCGCGTGGCCCGTGAGCACCTGGCCTCCGACGGGGCTGCGGCACTGAGCCTGCGAGCCGTCGCCCGAGACCTGGGCATGGTCTCCTCGGGCATCTACCGCTACGTCGAGAGCCGCGACGAGCTGCTCACCAGGCTCATCGTCGACGCTTACTGGTCCCTCGCCGCGGCCGTGCGAGCCGCCCACGAAACCGTTCCCGCGCACGACCTCGAGGCACGGTGGGACGCCCTCGGTCGCGCGTTGCGCGGGTGGGCGCTCGATCAGCCGCACGACTTCGCCCTCATCTACGGCTCACCCGTGCCCGACTACGCCGCCCCGGCCGAGCGCACCGAGGAGGCCGGCACCGCCGTGCTGGCCCTGCTCGTCTCCCTGCTGGCCGACGTGCGCGCGGCAGGACGCCTGCCGGCCGCCGATCGCCTCGGCATCGTCGACGCCCAGGCCGGTCGCGCCGTCGGGGACCTGCTGGCGTCCCCGATGTTCGAGGGGACGCACCTCGACGCGACGAGCCTGACCCAGGGGATCGCCGCCTGGACCCTGCTCCTCGGGGCCGTCACGGGCGAGGTCTTCGCGCAGCTGGGACCCGTCCCGGACGGCGAAGCGCTCTTCGAGTGCCTGCTCGCGGCCTCGCGCAGCTGCGTCGTCGCCCCACGCCCGTGACTAGTCGGGACGCGTCATCGTCTCGAGGACGCCCCGGCCGCACGGCATACGTCCACATCCATCCACAGGTTTGTCCACACCTGTGTGCACAGCGTGACCTCACCGTGACCGGCGGGCGACAGACCCGGAGAGGCTGGGACGCGCCAGAGTCTTCCACCACCTGTGGACAACTCTGTGGAAGCGGACGGCTCGGTCATGCACAGCTGACTAGTCATCAAACATTGCAAATGGGACATATGCCGAAGGCGTTTCCACACATCTCTGTGGAAACGTGTGGACGACCACCGCGAAGCTGCGGACAACCCACTGCCAGCCTGTGAGGACGATGTGCACGGCGTCAGAGCGTCCACAGGCGACAACCGCTGCGCCCGGTGACCGCCCACACGCCGTGCACACCCCCATCGGCGGCCTGACCAGCCCCGACGCCGGTTGTCCACAGCATCCACAGCACCTATGACTATGACGAGATCCCAGTCAAGGAGGGAAGCCCCGACAACGAGGGTCTCTCCCACGCCCGACGGGCACCCCGGGGCGGACGGACAAGCGGTGTCAATCGGTCACGGCACCATTCGGGGAGTGGCTGTGGTGCCAGTCACCCGCAGGCACTAGTGTCTGAGCCCCAATGTCCTTCCCCGTCGAAGTGAGTGCACCGTGAAGTTTCGGGTTGAGCGAGACGTCCTGGCCGAGGCCGTGACCTGGGTGGCCCGCGGGCTCCCGGCCCGCCTGCCGGTACCCGTGCTCGCTGGCGTGCTCGTCGACGCGAACGAGGACGGCACGCTGACGCTGTCGGCCTTCGACTACGAGGTGTCGGCGCGCATCACCGTGCCGGCCGACGTCGCAGAGGCGGGGCAGGTGCTCGTGCTCGGCCGCCTGCTCGCCGACATCTCGCGCAACCTGCCCAACAAGCCGATCGACGTCAGCACCGACGGCACCAAGGTCAACGTCGCGTGCGGGTCCTCGCGGTTCGCGCTGCGCGAGATGCCGGTCTCGGACTACCCGACGCTGCCGGCCTCTCCCGAGACGAGCGGCACCATCGCCGGCGACGTCTTCACGCAGGCGGTCGCGCAGGTCTCCATCGCGGCCGACAAGGGCGACACCCTGCCGATCCTCACGGGCGTACGCATGGAGATCGACGGCGACAAGGTGACCCTCCTCGCCACCGACCGCTACCGCCTCGCGATGCGCGAGCTGACGTGGAGCCCGTCGGTCACCGACGCCAGCCACGTCGCGCTCATCCCCGCCCGCCAGCTCTCCGACACCGCCCGGGCCCTCGGCGCGTCCGGGTCCGTCGAGCTCGCGCTCGGCCAGGGCGGCGACGGGCTCATCGGCTTCGAGGCCGGCCAGCGCCGGGCGACCACGCGCCTGCTCGACGGCGAGTACCCCAAGGTCACCTCGATCTTCCCGACGTCCGTCGACACGACCGCCGTCATCGAGACCGCCGCTCTCGAGGAGGCCGTCAAGCGCGTGGCCCTCGTCGCCGAGCGCAACACCCCGGTGCTGCTGAAGTTCACCGACGGCCAGGTCGCCATCGAGGCCGGCACCGGCGACGACGCCCAGGCCTCCGAGGCGGTCGAGGCCACCCTCGACGGTCCCGAGATCCAGATCGCCTTCAACCCCCAGTTCCTGCTCGACGGCCTGCACGCGGTCGGCACGGCGTGGAGCCGCCTGTCGTTCACGCAGCCGAGCCGTCCGGCGGTCCTGTCGGGCCAGGCCGAGGCCGACTCCGAGCCCGACACGAGCTACCGCTACGTCCTGATGCCGGTCCGCTTCGCGAGCTGAGCACCACCACACCGCACCACCCCCGAACTCCTCCTGACCCAGTCGCGCGTCGCCTTCGCCCGTCCGCCCGAACCCGCGGACGGGTAGGCGTAGCCTCGAAGCGCTCCACCGGATCCACCCCGCACGCTCCCCCGCAGAAAGGCTCGCGACATGCAGCTCGGTCTCATCGGTCTCGGCAAGATGGGCGGCAACATGCGCGAGCGGTTGCGTCGCGCCGGACACGAGGTCGTCGGCTTCGACCGCAACCCCGACGTCGCGGACGTGCGCACCCTGCCGGCCCTCGTCAAGGCCCTCGAGGCCCCGCGCGTCGTGTGGGTCATGGTCCCTGCCGGCGACCCGACGCGCGAGACCGTGGCCAAGCTTGCCGAGCTGCTCGAGCCGGGTGACCTCGTCATCGACGGCGGCAACTCCCGCTTCACCGACGACTTCGAGAACGCCAAGCTGCTCGGCGAGAAGAAGATCGGCTACGTCGACTGCGGCGTCAGCGGCGGCATCTGGGGCCTCGAGAACGGCTACGGCCTGATGTGCGGCGGCGACAAGAAGTGGGTCAACCGCGCCATGCCCATCTTCGACGCGCTCCGGCCCGAGGGTCCGCGCGACGAGGGCTTCGTCCACGCCGGCAAGGTCGGTGCGGGGCACTACACGAAGATGGTCCACAACGGCATCGAGTACGGCCTCATGGCGGCCTATGCCGAGGGCTACGAGCTGCTCGAGAAGAAGGACATCGTCACCGACGTCCCCGGCGCGTTCAAGGCGTGGAGCCGTGGCACCGTCGTGCGCTCCTGGCTGCTCGACCTCATGGTCGACGCGCTCGAGGAGAACCCGCACCTCGACGACGTCTCCGACTACACCAACGACTCCGGCGAGGGCCGCTGGACGGTCGAGGAGGCCATCGCCCTCTCGGTGCCGATGCCGGTCATCTCGGCCTCGCTCTTCGCCCGCTTCGCCTCGCGCCAGTCGAGCTCGCCCACGATGCAGGCCGTCGCGGCGCTGCGCGGCCAGTTCGGCGGCCACCAGGTGATGACGATCGCCGAGGGCGAGCAGCTTCGCCGGGGCGACGTCCCGGCGGCACCGGCCAAGAAGGCCTCCGCCAAGAAGGGCGCCGCTCGACGTGGCGCGACCAAGGCGGCGAGCAATCGGGCCGCAGCAGGCGCGTCCCAGGCCAACGTCGGCGCCGCCAGGAAGGCCGCGTCCTCGGGTCGTGCCGCCTCGACGCAGGCGACCGACATGGCCGACACCGCGCGCGGCCAGAAGCGCGCGGCCAAGAAGTCCGCGAAATAGCGCGCCCGGTCCTCCGAGCAGTCACCGACCGCGTTCCCGTGGGCCCGAGCAGAGCGTCACAGCCTCCGTGCACGTCCGTCACCTGACCCTCAAGGACTTCCGCAGCTACCCGAGCGCCGAGCTCGCGCTGACTCCGGGGGTCACGACGCTCGTCGGGCTCAACGGGCAGGGCAAGACCAACCTCGTCGAGGCGGTCGGCTACCTCGCGACGCTCGGGTCGCACCGGGTGGCGACCGACCAGCCGCTCGTCCGGTTCGGGGCGGCGCAGGCCATCGTGCGGGGCGCGATCGTGCGCGACGACCGCGAGACGATGGTCGAGCTCGAGATCACGCCGGGCCGGGCCAACCGGGCGAGGCTGGGCCGCTCCCCCGTGTCGCGGCCGCGTGACGTCCTCGGCACCGTGCGCACCGTCCTCTTCGCACCCGAGGACCTCGCCCTGGTCAAGGGTGACCCGTCGGAGCGGCGTCGCTTCCTCGACGAGCTGCTCGTGCAGCGCCAGCCCCGCTGGTCGGGGGTCCGCTCGGACTACGACAAGATCCTCAAGCAGCGCAACGCCCTGCTGAAGTCGGCGGCGCCGGTGCTGCGCAAGGGGTCGCGCCGTCCGCCCCGTCCGCCGCGGGATGGCGACCAGCCGCTCGACGAGGCGCGGGAGTCGGCGCTGCACACCCTCGAGGTGTGGAACGACCACCTGTCGACGGTCGGTGCGCAGCTGCTCTACGCCCGCCTGCGCCTGCTGCGTGACCTCGCACCCGACCTGTCCGAGTGCTACGACGCCGTGAGCGCCGCCTCCTCCAACGCCCGGGCCACCTACAAGAGCTCGCTCCACGAGGAGCTCGCCGCGCGCCTGGCCGCCGGTGAGGTGCCCGAGATCGACGAGCTGCGCGCCGGCCTGCTCGAGACGTTCACGCAGGTGCGTGGCAGCGAGATCGAGCGCGGCATCTCCCTCGTCGGACCGCACCGTGACGACCTCGTGCTCTCGCTCGGCGACCTGCCGGCCAAGGGCTACGCCAGCCACGGCGAGTCGTGGAGCTTTGCGCTGGGACTCAAGCTCGCGGCATACCGCCTCCTGCGGCGCGACCTCGGCGACGACCCGGTGCTCGTGCTCGACGACGTCTTCGCCGAGCTGGACTCCGGGCGACGTGAGCGGCTGGCGGCGCTCGTCGCCGACTGCGAGCAGGTGCTCATCACCGCGGCCGTGGGCGCGGACGTGCCCGAGGTGCTCCGCCGCAGCGGGACGACGTATGCCGTGCAGCTGGGTCAGGTGCACCCGCCCGAGCCACCCGTGGTCGGGGAGCCCGACCCGCAGGCCGAGGAGGGAGCGCAGCCCGCGGTCGACGAGCCCGGTCTACTCGAGCCCGGTCTAGACGAGCCCGGTCTAGACGAGCCTGCCGATGGCTCGAACGACAGCGCCACCGAGGACGACGGCGATGAGTGACGAGACGCCCGGCACCTCCCCCGGCGAGGCTCCGGACGCCGTTCCCGAGGACGTTCCCGCACCGACCGACGAGGACACCCGGATCGCCGACGCCGCGGCGTCCGCGCTCGCCCGGGCCCGCGCCGGGGCGGCCGAGAAGGGGCTGCGCCCCGGCATGAAGCCGAAGAAGCGGCGGCGCCCGATCGGGCATGCCCCCGTGCTGTCGGGCTCCGCGCGGGACGGCCGCGACCCGGCCCTGCTCGGCGACCAGCTCGACCGGCTGCTGCTCGACCGTGGCTGGAAGGTCGACGTCGCAGTCGGATCGGTCATGGGTCGCTGGCCCGAGATCGTCGGGCCCGACATCGCCGGGCACGTCGAGCCGATGACGTTCGTCGACGGCATCCTCACCGTGCGGGCCGACTCGACGGCGTGGGCCACGCAGATGCGGCTGCTCGCGTCATCGCTGCTGGCCCGGATCGACGAGGAGATCGGCGCGGGAGCGGTGAGCGAGCTGCGGGTCGTCGGTCCGAGCGCCCCGTCGTGGAACCGCGGCACCCGACGCTCCCCCGACTCGCGAGGACCGCGAGACACCTACGGCTGAGCACCCATGGCCGAACACCGCCGGCCGAGCATCGGAGCGTCGTGGGTCGGACCGTCGTGGGTCGGAGCTGCGGGTGGGTCAGACGCCCGCGAGGCCGATGACGACCACCGTGGCCACGAGCAGGACGGTGGCTCCGATGACGAGCAGGCCGAAGACGAGCGGCACGCGCCGCGACCTCGCCGGCGTCCCGTCCGACGGGCCGGTGCCGTCGTCCTCCTCGCCCTCCTCTCCGTCCTGGCCGTCGGCCTCGTCAGCTCCGTCACCGTGGTCGGTGTCGTCGACGTCCTCGGACGCGCCTGGTGCCGCGGCTCCCGTCCGGTCGTCGGGGGCCGGCGGCGGGGGTGCGCCGACGACCGGCGTGCCCAGCACGTCGGGTCCTCCGGGTCCTCCGGGTCCTCGGAGGCTCGCGGAGCGATGGACGCGGACGGGTCGAGCGCCTCGAAGAGCGCACGCAGGACGTGGGCCACGACGGGGGGCAGCGGCGCACCGCCGGGGCCGGTGACGAGCACGCGCCGACTGACCGCGCCGGGCGCGCGGGAAAGGTCCACCGAGTCGAGACGGCCGTCCGGCCCCGGGTCGACGCCCGCGGCGACCAGCTGGGCGCGCACGTCCTCGGGCAACGCGTCCCACGAGTCGTACTCCTGGCCCCCGACGTTGATGGTGATCACGGGCGAACTGTACGACCGCTCGAAGGGCGGGTGTCGGTGTTCCGACGCAGACTGGTGGACATGACCTCGACGCACTGCTCGCCCGCCGGACCGACCGCGCACCCCACGGGGACGACCTGCACGATCGTCCCGCCCTACATCCTCGAGGCGCTGGCCACGAGCGACGAGCCGGCGCTGGCGACGCACGCCCGTGAGGCGCTGCGCCACGACGAGCAGCTGCGGGCGTCCCGCCGCACGCCGACGGCACGTCCGACGGGCCGCCGGGCGCCGCGTCGTGACGACGTCGCCGGTGCGCACGGCACGGGCCCCCACCGCACGATCTTCGACGCCAAGGGCACCCAGACCACCCCGGGCACCCAGGTGCGCGCCGAGGGTGGCGCGCCCACCGGTGACATCGCGGTCAACGAGGCCTACGACGGGCTGGGCGCGACGTGGGAGCTGTGGTCGACGGCATACTCCCGCGACTCGCTCGACGGCAAGGGGATGCCGCTGCTCGCGAGCGTCCACTACGGCCGCAACTACGACAACGCCTTCTGGGACGGCTCGCAGATGGTCTTCGGCGACGGCGACGGTGTGATCTTCGAGCGGTTCACCAAGAGCCTTGACGTCATCGGGCACGAGCTCGCGCACGGCGTCACCGAGCACACGGCGGGGCTGCTGTACCAGGGGCAGTCGGGCGCGCTCAACGAGTCGGTGTCCGACGTCTTCGGCGTCCTCGTCAAGCAGAAGGCGTTGGGGCAGAGCGCCGCCGAGGCCGACTGGCTCGTCGGCCCCGACCTGCTCAACCCCTCGGTCAAGGGCCGGGCGCTGCGCGACATGCGCAACCCGGGCACCGCCTACGACGACCCGCGCCTGGGCAAGGACCCGCAGCCGGCCGACATGGCCCACTACGTCGACACCCAGGACGACAACGGCGGCGTCCACATCAACTCGGGCATCCCCAACCGCGCCTTCGTGCTCGCGGCCGAGGCGATCGGCGGCAACGCGTGGGAGGGCGCGGGAGCGATCTGGTATGCCGTGCTCTCGGGTGACGGGATCAAGGCGGACTGTGACTTCGCGACGTTCGCCGGCCTCACGGTGGCGGCCGCGGGCACCACCCACGGCGACGGGTCGTCGCAGCAGGACGCCGTGCGATCGGCGTGGGAGCAGGTGGGGGTCCTCACCGCGGGCGCGCAGACGCCCGTTGGCACGGGTGGCACGGGTGGCTCTGGCAGTTCGGCCGGCACGGGCGGCACGACTCCGTCGCGGCCCGCTCCCCACGGGGGCACGACGCCGAGCCCGGACGCCCAGGTGCTGCTTCGGCGCACGGGCGGGTTCGCCGGCCAGGTGCGTGAGCGGCGGATGGCCCTCGGCGAGCTGCCGGAGCGCGACGCCAGGGACTGGACGCACCTGCTCGCGGCGCCGACGCTGCAGCGCATCGCGGCCTCGACCGAGCGCAGCCACCCCGACGCGTTCGTCTACTCCGTCGTGTGCGACGAGGTGGGCTGCGACATCACGATCCAGGAGCCGCACCTGCCCGAGGCGATCCACTCCCTCTTCGAGCGGACCCTCGCGGATCCGCAGGACTGATCCCCGTCGTTCGCCGGCCCTCTGCATGTGGGGGGCCCGGTCGCCAGGCGCCTTCGCCGGCTTTCGGCACGGGGGCGGGAGGATCGGGCCGGGACCTCGCCGGCCCCGGCCCGGTCGTCACGGCTCAGTTGGTGGCGAGGATGTACGGATCGTCGCCCTCGGGAATGTCGGCGGTGCGTGGCGCCCCCGGCGCGACGACCTCGCAGTCGCCCTCGACCGTGCACCGCTGCAGGCTCCGGAGCCCTGACGGCGAGCCGACCTGCACGACGAGCTTCGAGTCGTCGCCCATCTGGTACGACACGGGCGAGCCCCCGGCGCCCGCGCCTCCCCCACCCTCGAGCACCAGCGACCCGTCGCTGGTGCGGACCACGACGAGGCCTCCGTAGCGGAACGTCCCGTCGGGGTTGAGCTGTGACTCGTTGAGGCCGTCGACGTATCCCGTCGCCAGCAGGTAGAGGCCGTTGGAGGAGAAGGCACGCGGCAGGAGCGGGCCGCACAGCCTCCACCGCGCTCGGAGCGTGAGCAGGTCCCTGAGCTCGAGGCAGCTGGTCCGCGGCTCGGCACCCGGCGTGAGGACGGCCGCGGTCTCGGTCGCCGGGTCGACGACGGACAGCCGGAAGGGCAGCCGGCGTGTCTGCCCGGTCGACACGTCCCAGGCCACCGAGGCCTCGAGGTCGCCGCGGTTGGCATAGACCGTCGTGTTGACGACCCCGACCACCTCGTAGCCGCTGCCGCCGCTGCCGCTCGAGCAGCCGCACGTCCTGACGTCGAGCGAGGCCACGGGCTCGCCGAGGTTGTCGTACGCGCGCAGGCTGCCGCGGGTGTCGGACGCGGCGACGAGCAGGCCGGACGCCGACACGCGTGTCGTTCCGGTGATCTCGGTGAGCGGCACGCCCGAGCTGTCGAGGACGGTGGAGACGAGGGTGTCCGCGTCGGTCACGAGCCAGCCGTCGTTGGACAGGCGCGCCAGCGTGCCCCAGCGGCCCTCCGCCTGGATCCGGACCGTGCGTGACCTGTCGTGGATGACGTTGCCCAGCAGGTAGGGAAGCGCGGTCGTGCCGGTCGGCTCCCCGGTGGCGAAACGCAGGGTCACCGGGGCGGGTGCGCCGTCGGCCGTGAGGGTCGGGACGGCGGTCGGCGTCGGTGCCGGGGTCGTGGTGGGGGTGGGCGTGGGGCTCGTCGTTGACCGGGACGGCCCGACCGGCAGGGGACGGACGTCGGTGGGACGCAGCGCCCCCCAGCCCACGGGCACGGCGACGGCGAGGGCGAGGCCGGCGCCGAGCGCGGCGACACCGAGCTGCCGGCGGCGGTTGGACCGGTCGCGGGCGATCGCGCGCTCCGCGAGGTCGGCCACGACGCGTATGCCCTCGGTCTGCTCGCCGAGCGCCTGGCGGAGCCGCTGGTCCATGTCGTTCATGCCGTGGCCTCGCTCATCCGGGTGCGCAGCGCGGAGATCGCGCGGCTGGTGTGGCTCTTGACGGTGCCGACGGAGCAGCCGAGCACCTCGGCGGTCTGGGCCTCGGTGAGGTCCTCGTAGTAGCGCAGCACGACGGCCGCCCGCTGCTGGGTGGGCAGTCCCTGGACGTGGCGCCAGAGGTCGATCGAGGCGGTGGGGTCGAGCCCGGCGACGCCCGGTGGGTCGATCACGTCGAGCACGTGGCTGCTCGGCGACTCGTGACGGCGCAGCAGGCTGCGCCAGCGGGAGTTGTTCTCGTTGACCATGACCCGGCGGACGTACGCGTCGGGCAGCTCGGCGGCCCGGACGCGGTCCCAGTGCCGGTAGACCTTGGCCAGGGCGTTCTGCAGCAGGTCCTCGGCGGCGTCCCGCTCACCGGTGAGCAGGTAGGCGAGCCGAGCGAGCGCCTGCTCGCGCGCCCTGACGTATGCCGTGAAGTCGGCTCTCCGTTCGGCGTCGTCCATGTCGTGCGTCCCCTGTCGTCAGCTGCCTCGACCCTCCGGCCCGTGCCGGCATCCATCCAGACCCTCGTGGCCCGGCGAAGGTTGTCCGAGGTGGTCGTCGGATGGTCGTCGGCATCGTGCTCCGGAGGGGTGTCCGCGCAGTCTGCCGAGTCCCGGCCGGTTCGGCGCGCCGGGCGCCGGCCGTCAGGCGCCGGTGACCTGTGGACGGCGCACCTGCAGCGCTCGGCGCGGGAGGAGAATGGGGTCCGGGGCCGGTGGTCGGTCCGCGCGTCGGTCGCGATGGGTGAAGGCGCCTGAAAGGCGCTGAGGACCCCTGGCGTGATCCTCCCCTCGGATCGAGGGGTGTTCGGCCCGGAAAATGGCCGTTTCGCGCGTCTGAGGGCACGGTTCACGGCGCCGGACCGCTAGACTGGAGAGGTTGCGGCTCGACGTCCACGTCGGGCCGCCCGCATGAGGTCTGACCACCGAGGAGAGACGTGTCCGACGCTGACGAGCCGAACAACCCCAGCACCACCCCCAGCTCCACCGGACCCGACTCCGTGACAGCGCCCGACTCCGTGGTCGACACCGTGCCCGACACCGTCGCTCCTGCGGCCCCCGCCGACACGCGGCCCAACGGCGTCGACTACGACGCCAGCGCCATCACCGTCCTCGAGGGTCTCGAGGCCGTGCGCAAGCGCCCCGGCATGTACATCGGCTCGACCGGCCCGCGTGGCCTGCACCACCTCGTCTACGAGATCGTCGACAACGCGGTGGACGAGTCGCTGGCCGGCTACGCCGACACCATCGACGTCACCCTCCTCGCCGACGGCGGCGTCCGGGTCAAGGACAACGGCCGTGGCATCCCCACCGACATCCACCCGGTCGAGAAGATCAGCGCCGTCGAGCTCGTCCTGACCCAGCTGCACGCCGGCGGCAAGTTCGGCGGTGGCGGCTACAAGGTCTCCGGTGGTCTGCACGGCGTCGGCAGCTCGGTCGTCAACGCCCTGTCGACCCGCCTGAAGGCAGCGGTCCGCCAGAAGGGCCACGTCTTCCGGATGAGCTTCACCGACGGCGTGCCCGACGGACCCCTGGAGCAGCAGGAGGCGACCGACGAGACCGGCACGACCATCACGTTCTGGGCCAACGCCGACATCTTCGAGACCGTCGACTACGACTTCGAGACCATCCGCGCGCGCATGCAGCAGATGGCCTTCCTCAACAAGGGCCTGACGATCAACCTCGTCGACGAGCGCGTGGCTCCCGTCGAGACGACCGGCGACGACGTCGACCTCGACGACATGGAGTCCGACCTGACCGAGGTCGAGCACGACGAGGAGGACGAGCAGGCCGACGGCAGCGCCGACGCGGGCGAGAAGAAGAAGGTCACGGCCAAGAAGGTCAGCTACCGCTACGACAACGGCCTCATCGACTACGTCCACCACCTCAACGGCTCCAAGCGCAGCGAGCCGGTGCACCCCGAGGTCATCTCGATCGAGGTCGAGGACGAGGCCCGCTCGCTCAGCCTCGAGCTCGCCATGCAGTGGACCAGCGCCTACAGCGAGTCGGTCCACACCTACGCCAACGCGATCAACACCCACGAGGGCGGCACCCACGAGGAGGGCTTCCGTGCGGCGATGACCAAGCTCATCAACGACTTCGCGCGCCGCCAGAACCTCCTCAAGGAGAAGGACGAGAACCTCACGGGCGACGACATCCGCGAGGGCCTGACCGCCGTCATCTCGGTCAAGCTCGGCGAGCCGCAGTTCGAGGGGCAGACCAAGACCAAGCTCGGCAACTCCGAGGTCAAGGGCTTCGTCCAGCGCGCCATGACCGACGAGTTCGGCCACTGGCTCGGCGCGCACCCCAACGAGGGCAAGGACATCGTGCGCAAGTCGGTCCAGGCCGCGGCCGCGCGCATGGCCGCCCGCAAGGCGCGTGAGGCCACGCGCCGCAAGGGCCTGCTCGAGTCGGGCGGCCTGCCGGGCAAGCTCAAGGACTGCCAGAGCAAGGACCCGCGCATCTCCGAGGTCTTCATCGTCGAGGGCGACAGCGCCGGTGGCTCGGCCACGCAGGCCCGCAACCCGCACACGCAGGCGATCCTCCCGATCCGCGGCAAGATCCTCAACGTCGAGAAGGCGCGCATCGACAAGATCCTCGCCAACAACGAGGTCCAGGCGCTCATCTCCGCCTTCGGCACCGGCATCGGTGAGGACTTCGACATCGACAAGGCGCGCTACCACAAGATCGTGCTGATGGCCGATGCCGACGTCGACGGCATGCACATCCGCACGCTGCTGCTGACGCTGCTCTTCCGCTTCATGCGTCCGCTCATCGAGGCCGGCTACGTCTACCTCGCGCAGCCGCCGCTCTACCGCCTGCGCTGGAGCAACGCCCCGCACCAGTTCGCCTACAGCGACCGCGAGCGCGACGGCCTGCAGCAGATCGGTGAGGGCAAGGGCTGGCGCCTGCCCAAGGACAACCCGGTCCAGCGCTACAAGGGCCTCGGCGAGATGAACTACGCCGAGCTCGGCGAGACGACGATGGACGTCAAGACGCGCACCCTGCTCCAGGTGACGCTCGAGGACGCCGCGAAGTCCGACGAGGTCTTCGCCGTCCTCATGGGAGAGGACGTCGAGTCGCGTCGCTCCTTCATCCAGAAGAACGCGCGCGACGTGCGCTTCCTCGACATCTGACCGCCGGCGTATGCCGTCCGGCACGTTCCACGTGAAACGTCACCACCCGGCATACCTCCTCTACTTGCCTGAATCTGACTGAGAGACAAAGGGATTTGACGTGAGCGACGACCTGCCTCCCATCGACGGAGACGACGTCAACGAGACGCCCGACGAGACGACCGAGCCGGACGGCGAGGTCGTCGACACGGCGCACGAGCAGGGCACCGCCCCGATCGAGCGTGACGACGACGAGACCGACCGCGTCGAGGCCGTCGACCTCAACAACGAGATGCAGCGCAGCTACATCGAGTACGCCATGTCGGTCATCGTGTCCCGCGCGCTGCCCGACGTGCGCGACGGCCTCAAGCCCGTGCACCGGCGCATCGTCTACGCGATGTACGACGGCGGCTACCGACCCGACCGCGGCTACAACAAGTGCGCCCGCGTCGTCGGTGACGTCATGGGTCACTACCACCCGCACGGTGACTCGGCGATCTACGACGCCCTCGTGCGCCTCGTGCAGGACTGGTCGCTGCGCTACCCGCTCGTCGACGGCCAGGGCAACTTCGGCTCGCGCGGCAACGACGGCGCGGCCGCCCCGCGGTACACCGAGTGCCGGATGGCCCCGATCGCCATGGAGATGGTCCGGGACATCGAGCAGAACACCGTCGACTTCGTGCCGAACTACGACGGCAAGACGCTGCAGCCCTCGGTCCTGCCGAGCCGCTTCCCCAACCTGCTCGTCAACGGCTCCGCCGGCATCGCCGTCGGCATGGCGACGCAGATCCCGCCGCACAACCTGCGCGAGGTCGCGGCCGGCGCCGAGTACTACCTCAAGCACCCTGACATCGGCCGCGAGGAGCTGCTCGAGCACCTCCTGACGATCATCAAGGGCCCGGACTTCCCGACCGGCGCGCTCATCATGGGCCACCGCGGCATCGAGGACGCCTACCGGACCGGCCGCGGCTCGATCATCATGCGCGCCGTCGTCAACGTCGAGGAGGTCGGCAACCGCCAGGCCCTCGTCGTCACCGAGCTGCCCTACCAGGTCAACCCCGACATGCTCGCGATGAAGATCGCCGACCTCGTCAAGGACGGCAAGATCTCCGGCATCGCCGACATCAACGACGAGACGTCGGGCCGCACCGGCCAGCGCCTCGTCATCACGCTCAAGCGTGACGCCGTCGCCAAGGTCGTGCTCAACAACCTCTACAAGCACACTCAGCTGCAGACGACGTTCGGCGCCAACATGCTGGCGCTCGTCGACGAGGTGCCGCGCACCCTGCCGCTCGACGGCTTCATCCGGCACTGGGTCGACCACCAGATCGAGGTCATCGTCCGGCGCACGACCTTCCGCCTCAACAAGGCCGAGGCCGACATCCACCTGTTGCGCGGCTACCTCAAGGCGCTCGACATGCTCGACGAGGTCATCGCGCTCATCCGCGCCTCGCGCACCGTCGAGATCGCCCGCGACGGCCTCATCGAGCTGCTCGGCATCGACGAGCTGCAGGCCGGCGCCATCCTCAACATGCAGCTGCGCCGCCTCGCCGCCCTCGAGCGCGAGAAGATCCAGCAGGACCACGACGCCCTGCAGGAGATGATCGACGAGTACCGCGCGATCCTCGCCTCGCCGCAGCGCCAGCGCGACATCGTCTCCGAGGAGCTGCAGGCGATCGTCGACAAGTACGGCGACGACCGGCGCACCGAGATCTTCCCGTTCGACGGCGACATGTCGATGGAGGACCTCATCCCCGAGGAGGACGTCGTCGTCACCATCACCCGCGGTGGCTACGCGAAGCGCACCCGCGTCGACCAGTACCGCTCGCAGAAGCGCGGCGGCAAGGGCGTGCGCGGCGCGAGCCTGCGTGGCGAGGACGTCGTCGAGCACTTCTTCACGACGACGACCCACCACTGGCTGCTCTTCTTCACCAACCTCGGCCGCGTCTACCGCGCCAAGGCCTACGAGCTGCCCGAGGGCTCGCGCGACAGCAAGGGCCAGCACGTGGCCAACCTGCTCGCCTTCCAGCCCGGTGAGCAGATCGCCCAGGTGCTCGCGGTTCGCGACTACGCCAAGGCCGACTACCTCGTGCTCGCCACCCGTGCGGGCCTCGTCAAGAAGACGCGCCTGGCCGACTACGACTCCAACCGCTCCGGCGGCCTGATCGCGGTCAACCTGCGCGAGGGCGACGAGCTCGTCGGGGCCGGCCTCGCCTCCAACCGCGACGACCTGCTGCTCGTCTCCCGCAAGGGCCAGTCGGTGCGCTTCACCGCGACCGACGAGGCCTTGCGCCCGATGGGCCGCTCGACCTCCGGCGTCACCGGCATGAAGTTCCGCGACGGCGACGACCTGCTCGCCATGTCCGTCGTCGAGGAGGGCGAGAGCCCCGACGTCTTCGTCGTCTTCGAGAACGGCCTCGCCAAACGCACCCCGATCTCGGAGTACCGCCTCCAGGGTCGCGGCGGCCTCGGCATCAAGGTGGCCAAGCTCTCCGAGAAGGGCGGCGACCTCGTCGGGGCCCTGACCGTCATCGACACCGACGAGGTCATGGTCGTCATGGAGAAGGGCAAGATCGTGCGCTCGCGCGTCGACGAGGTGCGCCACACCGGCCGCTCTTCGCAGGGCGTGAAGTTCGCGACGCCCGACAAGGGCGACTCGATCGTGGCCGTGGCCCGCAACGCCGAGTCGGCGATCGCGGTCGCAGACATCGAGGACGGCAACCCCGTCGACCAGCCGTCCGGCACGGGAGCGCCGGCTACGGTTCCCGGCCCCGATGGCGTACCGTCGGACCAGACGTCGGGTGACGAGGCGAGCTCGTCGGACACCGACAACGGAGGTGACGAATGAGCGCGACCAGCCCTGAGGGCTCCCTGAGCGGGTCCGGCGCGTCGACTCGCACGAGTGGCGGGTCCGGCTCTGCCGGCAACGGCCAGAACGGCTCCTACTACGCCTCCAACGGCGCATCGGGCAGCACGTCCGGTGCCTCCGGCGCCGCGGCCGAGCAGACGACGTCGCTCTCGCGCGGAGCGGTCACCAACCGCACCGCCCCCACGCAGCGCGTGGGCGCGGGCAAGGCCGACTCCGCGGCCGCGTCCGGCACGGCGGCCGGCGCCTCCGCCACGGGTGCTCGCACCACGACGGCCCCGCGCAAGCACAAAGGCCCGCGCCGCGTCCGCCTGGCCGTCGCGCGCGTCGACCCGTGGTCGGTCATGAAGATGAGCTTCCTGCTCTCCGTCGCGCTCGGCATCGCCGGCGTCGTGCTCACCGCGGTGCTGTGGATGATCCTGTCGACGATGAACGTCTTCACCGACATCGAGGGCGTGCTCCAGTCGCTCCAGACGACGACGTCCGACCCGTTCTCGATCAAGGACTACGTCGGCTTCGGCCGCGTCGTGTCGCTCTCGATCGTCATCGGCGTCATCGACGTCATCCTCATGACCGCGATCGCGACCGTCATGGCCTTCCTCTACAACATCTGCTCCGCCCTCGTCGGGGGCGTGCAGCTGACGCTCACCGACGACTGAGGCGACTGAGGCAACGCGCTCACCTCGCCACACGGCATACGCAATCCGGTCCCTACCCCGCGCGGGTGGGGGCCGTTTTGTATGTGGCGAGGTGCATCGGGTAACGTTTCCCCTCGCGTCCGGTCGTCATCTCTGACGGGGTGGATCGGTCGCGCGAAGGTGACGATGGGCCTATAGCTCAGACGGTTAGAGCGCTTCCCTGATAAGGAAGAGGTCGGAGGTTCAAGTCCTCCTAGGCCCACCATCACCGCCACCACGGAGAGGATCCACCGCATGCTGAAGCGTCTCGCCCTCATCGGTGGCGCCGTCGCCGGCGTGGTGCTCCTGCGCAAGAAGGCGAAGCAGCAGCAGGCCGAGCAGGATCTGTGGACGCAGGCCACCGACGACGTGCACGCCCCCGTGGCACCGCCCGTTCTGCCTGCTCCCGCGGCGAACGACGAGGCCTCCACCTCGGCCTGAGGCCGCTCCCCACTCGGGGCCATGGCGCAATTGGTAGCGCACCTGCTTTGCAAGCAGGGGGTTAGGGGTTCGAGTCCCCTTGGCTCCACCACCAAACGACCTCGCCCGTCAGGGCGAGGTCGTTCTGCATGTCGCGCAATCCCCGCGGCGACCGAAAGAGCAGTCCACGGAGCCCGTGGCTCTCCGTCGGCGCCGAACCTAGGCCACTGCCGCTGCGAACGCTGTGAACAGATCCCCGGAGAGTGGGACGTCGAGCTCCCACGTCACTGCCATCGGACGCTCCGAGGTGTGGCCACGATAGCGAGCCGACCCGAGGAACCAGAAGGCTCGATCGTCCTGGCGCATGCGGGCGAACAACAGGATGGAGTGCCCCATGGATTCGTGTGTGACGTAGCGCCGGCCGGTGGGGCTGGCTTCGCGGGTCCCGGACTGGCTTTCCCAGTGGATGAGCGTCGGGCTGATGGCGTAGTCGCGATAGCGAGTCGTTGGGGAGAACGTGCCGCTGGTCTTGTCCAGCGTGAAAGCCAACAGATCGCAACGGGCATCGGGAACGTGGCGCACACCTTCACGCCACGGAGGGAGCTTCGCCCCTGACGTCCCGCCGAAAGCTGCCAAGATCTCGGTGCGGGTGTACTGAGCGTGGATCTGCAGCGGGACATCGTCCATCCCTTGCACTGAGCTGTAGATGTGGTCCGAGCGCGTCTCGAGAAGCGGGTAGAGCTCGCTGAGCTCGGACAGGATCTGTGGGTGCTGCCAGACCAGGTCCGTGGCAGCCTGCAAGCTGTCAGTGCCGATGACCTGCTGATCGACCAGAGACGCAACGAGCATGTGACTCAGACGTCGCTCCGCGATCGACATGGAATCGACACGCGGTGGGTTGGCTTGCGAAACCAGAGATCGGTAGGTCTGCAGCCGCAAGGGATCGGAAACGTGCAGCGTGCGGCCCACGGCGCGGCGCAGGGCCACCTCGTAAGGCCCGGCGAGTTGGGTCTGACCGCCACCCGCTTCTAGGAGGTCGGACCAACTCCGATTGTTGCTGTAGATGTCCTCGAGATCGAGCCCAGACTCATGGAGGAACGTGGCCAGACCGAGTTCAGGTTCACGACGCCGAAGCGAACGGAGTTCATCCACCTTGGCCGGCCAGCGAGACGGGATGGCATCGCGAAGGCTCCGGAGCACGATGTGGTCAAGTCCCGGGTAGTGGTGTAGCGCTGCGTGATCCGTGGTGAAGGGGTCAGGCGGTCAAGGCCGGCAGGTCATCAGCTCCGATCTCTGGTTCGGTGTCGGGGACGAGGTTGACGCGGGAGCGGG
>NZ_BAAARE010000028.1:0-41249 GCF_039532035.1 Terrabacter carboxydivorans | reverse complement strand
GGGCGTTAGCGTGGGACACGAGAACCTCCGGACGGTGCGGGACGTAGACACTCCTCACCTCATCCGGAGGTTCTCCTTGTCGTCAACGCCCACGTGTCACCAACGTGCTGACCGAGTACACCTAGGCTGGGCGCCGTGAAGGTCCTCGTGCTCGGCTCCGGCGCCCGTGAACACGCACTCGTCAAGGCCGTCGCGGCCGATCCCGAGGTCGACGCGGTCATCGCCGCGCCGGGCAACCCGGGCATCGACGCGACCGCCCTGTGCGTCCCCGTCGACATCCTCGACGGCGCAGCCGTCGCGGCGCTGGCCCGCGAGTACGACGTCGACCTCGTCGTCGTCGGCCCCGAGGCGCCGCTCGTCGCGGGAGTCGCCGACGTATGCCGTGAGGCCGGGTTCGCGGTGTTCGGCCCGTCCGCCGAGGCGGCCCGTCTCGAGGGCAGCAAGTCCTTCGCCAAGGAGGTCATGGCCGCGGCAGACGTGCCGACGGCGCTGGCCCACGTCTGCACGACGATGGGCGAGGTCGAGCTGGCCCTCGACGCGCTCGGAGCCCCGCACGTCGTCAAGGACGACGGCCTGGCGGCGGGCAAGGGCGTCGTCGTCACGGACTCGCGCGAGGCGGCGGTCGACCACGCTCGGGCGTGCCTCGCGAAGCCCGGCGGGCGCCTCGTCGTCGAGGAGTTCCTCGACGGCCCGGAGGTGTCGGTCTTCTGCATCAGCGACGGCGAGACCGTCGTCGCGCTGTCACCGGCCCAGGACTTCAAACGCGTCGGCGACGACGACGCCGGACCCAACACCGGTGGCATGGGCGCCTACTCGCCCCTCGACTGGGCCCCCGACGGGCTGGCCGAGGACATCGTGCGCCGCGTCGCCCAGCCGACCATCGACGAGATGCGCCGCCGCGGAACGCCTTTCGTCGGAGTGCTCTACGTCGGACTCGCCCTGACCTCGCGCGGACCCAAGGTCATCGAGTTCAACGCCCGCCTCGGCGACCCCGACGGCCAGGCGTCCCTCGCCCGCCTGGAGACGCCCTTCGCGCAGCTGCTCCTCGCGGCCGCGACCGGTGGCCTCGCCGAGTTCGGGCGACTGCGCTGGTCCGACGACCACGCGGTCGTCGTGGTCGTCGCCTCGGAGGGCTACCCCGCCTCGCCGCGCACCGGCGACCCGATCTCCGGGCTCGACGCCGCGGCCGAGGTGCCCGGTGTCGTCGTGCTGCACGCCGGCACCGCCCTCGACGACACGGGTGCGCTGGTCTCTGCGGGCGGGCGGGTGCTCGACGTCGTCGCCGTCGCACCCACGCTCGAGAAGGCGCGGCGGGCGGCCTACGACGCCGTCGCCGTCATCGAGCTCGCGGGCTCGCACCACCGCACCGACATCGCCCTGCGCGCCGAACGCGGCGACATCACGATCGGAGACTCCCGATGAGCACGCTCGACCTTCCCGGCTACTCCCACGTCTACTCGGGCAAGGTGCGTGACCTCTACGCACCCGTCGGGGCCGACGGCGAGGTGGTCCCCGACCAGCTGCTCCTCGTGGCCTCGAACCGCCTGTCGGCCTACGACTGGATGATGTCGCCCGAGATCCCCGACAAGGGCGCGGTGCTGACCCGGCTCTCGCTGTGGTGGTTCGACCAGCTCTCCGACCTCGTGCCCAACCACGTCGTCTCGACCGATGTGCCCGAGGCCGTCGCCGGCCGCGCCGTGCTCGTGCGCAAGCTGGACATGCTCAAGGTCGAGGCCATCGCGCGGGCCTACCTCACCGGCGGCGGTCTCGAGGAGTACCGCGAGAAGGGCTCGGTCTCGGGCGTCGTCCTGCCGGACGGCCTCGTCGACGGCTCGAAGCTGCCCGAGCCGGTCTTCACCCCCACCACCAAGGCGCCGGTCGGCGAGCACGACCTGCCCATGTCGCCCGCCCAGGTGGAGGCAGAGCTCGGCGCGGGCGTCGCCGCCGAGGTGTCGCGCCTGACGCGCGCCATCCTCGCGCGGGGCAACGAGATCGCCGCCGAGCGCGGCATCCTCATCGCCGACACGAAGGTCGAGTTCGGCGTCTCGCCCGACGGCACCGGCGGCCTCGTGCTCGCCGACGAGGTGCTCACCCCCGACTCGTCGCGCTTCTGGCCGGCCGAGCTGTGGGAGCCCGGGCACCCACAGCCGTCCTACGACAAGCAGTTCGTCCGCGACTGGCTGACGTCGTCCGAGTCGGGCTGGGACCGCAAGGCCGGCGGGCCTCCGCCCGAGCTGCCCGCCCACGTCGTCGAGCAGACCCGCGCGAAGTACGTCGAGGCCTACGAGCGCCTCACCGGCGAGACCTTCTGACGCCTCGGCCCGCGAGGCGCCGGCGCGGTCGCCGGGCCGAAACGGTGAGTGGTGAGTCTCCTGGTGTGCGAACGGGCTCCCGGTCAGTGGTGCGCCGCTGACGAGGTGACGAGACGCTGACCAGGACAGCGGCGCGGCGCCATCGCACCGGACCGCGCCGGACGGCATACGCCCTCCGTCGATTGCCAGGGTTCTCCAAGGCCCACCTGGGCTGCACCATGCCCGGTGTTCACCTCGCGTTCACCTGCGCCCGGAAGCGTCGCGAACTCCGCCCGAAACGATCCCCTCGCCGAGGAGCACCCCCCATGACTTCCGCCTCCACCCGTGTCGAGCACACCCCGACCACCGTGAACGCCGCCACCCCGGGCCGTCGCGCGTTCAGCATCGTGACCGGCCTCGCTGCCCTGCTCGTCCTCCTGCAGGGTCTGTGGGCCGGCATCTTCCTCGAGCACGACGGTGAGCGTGACGCCGCCTCCTCGTGGATCGAGGTCCACGCCCGCGGCGGCGAGATCACCCTCGCCCTCGCCGTCATCGCCCTCGTCATCGCCTTCGTCAAGCTGCGCTCCCGTCGCGACCTCCTCGTGGGCAGCGCCGCCCTCGTCGTGCTGCTCGTCCTCGAGTCCTACATCGGCGGCCTCATCGCCGACGACAGCCAGGACTCGCTGACGGCCGTGCACGTGCCGCTCGCCATGGCCACCATGGCCGTCGCCGTCTGGCTGCCGCTGCGCGCCCGCCACGCCGGTCCCGCCGTCCACGCCCCGGCCGACGCCGCCGCGCGTCCCGAGGCCGACTGACCGACCCCACCGACACGACCCGCCCGCCGGGTCGCCAAGGACGTATGCCGTCCGGCCACGCTCCCGGCCGGACGGCATACGCACGCGGTCCCGCGGCACGGCTGTGCCACGCTGACTGCATGACCGAGCCCGTCGCCGACGCCGCGTCCGAGACCACCGCCGAGCGCTACGTGCTCCGGCAGAAGCTGACCATGATGGTCAACCGCTACGAGATCCTGCGCGCCGACGAGAAGGGCGCCGAGCTCGGTCTGCTGTGCTTCGCCGAGCAGAAGCGGATGGCCGCCAAGGAGCAGGTCACCTTCTTCACCGACTCGGCCAGGACGCACGCGCTCTTCGGCTTCAAGGCCCGCAAGCGGCTCGACCTCGGATCGACCTACGACGTCACCGACAGCCAGGGCCAGCCCATCGGCTGGTTCAAGAAGCACTTCAAGGCCTCCCTCGTCAGCTCCACCTGGACGCTCGGGCTGCCCGACGGCCGCGAGTTCGTCGGCACCGAGCGCAACGCCAAGGTCGCCGTCGCGCGCCGGCTCTGGGAGATCGTGCCCGTCGTCGGGGGCATCCCGGTGCCGTTCCTCTTCCACTTCGACTTCACCGCCCCCGACGGGTCGGTCGCGCTCAGCTCGACGAAAAAGCCGAGCGTCAAGGACGTCTACCACGTGACGCTCCCGGCCCTGCCCGACGGCCGGCCGATCGACTGGCGCGTGGGCATGGCGATGGCCGTCGCGCTCGACGCCCTCCAGTCCCGCTGAGACGTTGTCCGGCGGCCCCTGCGGCGCCCGATAGACTCGAGCCGTCCCTCGGGACGCCGCCACCGCCCATCCAGCGCAGGGAGAACGACCACCGATGGGAAGCATCGTCGTCGACGTCATGCTCAAGCCCGAGATCCTCGACCCCCAGGGACAGGCCGTCGCCGGCGCCCTGCCGCGGCTCGGGTTCGACGGGTTCACCGACGTCCGCCAGGGCAAGCGCTTCGTGCTCACCGTCGACGGTGACGTCACGGACGAGCACCTCAGCGCGGCGCGCGAGGCGGCCGAGAAGCTCCTCTCCAACCCCGTCATCGAGGACGTCGTCGCCGTGCGCGTGCTCGACGAGGCCGACGAGGCTGCTGCAGCCGACGCGGCTGACGAGCCCGGCCCCGACGCCGGCGAGTCGGAGGACGACGAGAAGTGAAGGTCGGCGTCGTCACGTTCCCCGGCTCCCTCGACGACCGTGACGCGGCGCGCGCCGTGCGTGAGTGCGGCGGCGAGGCCGTGCCGCTCTGGCACGGCGACGACGACCTCAAGGGCGTCGACGCGGTCATCCTCCCCGGCGGCTTCTCCTACGGCGACTACCTCCGCTGCGGTGCCATCGCCCGCTTCGCGCCGGTCATGGATGCGCTCGTGCCGGCGGCCCAGGGTGGCCTGCCGGTCCTGGGCATCTGCAACGGCTTCCAGGTGCTGACCGAGAGCCACCTGCTCCCGGGCGCCCTGATCCGCAACGACCACCGCAAGTTCAACTGCGTCGACCAGCGCCTCGTCGTCGAGAACGCCTCCACCGCCTGGACGTCCGACTTCGAGGCCGGCCAGGAGATCACGATCGTCCTCAAGAACGGCGAGGGCGGCTTCGTCGCCGACGAGAAGACCCTCGACGTGCTCGAGGGCGAGGGGCGCGTCGTGTTCCGCTACGTCCCCGACGCCGAGGGCCGCAACCCCAACGGCTCCTACCGTCACATCGCCGGCATCACCAACGAGCGCGGCAACGTCGTCGGGCTCATGCCGCACCCGGAGCACGCGGTCGAGGAGGGCTACGGCCCGAGCCTCGACGGCCGCGGCTTCTTCACCTCGATCATCAAGCAGACCCTCGAGAGCGCAGCCACCGCATGAGCGACACCCAGACCGTCCCGTCGCCGATCGTGCCCGTCCTCGACACCATCGAGCACGCCGCCACGACGCCCGACGCCGAGCAGCCGTGGGCCGAGCTCGGCCTCAAGCCCGACGAGTACGCCAACATCCGCGAGATCATCGGCCGGCGCCCGACCATCGCCGAGCTCGCG
The DNA here is from genome assembly GCF_039532035.1 of Terrabacter carboxydivorans. Lineage (NCBI taxonomy): Bacteria > Bacillati > Actinomycetota > Actinomycetes > Micrococcales > Intrasporangiaceae > Terrabacter > Terrabacter carboxydivorans. Next base: position 36,111 of record NZ_BAAARE010000028.1, on the reverse strand, counting down.
ATGTACTCCGTCATGTGGAGCGAGCACTGCTCCTACAAGTCGAGCAAGATCCACTTCAAGCTGTGGGGCGAGAACACCACCGACGAGATGCGCGAGAGGCTCCTCGTCGGCATCGGTGAGAACGCCGGCGTCGTCGACATCGGCGACGGCTGGGCGGTGACCTTCAAGGTCGAGTCCCACAACCACCCGAGCTACGTCGAGCCCTACCAGGGCGCCGCGACCGGCGTCGGCGGCATCATCCGCGACATCATGTCGATGGGTGCCCGTCCGATCGCCGTCATGGATCCGCTCCGCTTCGGGAACCTGCACCACCCCGACACCCAGCGCGTCCTGCCCGGCGTCGTCGCCGGCGTCGGTGGCTACGGCAACTGCATCGGCCTGCCCAACATCGGCGGCGAGGTCGTCTTCGACGACTGCTACCAGGGCAACCCGCTCGTCAACGCCCTCTGCGTCGGCGCCATGCGCGTCGAGGACATCCACCTCGCCAAGGCGTCCGGCGTCGGCAACAAGGTCATCCTGTTCGGTGCCCGCACCGGTGGCGACGGCATCGGCGGCGTCTCCGTGCTCGCCTCCGAGACCTTCGACGAGGGTGGCCCGACCAAGCGCCCGGCCGTCCAGGTCGGCGACCCGTTCGCCGAGAAGGTGCTCATCGAGTGCTGCCTCGACCTCTACGCCGCGGGCGTCGTCGACGGCATCCAGGACCTCGGCGGGGCCGGGCTCTCCTGTGCCACCAGCGAGCTCGCCTCCAACGGCGACGGCGGCATGCAGGTCGAGCTCGACCTCGTGCCCCTCCGCGACGCGAGCCTGCAGCCGCAGGAGATCCTCATGTCCGAGTCGCAGGAACGCATGATGGCGGTCGTCGAGCCGAAGCACCTCGAGCAGTTCATGGCGATCACCGACAAGTGGGACGTCGAGGCGACCGTCATCGGTGAGGTCACCGACGGCGAGCACCTCGTCATCACCTGGCACGGCGAGACCATCGTCGACGTGCCGCCGCGCTCGGTCGCCCACGAGGGCCCGACGTACGACCGCCCGCTGGCCCGGCCGGCCTACCTCGACGGCCTCAACGCCGCGGGTACGGCCTCGCTCGCCAAGCCCGAGTCGGGCGAGGAGGTCCGGGCCCAGCTGCTCACGCTGCTCGGCTCGCCCAACCTCTGCGACAAGTCGTGGATCACCGACCAGTACGACCGCTACGTCCTCGGCAACACGGCGCTCGCGCAGCCTGACGACTCGGGCGTCGTCCGCGTCGACGAGGAGACGGGCCGTGGCGTCGCGATCTCGACCGACTGCAACAGCCGCTTCACCAAGCTCGACCCGTATGCCGGCGCGCAGCTCGCGCTCGCCGAGGCCTACCGCAACGTGGCGACGGCCGGGGCTGCCCCGCTCGCCGTCACCGACTGCCTCAACTTCGGCTCGCCCGAGGACCCGGGCGTCATGTGGCAGTTCCGCGAGTCGATCCGCGGCATCGCCGAGGGCTGCAAGTTCCTCGGCATCCCGGTCACCGGCGGCAACGTCTCGTTCTACAACCAGACCGGTGACGTCGCGATCCACCCGACGCCGGTCATCGGCGTGCTGGGCGTCATGGACGACGTGTCCAAGCGCTCCGGGTCCGGCTTCCGCAGCGACGACGCGCACGTCTACCTCCTCGGCACGACCCGCGACGAGCTCGACGGCTCCGAGTGGGCCCACGTCGTGCACAAGCACCTCGGTGGTCTGCCGCCGAAGGTCGACCTCGCCGCCGAGCAGGCGCTGGGGCGTGTGCTCGTCGAGGCGGCCCGCACGGGTCTCGTCGAGGCTTCGCACGACCTGTCCGAGGGCGGTCTCGCGATCGCGCTCGCCGAGGCGTGCATGCGCCACGGCGTCGGTGTGACCGTCGACGGCCTCGACCAGGTCGGCGTCGACGCCGAGGGCAACCCGCTCGACGTCTTCACCGCGCTGTTCTCCGAGTCGAGCGCGCGTGCCCTCGTCGCCGTCCCGGCCGGCCACGCGGCCGAGTTCGAGGCGCTGCTCGGCGACGTGCCGCACGCCCGCATCGGTGTCACGGGTGGTCGCGACCTCGAGGTGACCGGTCACTTCTCCGTGTCGGTGGCCGAGCTGAAGTCGGCGCACGAGTTCACGCTGCCGGCGGTCTTCGGGGGCTGACCTCCCGCCAGGGTCAGCGAGCCCGCCACTTCCCGGCCTCGGGGGGTGGCGGGCTCTGCATTCCCCTCTCGTCGAAGGCTTTTGCGCCAGCCACCAGCTTGGTGAGAGCAGCGCCCTCGCGCAGGCCGGTGGGGAGGTTGGCGCGGGCGACCGCGCGCCGCAGCGCCTCCACCGGCAACGGTGACGAGCTCGCGAGCAGCACCGTGTTGCCGAAGCGACGCCCCTTGAGCACCTCGTGGGTCGCGATGACCGCGACGTGCGGCAGGACGGCAGCCGTTGTGGCGACCACCCTTGCGACCCAACGCATCCCGGGCTCGTCGGCCAGGTTCCACAGGGCCAGTCCCGTCGGTTTCAGCACCCGGGCGACCTCGCTGGCGTATGCCGTCCCGACGAGCTCCGCAGGCACGCGTCCTCCCGCGTAGGCATCGGTCACGACCACGTCGGCCGAGTCGTCCTTGAGGGCCCGGACCCCGGTGAGCCCGTCGACCGGGCGGACCCGGATGCGGTGGCGCCGGGGGAGCGGGACCTCACGGCGCACGAGGTCGGTCAGGGCATCGTCGGGCTCGAGCACGATCTGGGGCGAGCCGGGGCGGGTCGCCTCGACCCAGCGCGGGAGCGTCAGGCCGGCGCCGCCGACGTGCGTGACGCCGAGCGGGCCCGGCGGCAGCGCCTCGATCACCAGCGCGAGGTGCTGGACGTACTCGAAGACGAGGAGCGTCGGGTCGTCGGGCTGCACGTGCGACTGCGGCGACCCGTCCATGTGCACGGTGACGCCACCCCGCTCGTCCCACTCGAGGGACACGTGTCCTGCGGCGTCGGCACGGGGGTCTGGCGTCACCCGACCAGCGTAGGAGGCGACGAGGTCAGGACCCCATCGCGGTGGTGCCGTCGGACATCACCGGTGAGATGAGGCCGAAGACGTTGCCGTCGGGGTCGTTGAGGTAGGCGATGCGACCGACACCGGGCATGTCTGCGGGTGCGAGGGCGTCGGTGCCCCCGAGCTCGAGGCCCCGGGCGTGGAGGCCGTCGACGTCGTCGACGGCGACGACGATGTTGGCGCCGTTGACGGGGCTACCGGCCTCGGGCCTCGGGCCCTGGCGCTGGGTCAGGCCGCCGTTGATGCCGTGGCCGACGCCGCCCTGTCGGCCGGCCTCCTCGCCGGTGTCGATGGACCAGTAGGGCATGTCGCCGAACTGCTGGAAGCTCCAGCCGAGCAGGCGCCCGTAGTAGTCGGCGAGGCGCGCCGGGTCCGAGCCGTGGATCTCGAAGTGGACGACGAGGTTGGACATGACGGCTCCTTCGCCGGGTCGGTGTTGTCTTCTCCGACGCTACGACCCGGCACTGTCGACGACAACGGTTCGGGCGTGGTCGCCACCGAGGTGGGGACGTGGTCGCCGCCTCGGTCGGGATGGTCGGGGGCTACCGTCGCAGCATGCGATTCGGCCTGACGATCCTGCCCGAGCACCCCTGGTCCGAGGCGGCGCCGATGTGGCGCGAGGCCGAGCAGATGGGATTCGACCACGCGTGGACCTTCGACCACGTGACGTGGGGCGGCCTGCCCGAGTCGCCGTGGTTCGCCGCGGTCCCGACGCTCGCTGCGGCTGCCGCCGTCACCGAGCGCATCGGCCTCGGCACCTTCGTGTCGTCGCCCAACAACCACCACCCGGTGCAGCTCATGCGCGAGGTGCTGGCCCTCGACGACATCTCGCAGGGACGCTTCCTGCTCGGGATCGGCACCGGCGGGGACATCGACGCGGGCATCATGGGCGAGGACCTGGCGCTGCGCGACCGGGTCGCCCGCTTCCACGAGTTCACCGACCTGCTCGACCGGCTCCTCACCGAGGACCACGTCAGCGCCGACGGGCGCTTCTACGCCGCCCGCGACGTGCGCACGCTGCCCGGTCCCGTGCGCGGCGGGGACACCGGCAACCGGGTGCCCCTCGTCGTCGCGGCCAACGGGCCCAAGTCGATCCGGCTCGCCGTCGAGCGTGGTGACGGGTGGATGACCTACGGCGGCAACGCCGACACCGACGAGGACTGGTGGGCCCTCGTGGCCGGCCACAGCCGCCGCGTCGACGAGGCGCTGGCGACCGCCGGTCGCCATGCTGCGGGCTTCACGCGCTACCTCAACCTCGACTCGGCGCCGACGTTCTCGCTGACGAGCGTGGCCACCTTCGAGGCTGCGGTGGGCCGCGCGGCCGAGCTCGGCTTCACCGACGTCATCACCCATTGGCCGCGCCCGAGCGGACCGTTCCAGGGGACCCGCGACGTGCTCGACGAGGTCGTCGCCCACGTCATCCCCCGCCTGCGCTGACCCCCGCGGCCCCTTGGCCCCGGCGCCGGCCCCCGCACCTATTACGCCGGGGCTGAGTTGGCGTGGTCGCAGGCCCGGGTTGGGCGCGCCTTATCCGCCGGGGCGGAGTTGGCGTGGTCCCTGGTCTCGGGGTAGCGCTGGTTCTCCGCCGGGGCTGAGTTGGCGTGGTCTCTGGTCCTGGGCTGGGCGCGCCTTCTCCGCCGGGGCGGAGTTGGCGTGGTCCCTGGTCTCGGGGTAGCGCTGGTTCTCCGCCGGGGCTGAGTTGGCCTGGTCCCTGGGCCTGGTCTGGGCGCGCCTGTTTCGCCGGGGGTGAGTCGGCGTGGTCTCTGGTCCTGGGCTGGGTGCGCCTTCTCCGCCGTGGCTGAGTTGGCGTGGTCCGTGGTCTTGGGATAGCGCGCCTTTTCTGCCGGGGCTGAGTTGGCGTGGTCCCTGGGCCCCAGCGTGGTCGCAGAGTCCTCGCGGCCTGAGCCACCTTGCACGTCGCGTCGGTGGGCGCCGATAGCCTGCGATGTATGCCGCCCCGCCGCCGTACCCCTGTCGCCGACGGACACGCCGCCCTCCTGGCCTGCCGTGCGGCGGGCTGGGCGGCCGACCGGCGGACGACAGCCACGGCCGTGCGCTACACCCTCGAGGAGCTGGCGACCGTCGCCCCCGGCCGCACGGTCGAGGTGCGGGTGCCACCGCACGGCGCGGTGCAGTGCATCGAGGGCCCGGTCCACACGCGCGGCACCCCGCCCAACGTCATCGAGACCGACGCCGCGACGTGGCTGCGCCTCGCCGTCGGAGAGCTGGCCTGGGAGGACGCGACCGGGGGCGCGCTCGTGCGGGCCAGCGGTCAGCGTGCACACCTCGACGGCCTCCTCCCGCTCGCCTCGCTTAGGCTTGACCCGTGACCCAGTCCTCGCCGAACCTGCCGTCGAACTCGCCGCTGAACCCGCCGCCGCGCCCTCGACCGGAGCAGGTCCGCATCCCGAACTTCAAGCGCTTCCTCATCACGGGCGCCGTCCTGGGCTTCATCGTGGGTGCCGCCATCTCCATCGTCGGTGACGAGGTGCAGGGCTACACCACCACGACGGGCGCGCTCTACATCGGTGCGTTCGGAGCCTTCCTCGGCACCGGGCTGGCGGGCGTGCTCGGGATCCTCCTCGACCGGTCCGGTCGCGACCGGTCGTGACCTCGCCGGCCGACGGCTCGGGTGCCGCGCGGAGCGGCGCAGGCCCGCTGGCCGGCGTGCGCGTCGTCGAGCTCGCGGGCATCGGCCCGTCACCCTTCGCGGCGATGCTGCTGGCCGACCTCGGCGCCGACGTCATCCGCATCGACCGGCCGGGTGAGCCGGCCCTGCCGATCCCGCTGCCCCCGGAGGCCGACCTGCTGAGGCGCGGTCGCCCCTCGGTCTCGCTCGACCTCAAGCACCCGGACGGCCTCGCGACTGCCCTGGCCCTCGTCGAGCGCGCCGACGTCCTCGTCGAGGGCTACCGCCCCGGCGTCGCCGAGCGGCTGGGCCTCGGCCCCGACGCCTGCCTCGCCCGCAACCCACGCCTGGTCTACGGCCGGATGACCGGCTGGGGCCAGGACGGGCCGCTGGCCCAGACCGCAGGGCACGACATCGGCTACGTCGCCGTCACCGGTGCGCTGCACGCCATCGGGCGAGCGGGTGGCCCTCCCCAGGTGCCGGTCAACCTCGTCGGTGACTTCGGCGGCGGAGCGCTCTACCTCGTCGTCGGCGTGCTGGCCGCGATCCTCGAGGCCCGCACCAGCGGTCGCGGCCAGGTCGTCGACGCCGCGATCGTCGACGGCACCGCCCACCTCTCCTCGCTCGTCATGGGCCTCGTGTCCGCCGGCCTGTGGTCCGACCGCCGCGGCACCAACCTGCTCGACACCGGCGCCCCGTTCTACGACGTCTACGAGACGAGCGACGGGGGGTGGCTCGCGGTCGGGCCGCTCGAGCCCGCCTTCTACGCCGAGCTGCTGCGCCTGCTGGACCTCACCGGCAGCGCGCCCGACCGGCTCGACCCCCGCAGCTGGCCCGCCCTGCGCGACCTGCTCGCCGAGACCTTCCGCACCCGGACCCGTGACGAGTGGACCGCGCTCCTCGAGGGCACCGACGCCTGCGTCGCGCCGGTCCTCAGCTACGCCGAGGCCCCGGCACACCCGCACCTCTCCGCCCGCGGCACCTACGTCGAGCACCACGGCGTCGTCCAGCCGGCGCCGGCGCCGCGTTTCTCGCGCACCCCGACCGCGCTCGGCGCGCCACCGTCGACCCCTGGCGCAGACACGCGAGCGGCCTTGTCCGCGTGGGGGATCGACGACGTCGACGCCCTCCTCGCCTCCGGCGCCGCGTCAGGACCCTCCGAGCCGTCATGAGGCTCTTCGTCGCCGTCGTCCCGCCCGACGACGTTCTCGACGACCTCGAGGAGCACCTCGAGCCCCGTCGCGAGGCCGGCCCCGAGATCCGCTGGACCGACCGCCACCAGTGGCACGTCACCCTCGCCTTCCTCGGCGACGTGCCCGAGCGCCGCCTCGACGACCTCACCGATACCCTCGGCCGGTCCGCCGCCAAGCGCGACCCGCTCGTCCTGCGCCTCAGCGGGGCCGGCGCCTTCCCGAACCCGTATGCCGCGCGCGTCCTGTGGGCGGGCGTCGAGCAGGTGCGCGGTGACCTCGCGGCGGTGGCGGGCGGCATACGCAATGCCTCGACCTCGGCCGGAGCGACACCCGACGGGACCCGCTTCCATCCCCACCTGACCCTGGGGCGCTTCCACCGGCCCACCGAGGCGACCCGGTGGATCCGCGCCCTCGACGCGTGGGAGGGGCCGGCATGGCGGGTCGGGGAGCTCGCGCTCGTCGAGTCCCACCTCGGCGAGGGTCGCGGGCGCCGGCCTCGCTACGAGGTGCTCGCCGAGCTGCCCCTGCGCGAGCGTCCACCGCGGACGGACTGACCGCACCGGTGTGGGAGACTGGGCGAGTGGCACGTGGCGACGGTCGTTTGAACCATGACCTCATCCCCGGCGAGAAGGGCCCGCAGGACGCCTGCGGGGTCTTCGGCGTCTGGGCTCCCGGAGAGGACGTCGCGAAGCTGACGTACTTCGGGCTGTATGCGTTGCAGCACCGCGGGCAGGAGTCGGCCGGCATCGCGACCGGTGACGGCGAGAAGATCCTCGTCTACAAGGACATGGGCCTCGTGTCCCAGGTCTTCGACGAGACCGCGCTCAGCTCGCTCCGCGGGCACATCGCCATCGGGCACACCCGCTACTCCACGACGGGCGGGTCGACGTGGGAGAACGCCCAGCCGACCCTCGGCGGAGCCGGCCGCAGCACCCTGGCCCTCGCCCACAACGGCAACCTCATCAACACGGTCGAGCTCAAGGCCCTCGTCGACGAGCACTTCGGTGGCGCCCGCATCACCGGCGAGCTCGCCCGCGGCAACACCTCCGACACCGCCCTCGTCACGACGCTGCTCGCGGCCGATGAGGACCGCACTCCCGAGCAGGCTGCCCTCGAGCTGCTGCCCAAGCTCAAGGGCGCCTTCTCCTTCGTCTTCATGGACGAGACGACGCTGTATGCCGCCCGCGACCCGTGGGGCGTGCGTCCCCTCGCGCTCGGCCGCCTCGAGCGGGGCTGGGTCGTCGCCTCCGAGACCGCGGCCCTGCAGACCATCGGTGCCGCCGTCATCCGCGAGGTCGAGCCCGGTGAGCTCATCGTCATCGACGAGGACGGCCTGCGCTCGCACAAGTTCGCGGCGCCCCAGCCCAAGGGCTGCGTCTTCGAGTACGTCTACCTCGCCCGCCCCGACGCCGTCATCCGCGGCCGCGTCGTGCACGAGGCCCGGGTCGAGATGGGCCGGGTGCTCGCGCGTGAGCACCCCGTCGACGCCGACCTCGTCATCGGTGTCCCCGAGTCGGGCGTGCCTGCGGCTGTGGGCTACTCGCAGGAGTCGGGCATCCCGTTCGGGCAGGGCTTCGTCAAGAACGCCTACGTCGGACGCACCTTCATCCAGCCCTCGCAGACGCTGCGCCAGCTCGGCATCCGGCTCAAGCTCAACCCGCTCGAGCACACGATCCGCGGCAAGCGCCTCGTCGTCGTCGACGACTCGATCGTGCGCGGCAACACCCAGCGGGCGCAGATCCGGATGCTCCGAGAGTCCGGTGCGGCCGAGGTCCACGTGCGCATCAGCTCGCCGCCCGTGCAGTGGCCGTGCTTCTACGGCATCGACTTCGCGACGCGTGCCGAGCTCATCGCGACCGGGCTCGGTGTCGAGGAGATCCGCGCCTCGATCGGCGCCGACTCCCTCGGCTACATCTCGGAGGAGGGCATGATCGGCGCGACGAACCAGCCCGCCGACGAGCTGTGCTCCGCCTGCTTCACCGGTCGCTACCCGATCGAGCTGCCCGAGGACGGCCTCATCGGCAAGCACGTCCTCGAGACGCTGCCGCTCACGGTCCGCACGGGTCACGACCGCTCGGTCGACGTCGAGGGTGTCAGCCTCGGGGTCGGTCTCGGCGGCTCGAGCGCCCTGCAGCACCCCTGAGAGGCGCTGGCGCCGCCGGGCCCACGGACGCCGGCCCTCGGCGGGAGCCCTCAGCCGGTGGTGTCGGGTCCGGTCAGGCGACGCACGATCTCGCTGATGCGGGTGGCCCGGGTCGCCGGCCGTTTGGCGCTGTGGACCCACCAGAGGTACTGGCGACGGGTCGACTCGGTCAGCGCCTCGTAGGCCGTCGTCGTGGCTGACGTCGCCAGGGCCTCGGCGAGGTCGACCGGGACGACGAGCGCGTCGACCTCGTCGGCCTAAGCCCAGGACCCGTCGGCGACGGCGCGGTCGATCGCGGCCCTGCCGGCCGGGGTCATCAGACCGGAGCTCTCGAGCACCTCGATGCGCTGCTTGTTGCGGGCCGACCACAGGCCGCCCTTGCGACGCGGGGAGAACCACTGGATCATCCGGCGTTCGTCCAGCCGTCCACCGCGGCTGTCGATCCAGCCGTGGCAGAGGGCCTCGTCGAGGAGGTCGTCGTAGCCGGGGCCGTCGAGGTCGCTCGACTTCTTGCGGTAGACCACCCACACGCCCTCGGTGCGGTCGGGGTGCTCGGCCAGCCATCGTCGCCAGTCGGACCGCGACCGCGGGACGATGACCTCGCGACCGTTGGGCGACGAGGGCGCCGGGAGGTCCGACGTGCGGGTCATCGGCCACACGATAGCCACGCGCCGGCCCGGTGACCGAGGGACGGGCGACCTGCGGCAGACGCGGGAGAGCACCTCCCGGTCGCGCCGGTAGGCTGGGGCGCGTGAGCGACGCCCCCATCACCTATGCCTCCGCCGGTGTCGACGTCGAGGCGGGTGACAAGGCCGTCGAGCTGATGAAGGCGTCGGTGCGTCGCGCGACCCGTCCGGAGGTGCTCGGTGGCCTCGGCGGCTTCGCCGGGATGTTCGACGCCAGCGCCATCGCCCGCATGACGCGCCCGATCCTGGCCACGAGCACCGACGGCGTCGGCACCAAGGTCGCCATCGCCCAGGCCCTCGACCGGCACGACACCATCGGCTTCGACCTCGTCGGCATGGTCGTCGACGACATCGTCGTCTGTGGCGCCGAGCCGCTCTTCATGACCGACTACATCGCGACCGGCAAGGTCGTGCCCGAGCGCATCGCCGCCATCGTCGGCGGCATCGCCCGCGCGTGCGAGGAGGCCGGCGTCGCCCTCGTCGGTGGCGAGACCGCCGAGCACCCGGGCCTGCTCGACCCCGACGAGTACGACGTGGCGGGCGCTGCCACCGGTGTCGTGGAGCACGCCGCCGTGCTGGGTCCGCAGCGTGTCGCCGACGGTGACGTCGTCGTGGCCCTCGCGAGCAGCGGCCTGCACAGCAACGGCTACAGCCTCGTGCGCCGCGTCATCGCCAGCGCCGGCTGGCAGCTGGACCGTCACGTCGACGACTTCGGTCGCACCCTCGGCGAGGAGCTGCTCGAGCCCACCCGCATCTACACCAAGCCGCTGCTCGAGCTCATCGCGGCCGACGGCGTCGACGTGCACGCCCTCAGCCACGTGACCGGCGGCGGGCTCGCCGCCAACCTGGCCCGGGTGCTGCCGACCGGGATGTTCGCCCGCGTCGAGCGCAGCACGTGGACCCCACCGGCCGTGTTCCGCACGCTCCAGGACCTCGGCCGGGTGCCGCAGGCCGACATCGAGCGCACCCTCAACCAAGGCATCGGCTTCGTCGCCGTGCTGCCCGAGGCCCAGGCGCAGCGGGCCATCGAGCTGAGCGAGGCCCGGGGCATCGCGGCCTGGCGGCTCGGTGAGGTCGCCACCGAGGAGCGCGCGCAGTCCGGTGGCCTCGTCGCCGACGGTGTCGAGATCGTGCGAGGCGCCAAGGGCGTCGACGGCGGCGCGGTGCAGGTCGTCGGCGACCACCCGGCCGCCTGAGGCGCGCCTGAGGTACGTGCGCCGGTGGGCGTCCTCGCTCGCCGCCGGACGGCGGCCCCGGAACGCACCGTGGACGTCAGGCGACGGGCGCGGGGAGCCGGGGACACGGCATACGTGATCGGGAGGACCACTCATGACGAGAGCCCACGCCCCGGAGGGTGCGCGGGCATCGAGGTGTCAGCTGGATCGGCTGTCGCGGACGACGTGGGCCGATCGGGCAGCACCGATCGCGCGTCGGGTGCGAACACCCGACGCACGAGGTGCAGACGGAAGGGGGAGGGACGAGCTCAGCGCTCGCCCGAGACCCACTTCCCGTATTCGTCGTACTCGTCGTCGTCGACGGACCGTGGCTGGTTGGAGACGTCGCGTTGCGACGGTCCGTGCAGCTCACGCTCCAGCGCGCTCAAGTCCGTGTCGGGTGTGTAGTACTTGAGCTGCCGTGCGACCTTGGTCTGCTTGGCTTTGGCTCGGCCGCGCCCCATGGCGTGACCCCCTCGTGCGTCGTGCCGGGACGGCATCGCCCCTCGAAGAGCCGGATGGCTCATCGATGTCTGCGTAGCGGTCCCGGGAATGTGTGTGTTCTCGTGGGCCTAACGCTACATGAGACCTGCGATTCCCGCGCACGGCGGACCCGCGGCTCGCCGGTCGGCGGGGGCCGGCGCGGGCGGGTGTCGGGGGAGGTGTCGCCGACGGAGCGCTCGGAGGCGCTTCGGGAGGGGTATGACCCCGCCTGCGGAGGGATCGGTCGTCCACGTCCAGGGGTCTCCCGCGGGCCTCGATCGGGCCTTGGTGCGGGCGGGCGCCACTACACCACAACCTGTGAAAGCGGGACGATTTGACTCTTTTCAGTGTTTAACTGCCATTCGGCGGGCCGAGACTTTACCCTTGCTTTACTGAGCCCCGATTGGGGCGCATGCGTGTCGCTGCACCTAGCGACAGGGTGGTGGGGATATGACAATGACGACTCAGGATCGACACGAGACCGAGAAGCTGCTGACGCCTGCCGAGGTAGCAGCCCTGTTCCGAGTGGACCCCAAGACGGTCACTCGCTGGGCCAAGGCAGGAAAGCTGACTTCGATCCGGACCCTTGGAGGGCACCGGAGGTACCGCGAGTCAGAGGTTCGCGACCTACTGGGTGGCGGGCACTGAGCTCGACCGTTAGTTGGGGGTAGACCGGTCACAGCGTCGGGGGAGGAACACCACAGGGTGTCCCTCCCCCGACTGCATTCCGGCCGACTCCGGCTGATCGGCGGCTGCCCGTCAGCTGCTCGTCGGATGCCTTCCGGGTGCGCGCTCAGCCCTGGCCGTGGGGGACAGGGTTGACCGTGCACACGAAGTACCTCACGACGCCGCCGTCGACGAGGGTCCCGGCGGCGATGGCGGCCTGCACCTCGTCGGCCGCGTCGAGCACGCCGTCCCCGTCGCGGTCGCCGGCGGCCAGCGCGGCGGCATACGTGCTCGTCAGCGACACGGCGTGCACCTGCCAGCGGCCGCCGTTGTAGCCGGGGTCCCCGGGAGCTGCCGTCGCGACGCTGCGCTGGACGGCGCCGAAGCTGTAGATCGTGTCCCACGACTGGGCGGGGGCGCCGGTGCCGCTGAGGTCGGTCGGGGTCGCCACCGTCCGGTAGAGCTGGTGGTCGACGTAGAAGGCCGGCCCGGAGACGCCGCCGGCCAGGGCGGGTGCGCCGGCCGCGAGGAGGGCCGGGAGGACGACGGCAGCGGCTCCGAGCGACCGGACCGCGGCGCGAGTCAGACTGTGGGACATGGGTTTCCACCTTTCGACCGATCACCCTGACCGGCTCCTGACGAGTCAAGTCCTCGGGTGGGCCGGGCGCCATGACACGACGGTTACCCGGTCCTTACGGGACGGCGACGTCGGTGGCGGGTCCTAGCGTGGTCGTCATGACAACGCCTCCCGACATCACCGCCATCACGTTGGGCGTCCGGGACGTCGAGCGGTCGCGGGCCTTCTACGTCGACGGTCTCGGCTTCCGCTCCGTGCTGCACCTCGCGGGCGAGATCAGCTTCGTGCAGTGCGCCCCCGGCCAGCTGCTCGCCCTGTGGGACGTCACGCAGATGCCGAGCGAGTACGGCGACGTCGCCCACGGCCCGTCCGCCCCGCCCGTCTCGCTCGGCCACAACGTGGGCGCCGCCGAGGAGGTCGAGCAGTTGTATGCCGCGGCGCTGGCGGCCGGGGCCACCTCCGTGGCCGTCCCGACCGTGCGCGAGTGGGGTGGGGTCAGCGCCTGCGTGGCCGACCCCGACGGCTTCCGGTGGGACCTCGTGCACAACCCGAACTTCCGCGTCGACCCCGACGGCACGGTGCACCTCGGCGTGGGCTGACGCTCTCAGATGAGCCGTCGTCGCCACGGGTGGTCGGGTGCGTGCCGGACCACGACGTCCGTGAGGAACGCGCGCTGGCTGACGTCGAGCAGGGGGAGCGCGGCCTCGAGGTCGGCGTCGTCCTTGGCCCGGGTCGCCTTCACCTTGTGGGCCAGGACGAGCTCGGGGCGCAGGTAGCGCACACCTTCGCGGTGCCAGGTGGCGTCGGCGAGGTCGAGCACGACCGACGGATCACGCTTGAACTGCCAGCGTCCCTCGACATCGCGGTTGAGCAGGACCTCGCCCCGCCACGGTGCCAGGGCGTGCTCGCGGAACCACACCTGCTCCGCGTCGTCCGGCATCTCGCGTCCGGGCGCCAGGTGCAGCAGCCCGCGGTCACCGGCCGCCCAGAGGTGGAAGTGCGGCTCGAGGTGGGCACGCACCGCGGCCAGGTCACGGCGGAACACGGCGGCGTCGATGTCCTCGTGGTGGCGCGGCACGCCGGTGAAGGCCTCGACGGCCCACCCGCCGGCCACCCACCACGGGACGTCCAGCCCGTCGAGCAGGCTGCGCAGCTCGCTCGGGGACAGGGGGTCGAGGCGCCCGTAGACCCGCTGGAACTCCTCCTCGCTCATCCGCCCGTCGTCGGCGGGAGGAGGCGCTGCGGGCCGCTGCTCGGAGGTCGACACGGCTTCACCCTAGTGACGGGGCCGCCGGGCCGCCGGGCCGCCGCGTCGTCGGGCCGCCGCGTCGTCGGGGTCGTCGGCGGACCGCTCGGACGTCAGTGGCCGAGCGCACGCAGCTGGAGCCGCAGGGCGAGACGGGACTCCGGGTCGTGCAGGTCGAGGTCGACGACGTCGGACAGGCGCTGCAGGCGGTAGCGCAACGTGTTGGGGTGCACGTGGATGCGCGCCGCCGCCGCCCGCGGGTCGCCGGGGTGGTCGAGCCAGGCGGCCACCGTCTCGAGGTATGCCGTGTGGTGGGCCTCGTCGTGCGCGCGCAGCGTCGCGACCGGGCCGAGCAGCTCCTCGGTCCAGATGCCACCGAGCGCGCGGGCGTTGGTGACGGCTGCCCACGCGTCCTCCACGGTGGTCGTCGTGCCCGAGACGCGGCCGACGTCACGCAGGCGCTGGACCTCGGTCGCCTCGCGGCGCGACCGGTCGAGCTCGACGGTGCGGTGGACCCGTCCGCCCGCGCTCGCGGTGGCGGTGGGCGCCACGCCGGCCACCTCCTCCACGACGCCGTGCAGCCACTCCCACGACCCGGGGGAGGTGTCGCCGGGCACGTCGCGCACGAGGGTCAGCGCCACCCCGTCGAAGATCGCGAGCAGCGGCTGACGCCAGGACCGGCGTCGGGCCGCCGACTCCCACACGTCGAGCTCGCGCTCGGTGTCGCGCGGCGAGCCCTCGCCCGTGACGACGCTCCGGTCACGGTGCGCGCCCGCCAGGACGACGACGCGCCACGGGGCCGGCGGGAGCCAGCCCTCCGCCTCGAGCGTGTCGCCGCTCAGCACCGCCCGGAGGCGGTCGGCCGAGACGCGGCGGGCCAGGTCGGCCTGCGAGCGCATCCGCAGCAGGTGCAGGGCCACGACCGCGGCCGTCTGGGCGAGTGAGGCCAGGACGGGCTCGGGGGGCTCCTCGTCGACGACGGCCCAGATGGAGCCGAGCCACTCGGTGCCGGCCCGAACCGGGACCACGACGCGCGCCCCCAGCCCGCGACCGGCCGGCACGAAGAAGGGCTCGTCGGAGCGGGCCAGGCGTCGGAAGACCCCTCGGCCGCGCAGCCCGGCGATGACCTCGTCGGGCACGCGGCGACCGACGATCGTCGACACGCGGGCCGGGTCGGCGACGTCCTGCGTGGAGGAGTAGGCGAGCACGCGGGACTGCGTGTCCTCGATGGTGATCGGGGCGGCGACGAGCGCTGCGCACGCGTCGGCGAGGACGAAGAGCTCGTCGAGCACCGGCCCCTCGGCCCGGACGGCGGGGCCGCTCGCGGCGCGGTCGAGGACGCCGCGCAGCAGCCACACGACGTGGGCCCACGACGCGTGGTCGGCCAGCTCCACGAGGCTGACGCCGACGCGGGTCGCCACCGCTCGGACCTGCCGGTTGCGGGCGGCGGCCCGACGGAGCACGACCGCGCCGCTGTCGACCGCGGCCGCTCCCTCGAGCAGGGCGGCGGCGTCGGCCGGACGCTCGACCCCGACGCCGAGCAGCAGGTCGCCCGCCTGGCCGAAGACCCCCGACCCCGGCTCGGCCAGGGTCACGTCGTCGACCGCCGGACCGCCCACGTCGACGACCACGGTGAGCAGACCCCCGCCCAGCGTCCCGACGAGCTGCGCGATCGGCAGCCCGACCGGGGTGGTCGACGACGTCGGGGTCGCGGACCTCCGCGACGCGCGTGACGGGCGGGAGCCGCCTGAGGAGGAGGGTGGACGAGCCGGCTCGGAGGGGCGCGAGGAGGCGGACGGCATACCCCATCATCTCTCATCCGATGGTGCTCACGGCACAACTGAAAGCCGTAACTCTGGCACTCGGACACCAACAGGAGCAGCGCGACCGACCCCAGCATGGACGCAAGGCCCCACCAGACCTGACACAGGAGTCGATCGAATGCCCGCCGTGACCCCCGCCGGTACCCCCGTCCCCCAGCGCGTCGCCGTCGTCGGCGCCGGCATGGTCGGCCTCGCCACTGCCTGGTTCCTCCAGGAGCGCGGCGTCGAGGTCACCGTCATCGACCGCGACGGCGTGGCCGCCGGCGCCTCCTGGGGCAACGCCGGCTGGCTGACGCCCGGCATCGCGACCCCGCTGCCCGAGCCCGCCGTGCTCAAGTACGGCCTGCGCGCCGTCCTCAGCCCGAGCTCGCCCGTCTACGTGCCGCCGAGCGCGCGACCCGACTTCCTCCGCTTCGTCACCGGCTTCACCCGCCACAGCACGATGACGGCCTGGAAGAAGGCGATGGGCTCGCTCGTGCCCGTCAACGACCTGTCGCTCCAGAGCTTCGACCTGCTGAAGGCCGGCGGCGTCGACGCCGAGACCTACGAGGCGAAGTCGTTCACGGCCGCCTACCGCACCGCCGAGGAGCGCCAGACGCTGCTCGAGGAGATCGAGCACATCCACGCCTCCGGCGGGGACATCACGTTCGACGTGCTCTCCGGTGACGAGGCCCGCGCCATCGAGCCGGCCCTGTCCGACGAGATCGGCGCCGCGATCGTGCTCCACGGCCAGCGCTTCATCAACCCGGGCGCCTACGTCGCCGCGCTCGCCGACTCGGTCACCGCCCGCGGCGGCAAGATCGTCACTGGCAGCGCCGTCTCGCGCATCACCGACACCCCGACCGGCGTGCTCGTCACGAACGACTTCGGTCAGGCCGAGCACTACGACGCCGTCGTCGTCGCCACCGGCGCCTGGCTCGGCAAGCTGGCCCGTGAGTTCGGCGTCAAGCGCGTCGTGCAGGCCGGCCGCGGCTACTCCTTCAGCGTCGCCGTCGACGACCTGCCCAACGGCCCGGTCTACTTCCCCGCGGCCCGGGTCGCCTGCACGCCCGTGGGCGACCGGCTGCGCGTCGCCGGCATGATGGAGTTCCGCCAGCCGGAGGCCGCCCTCGACCGCCGCCGCATCAAGGCCATCGTCGAGTCGGCCCGTCCGCTGCTCAAGGGCGCCGACCTCGACCAGCGTCAGGACGAGTGGGTCGGCTCGCGCCCCTGCACCATCGACGGGCTGCCGCTCATCGGCGCCTCGAAGAACCCCAAGGTCTTCGTCGCCGGCGGCCACGGCATGTGGGGCATCACGCTCGGCCCCGTCACCGGCCGCCTGCTCGCCGAGCAGATCGTCACCGGCCGGGCCCCCGAGCAGCTCGCCCCCTTCAACCCGCTGCGCTGAGGCTCGGCGACGCGACACCGTCGCGACGCTGAGATGCCGCTGACACGTCGCTGACACGTCTCGGTCGGGATCGACCGGTCGGAGCACGCCGGCCGGCCCCGACCGAGCACCCGTGCGCGCAGCACGAGCACGCAGCACAAGGCCCACCTGACGCGTGCGTCAGGTGGGCCTCTCTGCGCGTCCCCCCGCGCAACGGCGGGCGGCCGTGCCGCACTGCCACGGACGGCCGCCACCGGACCCCTCAGTGCGGCGGCGGCCGTCGACGGGGGTTCGGAGACGTCCTGTGGACCGGATGGGTGCCGATCCGAGGGCGGTGACGGACCGACGTCGGGCGGACGTCAGGCCGGGACCAGTCGATGTCAGGCCGGAGTCAGCACGACGAGGCTGTAGGCGCCCACCGACACGGTGCCGCTCGCGGGCTGGTCGTCGAGCGGCTCCTCCGCGGCCTCGACGTCGTGGGTCTCGTGGCCGGCGAAGAGCGCGCTGTAGGTGGACGCGTCAGAGTTGAAGCGGACCGTCCACCGCCCGGCGGACGGCATACCCAGGCTGATGTCCCGCGGCTCGGCGCTCGCGTTGACGACGACCACGGCGACGCCCTCGGCCGCCCGGCGGGCCCAGGCGATGGTCTTGGCCTCGTCGTCGAGGTGCAGCACCTCGAAGCCCTCGCCACGCAGGCCACGGGAGACCCCGTCGGTGTCGCGGCGCAGGCGCACGAGGTCACCCGTCAGGCGCACGATGTCGCGGAACTGCTCGGCGCGGTCCCAGTCGAGCGGCACGGTGTCGCGGAACTCCTGGCCCTCGAGGAACTCCTGGCCCTGGAACAGCATCGGGATGCCGGGGGCGGTCAGCGTCATCGCGAGCCCGAGGGTGGCGCGCTTCTGGGCCGCCCATCCGGTGGGGTCGCCACCGTCGACCTCGTCGGGCACGCGGAGACTGCCCTCGGCGACCTCGTCGTGGCTCTCGGTGTAGACGACGCGGCGGAAGGGCTCGTCGTTGCCGCGCAGCGCCTCGGCGAGCTCGGACATCGAGCGCTCCCGGTCGTCGACGGCGGTCAGGACCTGCCGGACCGGGTGGACGAAGCCGGGGTCCCACTGGGCGTGGAAGCCGGCGCCGCCGTCGTCGACGGTGGTGATCGCAGGGTCGGACTGCAGGTCCTCGGCGATGAGGACCTTGTCGGGGTAGGTCTCGCGGACCGACGCCGTGACCGAACGCATGAGGTCCCAGCCCTCGGGCACGTCGCCGGTCCCGAGCCCGTCGACGGTGCGCACGTACAGCGTGGCGTCGAACCGCAGGCCGTCGAGGTGGAACTCCTCGAGCCACATGAGGACGTTGTCGTGGAGGTAGCTGCGCACCTCCTCACGGCCGTAGTCCGGGCGGGTGTCGCCCCATGGCGTGGCCGAGCGCTCGTCGTTGTAGAAGTAGATGCCGCCCTTCTCGTTCTCGCTCCACCCGTCGAACTGCCACAGCGCGAGGTCGCTCGGGCCGAAGTGGTTGATGACGACGTCGAGGATCACTGCGATGCCGTGGTGGTGGGCCTGCTTGACGAAGTCCTTGAGCGCGTCCGGGCCGCCGTAGCTGCTCGAGACCGCGAAGGGGTTGGACGGGTTGTAGCCCCAGGAGTAGTCGCCGGCGAACTCCGTGACCGGCATGAGCTCGACGGCGCTCACCCCGAGGTCGGCGAGGTGGCCGAGCTTTCCGGCCACGCGGCCGAGGTCGCCGGCATCGCCGTCCGTCGCGACGAACGAGCCGATGTGCGCCTCGTAGATGACGAGGTCGTCGTGGGGCGGGCAGGCGAAGGAGTCCCCCTCCCAGTCGAAGGCGTCACGGTCGTAGACCACCGCGTTGCCGGACGAGTGGGTGACGGCGCGGGCCCGCGGGTCGATGCGCATGAGGCGCTGGTCGCCGTTGGTGATGGCGAGCTGGTACTCGTCGCCAGGCCGGGCTCCCTCGACGTCGACGTACCAGTGCCCGTTGTCCTCGGCCTGCATCGGGTGGCCCTCGTCGGACCAGTCGGTGAAGCTGCCGGTGACCGCCACCGCGTCGGCGTTGGGGGCCCAGACCCGGAAGGCCGTGCCGCCCTCATGAGGCATCGAGCCCAGTCCGGGTCGGGGGGATTCGTGCTCGGACATGAGGGGCTCCAGACATCAGGAAGGGGTGGTCCGAGCCATTGGCTCGGACGAGGGGACCGAAGGGTGTCGTACCCGCTCGGCCCACTCGTCCTGCCCGACCGTCCTCTCAGCGGGCGTGCACGCTCGTCCCGGCCGTCTCGTCCCGGTGCTGCCCGCTCGCCGTCAGCGGAGGTAGCCGGTGACGTCGGCGACGACCTGCACGGTGCCGCGGGAGTGGTTGACGACCGTGATCGTGCCCGAGGAGGTCAGCCGCCCGACGACGAGGTTGGCGACGGTCTGGCCGGGTGCGAAGTTGGCGGTGGAGCTGCCGGTGGTGGCCGTCGAGTCGGCGCTGAGGAAGCCGGGCTGCTGCGGCGCCGTCGCCGTGAGGTTGATCGCGGCGGCCTTGGCGCCCGACGGGACCGGGGAGCCGCTGACGCCGGCGACCTTGATCGTCAGGGAGGCTCCGGCGGCCAGAGCCGTGCGGACCGGGTTGGTCGACGTGCCGTAGCGGGTGTCGACGAGCCGGGTCGGGTTGGTCGACGCCCACTGGTTCGCGGTGCTCGTGGACGTGACGTAGCCGGTGACGTCGGCGACGACCTGCACGGTGCCGGAGGAGTGGTTGACGATCGTCAGGGTGCCGGAGGAGGTGAGACGCCCGACGAGCAGGTTGGCGACGGTCTGGCCGGGTGCGAAGTTGGCGGTCGAGCTGCCGGTGGTGGCCGTCGAGTCGGCGCTGAGGAAGCCCGCCTTCTGCGGCGCGGTGGCGGTGAGGTTGACCGCTGCGGCCGTTGCCCCCGCGGGCACGGGCGAGCCCGTGACGCCGGCGACCTTGATCGTCAGGGCGGCACCGGCGGCGAGGGCCGTGCGGACCGGGTTGCTCGTCGTGCCGACGCGGGTGTCGAGCAGCCTCGTGGGCGTGGTGGCGACCCACCGCTGGGTCGTGCCACTGGTCGTGAGGTAGCCGGTGACGTCGGCGACGACCTGGACCGTTCCGGTGGAGTGGTTGACGATCGTCAGGGTGCCGGCGGAGGTGAGGCGCCCGACCAGGAGGTTGGCGACGGTCTGGCCGGGTGCGAAGTTGGCGGTGGAGCTGCCGGTGGTGGCCGTGGAGTCGGCGCTGAGGAAGCCCGCCTTCTGCGGCGCGGTGGCGGTGAGGTTGACCGCCGCGGCGGTGGCTCCCGCCGGGACCGGGGACCCTGAGGCGCCGGCGACCTTGATGGTGAGGGCGGCCCCGGCGGCGAGGGCGGTGCTCACCGGGTTGGTCGTCGTGCCGTAGCGCGTGTCGAGGATCCGGGTCGGCGTCACGGGGACGATGTGCGAGAAGGACGAGGGCCGGACGGCGGCGGTGGGGGTCGACGCGGGACCGGCACCCACGGCGTTGGTCGCCGTGACCGTGAAGGTGTAGGCCGTCTCGTTCGTCAGACCCGTCAGGGTCGCCGAGGTGGCGGACCCCGACACCGTCGTCGTCGCACCCGAGGGCGAGGCCTTGACGGTGTAGCTCGTGACCGGGCTGCCGTTGGCCGTGGCCGCCGCCCAGCGCACGGTCGCGCGGCCGTTGTCGGGCACGGCCGAGACCGAGGTCGGGGCCGACGGGGCGGTGGCCACGAGCGAGAACCGCATGGCGTCGACGCCGACCTGGGTGGTCGTCGAGCTCGTGCTGCTGTCACTGGCGTGGACGCCCACCGACGAGCCGTTGCGGGCGAGGTAGGTGCCCAGGGAGGACCAGCCGGACAGGGTCGACTGGTCGAGGTAGCGCGTCGTCGTGCCGTTCGAGTCCGTGACGGCATACCGCGTGTTGGCCGTCGCCCCCGTGGCAGGGACGTAGGCGCTCACGGCATACAGGCCCGTCGAGAGGCTGGGCGACCACGTGGCGCCGTTCTCCTCGACGCTGCCGTTCGAGGAGTAGGTCGTGTAGGTGTAGTAGGCGCGGCCCTGCAGGCCCTGCCCCTGGTTGGGCTTCCAGTAGTACATGTTGCCGGTGAAGAGGAAGGACGGGCCGCCGGGGCCGACGATCCCGGTGCCGTAGCTGATCGGCACGGGGTTGCCGGTGACGCGGCCGTCCACCCAGTTGGCGTCGATGCTGATGTTGACCCCGCCCCAGGTCTCGCTCCCGGTGCTGTACTGGTGCAGCCGCTGGCCGTTGGCCCAGTAGCCGTCGGGAAACTCGCGGTAGCGGGCGGAGTCCGACAGCGTCTGCAGGCCGTTCCAGTTGGCGAACCACACGTTGTCCGGCGCGGTGAAGCCGGACGTGCCGACCGCGTTGGACATGTCGACCATGAGCGACGAGGTGCTGCCGTAGGCGCCGGAGGTGTAGCCGCGGGCGTGCAGCTCCTGCGTCCAGGCAGTGATGAACTTCAGCACGGTCGACGTGCAGGACGCGCTCGGCGCGTAGGCCTCCATGTCGTAGTAGATGGGCGAGCCGGTCCCCAGGCCGAAGGTCGCCGCGCGTCCGGCGGCGTCGGCGGCAGCCGCCTTGCCCTGGGCCGCGGCCTGGCTCGGGTCGATGGTGGCGAGCCCGGTCTGGTTGACGCACGGTGCCTGCGCGCCGACGTAGATCGGGATGAGACCCCACCCCATCGAGCTCACCTGGCTGACCCAGCTCGCGGACAGGTTGCCGTCGGGGCACGCCCGCATCGAGCCGCCGATGTAGATGCCGGCCGCCCGGTAGGGGGAGGACAGCCACGACTGCATGGTCGACGCGCTGGGCGCGGCGCAGGCGTCGAAGCCCATACCGGTGAAGGTGCGCGGGCCGGACGCGGCGGCGGTGGTCACGGTGGGTGCGAGGGCCTGCGACCCGGTCGTCGCCACGGCGGGGGCGATGGCCGGCGATCCGCTCGTCGCCACGGCGGGGGCGAAGGAGGCACCAGTGGTGGCGCTGGACGAGGTGGTGGTCGCGGAGGGCGTCTTGGGGGCCGGCGCCGGGGCCGGGGCGGGGGCGGGCGTGGAGGCGGTCGTCGTGCTCGTCGTCGCCGTCGCGAGGACGTCGTCGACGGTCGACTCCCTCGAGCCCCACGTGGCGTCGACCTGGACGTCCTGGGCGGTGAACCGGGCCACCTTCGTGCGGGCGACGGGGTCCGAGCCGGTGTGCGCCGTCAGCCGTCCGACCCTGGAGGCGCTCGCGGTGGTCGCGGTCGACGCCGCCGTGGCCCGGTCGGAGCCCGGGTGCAGCCACAGCGTGTCGGTGCGACCGACGAGGTGGGCCGGGCAGTCCTGCTGGCTGCCGGGGCGCCCGAGGTAGACGGCCTTGACGTCGAGACGCAGGCAGCGGGTCGGGTCGGCGTCGAGGTCGACGACCTTCCAGTCGGCGGGGACCGTCACGTGGACGCCGCGGTAGTCGACCGGCCGCGTGCCGACCGGAGCAGCCGGAGCCCCCGGTGCCCCCGGTGCGGCGGGCGCGGGCGCTGCGGCTGACGGGGCGGAAGGCGCAGTCGGGGCCGACGGGGTGGCGGACACGACCGGTCCGGGCCCGGCCGGAGCGGCGGCGAGCGAGCCGGCCGCGGCGCTGGACGCGCCGCCGAGACCGAGTGCGGCAGCACCGACGAGAGCCGTGATCCGGCACCAGGAAGTGGTCATGTCAGAACCTCTCGAGCGTCAGGGCAGCCGTTTAGCTGGATCGCCGATACCCGTAGCCGAGGCACAAAACGGACACTGCCACCTGTGACGGTACCGGTTCGGAGCGCCCCACGGGTCCCCATGGCCCCAACGACCCCTCTGGTCGCGGCGAAGCTCCCCTCAGGAGACGAGCAGGTATGCCGGGTGCTCGGGGATCGCGCCGGTGTCCCGGAGCTGCCGGGCGAGGTGCAGGGCGCCGTCCAGCGCGGTGCCGCGGGCGGGTGAGCGTCGGGCACCGGCGAGCGCCAGGCGCCGGTCCAGCGCCTCGGCGACGGGGGCGGCCGCGAGCAGGCCGCCGGTCGCGGCGAGGCGCGGGTGGTCCAGGCCGTCGGCGGCCCGCAGCAGCGAGTCGGCGAGGTCGGTCCCGGCCCGCTCGCACAGCGCCGCGGCCACCGGGTCGGTGCCGGCGGCTGCGGTCACGAGCGGTGCGACGCCGGCCAGGCGCTCGGGGGCGTCGGCCGTGGTCATGACGAGCCGCGGCCACAGGTCCGGGGGGCCGAGCAGGTCGACGGCTGCGCTCAGCAGGGCCGTGGAGCCGTCGGGCAGGCCGTCGTGGGCGCGCAGGGCCGCCCGCAGCCCGGCCATGCCCAGCGCGGCGGCGGACCCGGCGTCGCCGAGCACGTGTCCCCACCCGTCGACGCGGCGCCACTGCCGGTCGAAGTCGGTGCCGAAGGCGACAGCCCCCGTGCCGGCTGCGACGACGGCGCCGGGCCCGATGTGCCCGGTCGCGCCGACGAGCCCCGCGACGGCGTCGCTGACGACGACGGTTCGACGCGCGCCGAGCCCCTCGGCCACGGTGCGCAGCACCTCCGCGCGGTCGGCGAGGAAGAGCAGGCCGCGCATCGACCACACGACGACCTCGGGCCGCGTTGTGCTGCAGGGTGATCCATCCACGCGATCATCGCCGCCTGCGCCCTCGGCGCCCTCGGTCGCACCGCCGCCGGCCACGGCTCCGGTCACGAGCAGCGACCGGGCGTCGGCCACCAGGGCGGCCACGTCGATGCCTGCCGCCCCGACCCGCACGCCCGGCGCGGTGAGCACGGGACCGGGCCGGACGGCATACGTCTGCAGGCGCAGGCCCGAGCCCCCGACGTCGACGGCGACGACCGTCCCCGGGCGTGACGGCACCGGCCCGCTCACGAGGGCGACCCGGTCACTTGGCCATGCCGGCGGTCAGGCCGGCCACGATCTGCTTCGTCGCGACGAGGAAGAGCACGATGAGCGGGATGGTCGTGATGACGAGGCCGGCGAACACGGCGGAGTAGTTGGTCGCGTTCTCGCCGAAGAAGTTCGTCAGGCCGACGGGCAGCGTGTACTTCTCCTCGCGGCGCAGCAGCACGAGCGGGAAGAGGAAGTCGTTCCAGATCGGCACGAAGCGGAAGACCGCGACGGTCGCCAGCGCGGGCCGCACGAGCGGGACCATGATCCGCCAGAACGTCTGCCAGCTGCTCGCGCCGTCGAGGGCGGCCGCCTCCTCGAGCTCCTCGGGCAGCTGCCGGAAGAACGTCGTGAGGACGAAGATCGAGAAGGGGATGCCCGACGCGGCATACATCAGCATGAGTCCGAGGCGGGAGTCGATGAGGCCGAGCCCGTCGAAGAGGTAGAAGATCGGCAGGATCGCGAGGTGGATCGGCAGCATGAGGCCGGACAGGAAGAGCGACTCGAGCCAGCGGAAGATGCGCGAGCGGCCCCGGGCCAGTGCGTAGGCCGCCATGGTCGCGACGGCCGTCGAGAGCGCCACCGCGCCGACGGTCACGGCGAGCGAGTTGCCGAAGTACGTCGCGAAGTTGCCGGTCGTCCAGGCCTCGACGTAGCTCGCCGTGGTCGGGGGAGCGGGCAGGCCGAGCGGGTCGGTGATGAGGTCGGCGTTGGTGCGGAAGCTGTTGCTCACCATGAGCAGGAGCGGCACGAGCGCCAGGGCGGCATACCCCCACAGGAGCACGCTGGCCCCGGCGCCGCCGACGGGACGGTTGACCCGCGGGGGGCGGCGTCGGCCGGGCTGCTCCGGGCGGGTGACGGCGGACTCCGTGGGTGCCTCGGTGGTGACGACGGCGGTGGTCATGCGGTGATCCTCCGCTCGTGACGGCGCAGCACGGCCGTGGCGGCGTAGGCGCCGCCGAAGATGATGAGGAAGAGCAGCGTGGCCAGGGCCGACGAGCTGCCGATGGCGTCGGTGGCACCCGAGTCGAACGCCGTGCGGTAGAAGAGCAGCGAGACGAAGTCCGTTGACCCAGCGGGGTTTCCGGTCGAACCGCCGAAGGCGTACGGCAGGGCGAAGGCCTCCATCGCGAAGATGAACGTCAGCACCGAGACCGTGCCGATGGCGGGCACGACCAGCGGCAAGGTGATCCTGGCGAACGCCTGGCGGTTGCTCGCCCCGTCGACGCGTGCCGCCTCGGTCAGCTCCTCCGGCACGCCGCCGAGCGCTGCGCCGTAGAGCAGCACCGGGAAGCCGATCCACTGCCACACGCTGACGAGGATGACCACCCAGAGCGCGGTCTTCGGGTCGCCGAGCCAGGGCAGGGCCCACGAGTCGAGGCCGACCTTGGTCAGGAGCGTGTTGACCGGCCCGAACGTCGGCGACAGCAGCAGCGTCCACAGGTAGCCGATGACGATCGGGCTGACGAGGTAGGGCATCGCGTAGAGCGTCTGCAGCATCCGGCGGCTACGCGGGCGGCTGTGGAGCAGGTAGGCGATCGTCAGCCCGAAGGTGTTCTGGATGAGCATCGTGCCGACGAAGAAGAGCACGTTGTGCAGCAGAGCCTGCGGCAGGTCTGTCGTGAAGGGTGCCCTGGTGAAGAGCGTCGCGAAGTTCTCGACACCCGCGAACCCTCCGCGGCTCGTGCCCTGCCAGTGGAAGAAGGCGTAGGAGAACGCCGTCACCATCGGGTAGAGCACGAAGACCGCGAAGAGCGCGAGCGCCGGCGCGACGAAGACCAGGCCGGTGCGGCGCCTCATGCTGTGCCTCTCGGGTCGAGCGTCAGGCGCTCGGCTTGAACCAGGTCTTGACGCCCGTGTCGAGGTCCTGGCTCACACCGGCGGCGTCCTTGGAGCCGAGCAGCATCTGCTGCAGGCCCTTGCCGAGCAGGTCGGTGCCCGAGGGTGCGCCGTAGCGGAAGTCGGTGAGCAGCAGGTAGGGCGAGCCGGAGTTGTTGTAGTTGTCGCTCATCTGCTTGAGCAGCGGGTCTGTCGGCTCGACACCGGGCACGGCCGAGATCTGCTTGATGTCGTCGTTCACCATCTGGCCGAACTCCTTGGAGGTCATCCACTTCACGAGCTCCGTGGCCTCGTTGGGGTGCTTCGACCTGGCTGAGACCGCGAAGTTGCCATCGGCCCATCCTGCCGTCGTCGCGCTCGAGCCGCTCGGCGAGCCCGGTGCCGGGGGCACCTGGAAGATGCCGATCTTCATGCCGGGGTTGGCCTTCTGAAGGACGGACAGGTCGAAGCTGCCACCCGGGATCATCGCGGCCTTCTCTGCCGAGAAGAGCGTCTGCGCGTCGGTCTGGGCGACACCGGTGACGTTCTTCGGCATGTACTTCTCGAGGTCGCCGACGACCTTGACCGACGCCACCCAGTCGGGGTCGGTGAAGGACTTCTTGCCCGACATGACCTCGTTCTGGAAGGCCTTGCCGCCGAAGCGCGATCCGGCGAGCACCTCGTGCACGATCGGCAGCGTCCAGTCGTCCTTGGCCCCGACGGCGATCGGGGTCACGCCGGCGCCCATCAGCTTGTCGTTGGCGGCGATGAACTCGTCCCACGTCGTTGGGGCCTTGATGCCGCTCTTGTCGAAGAGACCCTGGTTGTAGAACATCTGGACCGTCTGGCGGGCCAGCGGCACGGAGTAGGTCTTGCCGTCCTCCTTGCCCTTGGCGCTCGCGACGACGTTCTCGTCCCAGCCGGACAGGTCGACCTTGCCGTCGAGCGGCAGCAGCGACTTGCTCGCGACGGTGCCCTGGAGCTGGCCGTAGGAGCGCACCTGTGGCACGTCGGGGCCGCTGGAGCCCGCGAGCCCGGTCGCGAGGATCTTGTTGTACTCCGTGGCCTTGAAGGCCTTGAACTCGACGTTCACGTTGGGGTGGGACTTCTCGTACGCCTGGAAGATCTTGTTGTATGCCGCCTCGTCCTCCACGCGCCACGACCACACCGTCAGGGTGACCTTGCCGTCGCCGCCGGCCCCGGTCGATCCCGAGGAGCCCGGCGAGGAGGGCGAGCAGGCCGTCACGAGCAGCGCGCCGGAGAGCGCGGCGATCGTGAGGACCGTGCGGCGGACCCGCCGCGAGGAGCCGGGAGGGCGTGAGGCGAACGTCATGGTGGTGCTCCTGTCGGGTTCTGCGCGGTGCCTGGGGGTCGGCATGCGGGTGGGCAGGTGGTGCTGGGTGCGGCGGGGGTGTCAGGGCCTGGGCGCGGTGGGCGCGGTGGGCGCTGTCGGTGCGGTGGGCTCGGTAGGTGCTGTCGGGTCGGCGGGCGCGGGCGGGACCGGCGAGCCGAGGGCGGCCAGGGCGCGGGCGACGGAGCCGTCGTGGGTGGCGATGGCGTCGCGGGCGCGGGCGGCGTCGACGCCCGCGAGCATCGAGAGCAGGGCCGGCTTGAGCTCGCCGCCGGCGTCGTCGAGGGCCACCCGGGCCTGCTCGGCGTCGGCGCCGGTCGCCTCCTGCAGGATGCGCAGCACCCGGCCGCGCAGCTTGGCGTTCGTCGCGACGACGTCGACCATGAGGTTGCTCCACGTGCGACCGAGCCGGATCATCAGGGCGGTCGAGAACGAGTTGAGGACGAGCTTCTGAGCGGTGCCGGCTTTGAGCCTCGTCGACCCGGTCAGGGCCTCCGGGCCGGTGCGCACGGCCAGGAGGATGTCGGCGTGGACGGCGACCTCGGCGCGGGGGTTGGCCGTGACGAGCGCGGTGACGGCGCCGAGCTCGCGGGCCCGGGCGAGAGCGCCGGCCACGAACGGCGTACGTCCTGAGGCCGTGAGCCCGATCGCGATGTCGCCGGGCCGCAGCACGTCGGCCTCGGAACGGCCGAGGTCGACGTCGTCCTCGACGTTCTCGACGGCCTGGAGCAGCGCGGCGGGGCCGCCGGCGTGGTGGGCGACGACGAGCCCGGCGGGTGCGTTGAAGGTGGGGCGCAGCTCGGCGGCGTCGAGCACGGCGAGGCGCCCGGAGGTGCCGGCGCCGAAGTAGTGGACGGAGCCGCCGGCGCGGAGGGAGTCGACGGCCCGGTCGACGAGGTGGGCCAGCTCGGGCAGGATCTCGCCCACCGCTCCCGCGACGGTGGCGTCCTCGGTGTTGAGCGCCCGGAGGATGTCGAGCGAGGTGTGCGTGTCGATGGACGTCGTCCCCGGATGGCGCTCCTCGGTGGGGGCGTCCACGGTCACCTCGCTGCTCACCCGAGCGAGGTTAGTTTCCTACGCCCGTAGCGTCAATGCTGTAAATCAGTAACATTCCGGTCACGTCACGCGGTGCCCGCTCCGGGGCTCGGACTGCGCTACGCGGCATCCGCGGTCGCTCGCCCAGCGGTGTATGCCGCCAGGCGCAGTCTGTGCTCAAAGGGTCAGTCGGTGACGTGGTGGCCGGCCACGGCCTCGCGGGTGTCCGCCACCGCCTTGCGTGCCTTGCGGAGGTTGCGCTGGGCGACGGCGATGTAGAGGCAGTCGATGACGGTGAGTGCGGCGATGCGGCTCGCCGTCGCCCCCGACCGCAGGCTCGTCTCGCGCGCGGCCGTGGTGAGGAGGAGGTCGACGCCCGCAGCGAGGCGCGAGAGCGGGAAGTTGGTGATGGCGACGGTCTGCGCGCCGGTCGAGCGCGCCGCGGCGAGCGCCTCGATGGTCTCGGTCGTCGTGCCGGAGTGCGAGATCCCGACCGCCACGTCGCCGGGGCCGAGGAGGGTGGCGCTCGTCAGCGCGATGTGCGGGTCGTTCCAGGCGAAGGCGACGATGCCGATGCGGTGCAGCTTCTGCTGGAGGTCGGTGCCGACGATGGCGCTCGCGCCGATGCCGTAGATGTCGACGCGACCCGCCTTGGCGATGGCGGTGGCGGCGCCGGCGAGGGCGTCGCGGTCGAGCTGCTGGGCGGTCTCCTCGACGGCGCTCGCATCGGTGAAGGCGACCTTGGCGATGATGTCGTCGATCGAGTCGCTCGCGCTGATGTCGGTGCCGCTGCGGCTCATCGTGCGCGGTTGGGCCGACTCCTCGGCGAGGGCCAGGCGCAGCTGCGGGTAGCCCGGGAGCCCGAGCCGGCGGCAGAAGCGGAGCACCGTCGTCTCGGACGTGCGAGCCGCCGTCGCGAGCTCGCTGATGGTCAGCCCGGCGGCGCGGCGCGCGTCGGCGAGGACGATGTCGGCGACACGGTCCTCGGCGGGTGACAGGGAGGGCTTGATCCCCCGCAGGCGGATGAGCAGCGATGCGCTCGCGGCGCCTGCGGGGGGCGAGGCCCCGTCCTCGGTCCTGGGCATGGGCCTACGCTACGGCGTCGCGGCCGGCCAGGCGCCAGCCATCCGGGGTGAAGGCGCCGGGTGTCTTCTCGCCGTCGAGCAGGATGCCGCCGGGTCCCTGCACCACCACGTCGTCGACGGCCACGCCGCGCCCGAGGTAGGCGCCGTCCGTCGAATGCCGCCACCGCAGCTGCTGCGACCCCGCCGGCAGGGAGGCCCGGACCTGCACCCACCGTCTCGTGCCCGACCCCGAGATGACCCCGTCGGCCGTCTCGGTCTGACCGCGGTCGGTGACCGTGAACGGGAGCGCCGTCCACGTGGCCCCACCGTCGGTGGAGCGCTCGAGGTGCAGCAGGTCGGTCTCCTCGGTGTCGAGGAAGAGGTCGAAGCCGAGACGGGCTCCGGCCGCTCCGACCGGGAGCGTCGGTGTGGTGAGAGTGCTCGTGGTCGCGTTGTCGCCGCCGGTGAACCAGGCCGTGTCGCCGTGGCGTGGGCGGATGGCCATCGCGGCGGCGAGTCCGTGCGCCCACTCGCGCCGCGCGAGGTTGATCGAGCCCCAGCTGCGGGACGGGTGCACGCGGTTGGTGAGCAGGACGGCGAACGAGCGCGACGTGAAGTCGATGACGATCGAGGTCCCGGTGTAGCCGGTGTGGCCGGCCGTGCGCGGACCGCTCAGGGCGTCCATGTACCAGCGCTGGTCGAGCTCGAAGCCGAGGCCGTGCGAGTCGCCGGGGAAGGCGCTGTTGAAGTCGGTGACGAGCGCCTCGACGCTCTTGCGGCTGAGGATGCGCTCGCCCCGGTAGGTCCCGCCGTTGAGCAGGGCCTGGGACAGGACCGCCAGGTCGTCGACGGTGGAGAAGACGCCGGCGTGGCCGGCGATGCCGCCGAGCGACCAGGCGTTCTCGTCGTGCACCTCGCCGCGCACCATGCCGCGCGGCGGGGCCGTCTGGTATTCCGTGGCGGCCGTGCGGGCCTTGTCGGTCGGGTTGTAGCCGGTGTCCTTCATGCCGAGCGGTGCGGTGATGCGGTCGTGCACGACGGCGTCGAGCGGCTCGCCCCGCAGCTTCTCGACCATGACGCCGAGCGTGATGAGGTTGAGGTCGCTGTAGAGGTAGGTCGAGCCCGGCGCGTTGGTGAGGGGCTGGTCCATGACGGCCTTGATCCGCGACGCCTTGTCGGGCCACTTGCTCCACAGCGGGAGCCACGACGTGAAGCCCGACGTGTGCGTCAGCAGCTGACGCACGGTGACGGCCCCCTTGCCGTTCGCCGCGAACTCGGGGAGGTATGCCGCCACCGGGCTCTCGAGGGAGACGCGGCCCTCCTCGACGAGCTGGACGACGGCGATCGAGGTGAAGAGCTTCGAGACCGAGGCGAGGTCGAAGATCGTGTCGGTGCGCATCGGCTCCCACTGGTCGCGGGGGAGCTCGGTGGCCGCGTCGGCGTAGCGCAGCGCCCAGCCGCTCGCGTCGCGCTCGACGATGCGACCCTCGTGGCCCATGATCCCCACGGCGCCGGCGAAGAGGGGGTGCCCGCTCGCGTCGACCTGCTCGTGACCGTGGATCTGCGCCACGGCCTCGGCGATGGGTGCCGGGTCGAGACCGACCGAGGCGGGGCTCGCGTCGGACAGGACGGTGTTGGGCGGGGCGAAGCCACGATCGGGCTTGCTGAAGTCGTCGGCCGCGGCGGCGCCGGCCGCCCCGGCCGTCACGAGGCTGCCCGCGAGGGCGAGGCTGCCGAGGACGGCCGGGACGAGGGTGCGCAGACGCATGTCACTCCTGGATTGTCGGGGACGCGTGCGGCGCGCTCAGGCCGCCGGGCCGCGGTAGATGAGGTACGGGCGACGTCGGGCGTCGAAGGCCGCGAGCTCGTCCTGCCAGGCGCCGACGACCTCGTCGGCGGGGGCGCCGGCCGAGATCTGGGTGCGCAGCCGCTGCGAGCCGGTCAGCTTGTCGATCCAATACGGGCGCGCCGGGTCGTAGGAGTCGTAGCGCCACTCGAAGTCGCTGTAGAGCGCCTTGGCTGCGACGAGCATCTCGACGGTGGACCGGATCGGGTCGAAGCTCGCGGGGTCGGTGACGTGGACCTGCACACCGCCGCACACCTTGCCCGTGTGCTTGCTGAAGGTCGGGGAGAAGTAGGCCTCGCGGAAGCCGACGCCCGGAAGGCCAAGAGTTGCAAGGCGTTCGGCCCACTTGTAGTCGACGAACGGCGCCCCGATGAGCTCGAACGGCCGCGTCGTGCCACGACCCTCCGAGAGGTTGGTGCCCTCGAACATGCCGGTGCCCGGGTAGACCAGGGCGGTGTCGGGAGTCGGCATGTTGGGACTCGGCATGACCCACGGGAGGCCCGTGACGGCATACGGCACGTCCCGTCGCCAGCCCTTGACCTCGATGACGGACAGCTCGGTGAGCCGGCCACCCGCGTCGGCGGTGAGGAACTCGCCGTCGAAGTAGCGCGCGAGCTCGCCGACCGTCATGCCGTGCGCCTGGACGATCTCCTTGGCGCCGACGCCGGAGGTCCACGGCGTCGTCATCATCGGACCGATCGCCTTGCCGCCGATGGGGTTCGGGCGGTCCAGCACGACGAAGCGGGCGCCGACCGCGACGGCCGCACGCATGGCCGTGTACATCGTCCAGATGTAGGTGTAGAAGCGGGCGCCGACGTCCTGGATGTCGAAGACGACCGTCTCGACACCGGCCGTGCGGAAGAGCGTCGTCATCCGGGCCGCGTTGGCGCCGTAGGCGTCGTAGACCATGAGCCCCGTGCGCGGGTCGGTGTGGTTGCCCTCGGAGTCCCCGGCCTGCGCCGTGCCGCGCAAGCCGTGCTCGGGGCCGAAGACGCCGACGATGTCGACGGCGCCGGACTCGTGCATCTCGTCGACGATGGTGCGCAGGTTGGTGAGGATGCCGGTCGGGTTGGTGATGACCCCGACCTTCTGCCCCGACAGGGCCGTCCACTTCGCGGCGGCCGCGCGCTGGGCGCCCGTCGTCACCGGGTTGTTGGGGAAGTTGCTTGCGTATGCCGTCGGGCCGGTCTGCGCTGCAACGGAACCCACTGCGGTGGCGGGGACGGCGACGGCGCCGAGGGCGCCGGCAGTGAGCAGCTGCCTGCGGTTGAGATTGGTCATCTGGAGCTCTCCGATCCTGGGTCGAGCCGGGGCGTCAGTAGGTGAGGCCGTGGCCGAACGGGTAGAGGACGGTGCCCGGGTCACCGGCGACGGGGATGTCGACGGGCAGTGACGCCGTCGGTGCGACGTCGCCGACGATGACGCGCGCTGCGGCCTCGATGGCGACGGGGCTGTAGGAGTACGTCGCGAGGTAGGTGGGAGCAGCCGTGAAGTAGGCGATGTCGTAGGGGTCGCGCACGGCGACGACGACGACCGTGGTGCCGGTGGCGAGCAGCTGCTTGACGAGCTTCTGCTGGCCGCCGCGGGTATCGGTGACGTTCGTGTCCCACGCCTTCATCGTCGTGACGACGACGACGTCCTTGCCGGCGGCGGCGGCGACGGCGGCCGAGACCTGCGCGTCGGTGGGGGACGTCCCGGTCTGGACCGTCTGGACGGTCGCGCCCTTGGCCGTCATGGCCGCCGCGAGGGTCGCGGTGGTCGTGACGCCGTAGCCCGTGACGAGGACCTTCTTGCCCTTCGGGGCGATCGGCAGCGCCTTGGCGTCGTTCTTGACGAGGGTCGTCGTGCGGTCCGAGACGGAGTCTGCGGCCGCGAGGTGGGACGGGGTGCCGACGACGGACGGGACGGCGCTCGGGTCGGCGTACGGCCGTGCCACGATGCCGCGGCGGTACTTCAGGCTCAGGACGCGACGCACCTTGGCGTCGACGTCCTCCTGGGGGAGGCGGCCGCTGCGGACGGCGGCGAGGACGGCGGCGAAGGCGTCGTCCATGGCCGGCGTCATGAGCAGCTGGTCGACGCCGGCGAGGAGGGCGCGCACGGCGACCTCGGCGTCGCCGTAGAGGTCACGGACGCCCTGCATGGCCAGGGAGTCGGTGACGATGACGCCCGTGTAGCCGAGCTCGTGGCGCAGCAGGTCCGTCATGATCGGCTTGCTCAGCGTCGCGGGGTTGCCCGAGTCGTCGAGCGCGGGGAAGGACAGGTGCGCCGTCATGATCATGTCGATCTGCTCGTTGATCGCGGCCTTGAACGGCGGGGCGTCGATGGCCTCCCACTGCTCGCGCGTGTGGGTGATGACCGGGAACGCGACGTGGCTGTCCGTCGCGGTGTCGCCGTGACCCGGGAAGTGCTTGGCCGAGGAGGCCACCTTGCCGTCACGCTGGTAGCCGGCGACCTGCGCGGCCGCCAGCTCGGCGGCGAGCCCGGGCCGCGACGAGAACGACCGGGTGCCGATGACCGGGTTGAGCGGGTTGACGTTGACGTCGCAGTCGGGCGCGAAGTTGGTGTTGACGCCCATGGCCAGCAGCTCCGTGCCGGTGATCGCCGCGGCGGTGCGGGCGTCGGCAGCGCTGCGTCCGGCGCCGAGGGCCATCGACCCGGGGAACTGGGTGGCGGGCGGCCCGATGCGGGTGACGACGCCCTGCTCCTGGTCGGTGGCGATCTGGAGCGGGATGCGCACCTTGCTCGACTGGGTCAGCGCCGCCTTCTGGAGGCCGTTGGAGAGGCCGACGATCTGGTCGGGGTTCTGCACGCTGTCGGTCCACGCGAAGTAGATGACGCCACCGAGGTGGTACTTCTGCACGACCTCCGCCGGGCTCGCGACACCGTAGAGCGGGAGGTTGCGGCTGTCGGGCGTCGTGGCGTCCTTGCCGTAGACGTTCTGGATGAACAGCTGGCCGACCTTCTCCTCCAGCGTCATCCGAGCGATCGTCGAGGTGACCCAGCCGTTCTCGGCGGCCGGCGGGAGGGGGTTGGAGCCGGCGGCGCGCGCGCTGCCAGCCGCCGCGCCGGC
Source organism: Terrabacter carboxydivorans (assembly GCF_039532035.1). NCBI lineage: Bacteria > Bacillati > Actinomycetota > Actinomycetes > Micrococcales > Intrasporangiaceae > Terrabacter > Terrabacter carboxydivorans. The sequence goes on along the minus strand of NZ_BAAARE010000028.1, from coordinate 1,980 downwards.
GGCCGCTGCGGCGAGCCCGCCGGTGAGGACGGTGCGCCGCGAGAGGGGGGACGTGGACATGGGAGCCTCCGGAATGTGAAGAAGTGACGCAATCTGCTCTTTCGCCGGAACTTACCTACGTCTCGTGGGGTCGGCAACAGATGGCGCCGGCCGGTCCACCGGACATGCCGCCGGTGGACAGTGCTCCGCACGACCTGGGCCCGGCGCCCGCCGCGCCGACCGTCACCAGCCGGCGAGGGACCTCACGGTCTGCACGGTGTCGATCTCGGACACCGGCTTGTCGTCGCGGTAGCGCAGCACCCGCGCGAAGCGCAGGGCCATGCCGCCGGGGTAGCGCGTCGACCTCTGCACCCCGTCGAAGGCGATCTCGACGACCTGCTCGGGACGCAGCGAGACGACCCACCCGCTCTCGTCGGCCGGGTCGACGGCGAGCTCCCGGAAGCGCTCGGTCTGCCACGCGAGCATCTCGTCGGTCATGCCCTTGAAGGTCTTGCCGAGCATGACGAGGTCGCCGCTCTCGGCGTCACGCGCCCCGAGGTGGATGTTGGACAGCAAGCCCTTGCGGCGGCCGCTGCCCCACTCGACGGCGAGCACGACGAGGTCGAGGGTGTGCCGGGGCTTGACCTTGACCCATCCCGGACCGCGCCGGCCCGCGGCATACGGCAGGGCGGGGTCCTTGACGACCACGCCCTCGTGACCCGCGGCGACGAGGTCGGTGAAGAACTGCTGGGCCCGCTCCGGGTCGTCGGTGCTCTCGCGCGGCACGAGCCAGGCGGGCGGCACGGTGCGCCCGAGGTGGCTCCAGCGCACGTGGGCCGGCTCGTCGAGCAGGTCGGCGCCGTCGAGGTGGAGCACGTCGAAGAAGAAGGGCGTCAGCGGCACCTCCTCGCGCAGCCGGTCGACGTCGGCGCTGCTGGCCGTGCGCGCGCCTGTGACCTGGAACGGCTGGGGACGACCACCCTCACCGAGCGCGATGACCTCCCCGTCGAGCACGAGCGTCTCGACGTCGAGCGCGGCCAGCGCCTCGGTGATCTCGGGCATCCGGTCGGTGACCTCGTCGAGCGTTCGGGTGAACAGGCGCACCGTCCCGGGACTCGTGCGGTTGTCGACGTGGGCCTGCAGGCGTATGCCGTCCAGCTTGGTCTCGACGACGACCTCGCCGCCCAGCGTGGCGAGGGCCGCGGCGACGTCGGGGGCGGAGCCGGCGAGCATCGGCCGCAGCGGGCGACCGACCTCGAGGGTCAGCGCCTCGAGTGCCGCGGCGCCCCCGGTGAGCGCGGCGCTCGCGACCGGCCCGGCGAAACCGGCGAGCATGACGGCTCGCCGGACGGCGGCGTCAGGCACCTCGGCCGCGTTGGCGACGGCCTGCAGCATGACCCCGTCGCCGGCGCCTTGGCGGGTCTCGCCGGTGATGAGCCCTCGGAGCCACGCCTGCTCGTCGGCGGTGGCGCGCGCGAAGAGGTCGCGGACCGCGGCCGACCGCGCGGCGCCGGATCCCGACCCGCCGATGGCTGCGATGGCCGACGCTGCCGCGTCGACCTCCTCGACGGTCAGGGTGGATGTCTCGGCAGGGTCGGGCAGTCCCTGCAGGCCGCGCCAGCTCACCCCGATGCGCCGCTGGGGGAGCGTGCCCGACAGGTGCGCGGTGACGACCTCGACGACGTGCGGGCCGTCCTCGGCGGCGCGCTTCAGGCAGGCGGCCAGCGCCTCGACCTTGGCCGTGCGCGACGACGTGGCGGCGACGGTCCGGGAGGTGGCGACGACGTCCGAGAGCTCCATGACCTGATCCTGCCCCCTCCCACCCACATCCCAACCCTCCCCAACCGTCGAGAGGCCACGACTGGCCCCCTGCTCACCGGGCGGTTTCAAAGAGCTGTTGCAACGAGGTGGTGGTTGAGGGCTTCGGCGGGGTTTCTCCAGTTCAGGGTTTCACGGGGGCGCCCGTTGAGCTCGCGGGCGACCTCGTCGAGGTCGGCTTGG
>NZ_BAAARE010000027.1:0-46514 GCF_039532035.1 Terrabacter carboxydivorans | reverse complement strand
AGCCGTAGCCAAGCGAACTTCCATCGAGATCTCCCTGCCAGCCATGCAGCCCACCATGGACCGAGACCCGGCGAGTGTCAGGGATGTCCCTTCACAGGACTGACAGGGATGTCCCTTCAAAAGACACAGCGTTCGCGCCGGCGCGGACACCTCGAACCGGTGGGCGGGGAAGGGTCAGGAGCGGGGCGTCAGGATGCGGCGGGCGACCCGGCCCACCACGAGCCAGGCGACCGCGCCCAGGCCCCAGTTGGTGATGGCGTTCTTGACGACGGCGCCGTCGCCCGTGAACTGCTTGACGCCCGCCGTCCGGCTGAAGACGCCGAGGTCGGCCCAGTCGGCGGCCTTGAGCACCGCCTCGACGAGCGCGTTGTGCGTGTTGGCCTCGAGCACGACGAGGACGGCGCCGAGCAGCAGTGCCAGGGCCGCGAGCAGGCAGGCGAACCACACGATCTCCCCGAGCAGCGTGCGCACCCGCCTGATCCCTCCGGCCGTCAGGCTCACGGCCCTGCGTGCGCCGGCGCGGACGTCGAGGGAACGGCGTGCCGTCGACCCCGACTCGGCCTTGGCGGACGCCCGGTCCAAGGGCTCGACCGCGGGTGACGTCGGAGCGGAAGCGGGGGAGGCCGCCCGGGCCGGCGCGGCCGCAGAGGTATCGGCTGCCGGCTCGGACGCGGGGTGAACCGCGCGCCCGTCCGCGGGGGCGGCCGTGGGTTCGGGCGTCGGCCCCGGGGTGGGCGCCTCCGAGGGCTCGGGCGTCGGGGTGGTGGTCGGGCTGGCCGGGCTCGTCATCGAGGGTTCTCCTTGCGGCAGTTCGTGGATCCGGCGTGGTCAACGAGCGACCGGGCCCGGAGGACACGCCCGCGCCGTCCCGGGCTCGCGCAGTGCACGCCGGATGCGTGGTCCGGTCGTGCTGGGCCGCCCCATAGACTGGCGCGCATGTCATCCCTGTCCCGCGACGACGTAGCCCACCTGGCCGGCCTCGCCCGCATCGAGCTCTCCGACGTCGAGCTCGACCGCATGGTGGGTGAGCTCGGCGTCATCCTCGAGTCCGTGGCCAAGGTGCAGCAGGCGCCGACCGAGGGTGTCGCGCCGATGTCCCACCCGATGCCGCTGACCAACGTGACCCGCCCCGACGTGGTGCGCCCGAGCCTCGGCGCCGAGGCCGTGCTCGCGGGTGCGCCCGAGGCCGAGCAGCAGCGCTTCTCGGTGCCGCGCATCCTGGACGAGGACTGAGCCCACCCACGCCACCGTACTGCTCGCGTATGCCGTGTCGCCGAGCACCCGGCATACGCCCCCGCCCGCGACGGGCACCCACGAGACCTCCTGTCGCCGCTACGAACCGAAGGCACCGACGTGACCGACCTCCCCACCGACCTGACGAGGGCCACCGCCGCCGACCTGGCCGACGCCCTCGCGAGCAGGACCATCAGCTCCGTCGAGGTGACGCAGGCGCACCTCGACCGCATCGCGGCCGTGGACGGGCAGGTGCACTCCTACCTCCACGTCGACGGTGACGGAGCGCTCGCCCACGCACGCGCGGTCGACGAGCGCCGGAGCGCCGGTGAGAGCCTCGGGGCGCTCGCCGGCGTGCCGATCGCCGTCAAGGACGTCATGACGACCAAGGGCGTGCCGACGACGTGCGGCAGCCGCATCCTCGAGGGCTGGGTCCCGCCGTACGACGCGACCGTCGTGACGAAGCTGCGCGAGGCGGGCTTGCCGATCCTCGGCAAGACCAACATGGACGAGTTCGCGATGGGCTCCTCCACCGAGCACTCGGCCTACGGCCCCTCGCACAACCCGTGGGACCTGGACCGCATCCCCGGCGGCTCGGGCGGTGGCTCGAGCTCGGTGCTCGCCTCCTTCCAGGCCCCACTCGCGACCGGCACCGACACGGGCGGCTCGATCCGACAGCCGGCCGCCGTCACGGCCACCGTCGGCACCAAGCCGACCTACGGCGGCGTCTCGCGCTACGGCCTCGTCGCGCTCGCCAGCTCGCTCGACCAGGCGGGCCCCTGCGGCCGCACCGTGCTCGACACCGCGCTGCTGCACGCCGTCATGGGCGGTCACGACCCGATGGACTCCACGTCCATCGACGCCCCCGTCCCGGCGGTCGTCGAGGCGGCCCGCGCCGCCGACGTGCGCGGCATGCGGATCGGCGTCGTCAAGGAGCTCGGCGGCGAGGGCTACCAGCCCGGCGTCCGGGCGCGCTTCGACGAGTCGGTCGCCCTGCTCGAGGAGCTCGGGGCCGAGGTCGTCGAGGTCAGCTGCCCGAACTTCGAGTACGCCCTCGCGGCCTACTACCTCATCCTCCCGAGCGAGGCGTCGAGCAACCTCGCCAAGTTCGACGCCATGCGCTACGGCCTGCGGGTGCTGCCCGAGGGCGTCGACGCCCCGAGCGCCGAGCAGGTCATGGCGGCCACGCGTGACGCCGGCTTCGGCGACGAGGTCAAGCGCCGCATCATCCTCGGGACGTACGCCCTCAGCTCCGGCTACTACGACGCGTACTACGGCTCGGCCCAGAAGGTCCGCGCGCTCATCGCCCAGGACTTCGACGCGGCATACGCACGCGTCGACGTACTCGTCAGCCCGACGGCGCCGACCACGGCGTTCAAGCTCGGCGACAAGCTCGAGGACCCGATGGCGATGTACCTCAACGACATCGCCACCATCCCGGCCAACCTCGCGGGGGTCCCGGGCATGTCGATCCCGTCCGGCCTCGCCGACGAGGACGGCCTGCCGGCCGGCATCCAGATCCTCGCGCCCGCGATGAAGGACGAGCGGCTCTACTCGGTGGGCGCCGCCCTCGAGAAGGCCCTCGTCGACCGTTGGGGCGGTCCGATCCTCGACCGCGCACCCTCGCTGGGTGGCGCCGCTGCTGCGAAGGGAGCCTGAGATGAGCACGGCCACCGCCGACGCCGTCATGGACTACGACGAGGCCATGGGCAAGTTCGACCCCGTGATGGGCCTCGAGGTCCACGTCGAGCTGCACACGGCGACGAAGATGTTCTGCGGCTGCCCGACCGAGTTCGGCGCCGAGCCCAACTCGCAGGTCTGCCCGGTGTGCCTCGGCCTGCCCGGCGCGCTGCCGGTCGTCAACGAGAAGGCCGTCGAGTCGGCCATCCGCATCGGCCTGGCCCTCAACTGCGAGATCGCCGAGTGGTGCCGCTTCGCCCGGAAGAACTACTTCTACCCGGACATGCCGAAGAACTTCCAGACGTCGCAGTACGACGAGCCGATCGCCTTCGAGGGCTACCTCGACGTCGAGCTCGAGGACGGCAGCACCTACCGCGTCGAGATCGAGCGCGCGCACATGGAGGAGGACACCGGCAAGTCGCTGCACATCGGCGGCGCGACCGGCCGCATCCACGGCGCCGACCACTCGCTGGTCGACTACAACCGCGCCGGCATCCCGCTCATCGAGATCGTCACCAAGCCGATGGTCGGCGCGGGGGAGCGCGCACCCGAGGTGGCCAAGGCCTACGTCTCGGCGCTGCGCGACCTGCTGCGCGCCCTCGACGTCAGCGACGTCAAGATGGAGCAGGGCTCCATGCGCTGCGACGCCAACGTGTCGCTGCGCCCGCGCGTCGGAGCCCCGCTGGACGAGGCCCAGCTCGCCGTCCCGCTCGGCACCCGCACCGAGACGAAGAACGTCAACTCCCTGCGCTCCGTCGAGCGGGCCGTGCGATACGAGATCTCCCGCCACGCGGCGATCCTCGACGGCGGCGGCTCGATCCTGCAGGAGACGCGTCACTGGCACGAGGACACCGGCATCACGACCTCGGGCCGGGTCAAGTCCGACGCCGAGGACTACCGCTACTTCCCCGAGCCCGACCTCGTCCCCGTCGCGCCGACGCGCGAGACGGTCGAGGCGCTGCGCGGCACGCTGCCCGAGAACCCTGCTGCTCGTCGCAAGCGGCTCCAGTCCGACTGGGGCTACAGCGATCTCGAGATGCGTGACGTCGTCAACGCCGGCGCGGTCGAGCTCATCGAGGAGACCGTGGCCGCCGGCGCCAGCGCCGGTGCGGCGAAGAAGTGGTGGCTCGGTGAGCCGTCGCGTCGCGCCAACGCCGAGGGCCAGGCCATCGTCACGTATGCCGCGGGGCTGGGCCTGACGCCGGCGCACATCGCCGAGCTCGACGGGCTCGTCGCCTCGGGGCGGCTCAACGACTCGATGGCGCGCCAGGTGCTCGACGGCGTGCTCGCCGGCGAGGGCACGCCGACGGCCGTGGCCGACGCCCGCGGCCTCGAGCTGGTCCAGGACGACGGCGCCCTCGAAGCGGCCGTCGACAAGGTCATCGCCGCCAACCCCGCTGTGGCGGACAAGATCCGTGACGGCAAGGTCCAGGCCGCGGGTGCGCTCATCGGCCAGGTCATGAAGGAGATGAAGGGCCAGGCCGACGCCGGCAAGGCCCGCGAGCTCATCCTCGCCAAGCTCCAGTAACCCCGCTCCGCCCGTCGAGGGGCCACGTCCGGCCGTCTCGCAACCGTCGAGAGGCCACATTCGGCCGCCTCGCAACCGTCGAGAGGCCACGTCCGGTCACCGGACGTGGCCTCTCGACGAGTGACGGACGGCCATTCGTGGCCTCTCGACGGTGGAGGGTGGGGGAGCGGAGGTCAGCGCTTGCCGCCGCCGAGCAGACCACCGAGCAGGCCGCCGAGGACGTCGCCGGCGCCACCGCCGCTGCCACCGGACGAGCCGGCGCCGCCGAGGACCTGGCCGAGGATGTCCTGCAACGGGTTGGAACCGCCCGAGGCCGCGCCCGTCGAGGTCGCGCTCCCCGGTGCCTGCACCGGCCCGCTGTCGGCGCCCACGCCTCCGGGGAAGAGCGCTCCGCCGTCGGCCGAACCCGTTCCCGACCCGGCGCCCGAGCCTGCACCAGACCCTGCGTCCGCACCGGCCCCACCCGAGCCGCCACCGAGCATGCCCCCGAGGCCGCCCTGGCCCATCTTGTTCGCGAGCCAGGACATGACGATCGGCGCGAGAAGCGGCAGCAGCTTCTGCACGAGACCGCCGGAGCTGCCACCGAGGCCACCGAGCTGGTTGACCACCTGGTCGGTGCTGCCGCCGAAGATGTTGCCGACGATGGCGCGCCCGTCCTGCTCGTCCACGTCGCCGAGGTCGTTGACCTGGCCCTGGTGGTCCGAGAGCGCCGCGAGCAGCGAGTCCGCCCCGGCCGGGTCGGAGGCGTTGGCGTGCAGGCCGCCGAGGAGGGCGGGCAGCGCGTGCTCCGTCGCCTGCCGGACCTCGTCGCTCCCGACGCCGAGCTGGCCCGCCAGCTGGTCGATCGGTACCTGGTCGAGGATCTCGTCGTACGAACCCATCGGTGCCCCTCCTGCTCGTGGGCGGCGTCGGTGCCGTCCCTGCTCGTCAGGCTAGTCAGGTGGGGACGGGTTCAGGGAGGACGGCGGCCCCGAGGCGGCCCCGAGGCGGCCCCGAAGCAGCGCTGGGGCCGCGCCCGGTCAGCCGACGCCGACCGCCGAGAGCGGCAGCGAGATGAGCCGGTCGGCGCGGTCGTTGTTGCTCGTCGTGATCCACACCCGGTTGCCGACGAAGTGGATGTCGCGGATGCGGCCGTAGGTGCCCTTGAGGTGTCGGCTCGGCGTTCCCGCTGTGCCGTCGGCGTTGACGGGCACGCGCCACACCGACTGGCCACGCAGGGCCGCCAGGTAGACGGCGCCGTCCGGACCCACGGCGATGCCGCTCGGCGACATCTCGGACGTCGGCCACTGCGCCACGGGGTCGACGTAGTCGGGGTTGCCCGCGCGACCCTCGACCTCGGGCCAGCCGTAGTTCTTGCCGGGCTCGATGAGGTTGAGCTCGTCGTAGGTGTTCTGGCCGAACTCACTGGCCCACAGACGCTTCCGACTGTCCCACGCGAGACCCTGGACGTTGCGGTGCCCCAGCGACCAGATGGGGGATCCGCCGAACGGGTTGCCGGGGGCTGGGTCGCCGTCGGGGGTGATGCGCAGGATCTTGCCGCCGAGCGAGCCGAGGTTCTGCGACAACGAGGTGTCGCCGGCCTCGCCCGTGCCCACGTAGAGGTAGCCGTCCGGCCCGAAGGCGATGCGACCGCCGTTGTGGTAGCGGCCGCGGGGGATGCCGGAGAAGATGACGACCGGCGTCCCGATCGTCCCGTCTCGCCACGGCACGGCGGCGACGCGGTTGTCGCTGTCGGTCGAGTAGTAGGCGTAGAAGACGGGGTCCGCGTCGAAGTCCGGGGGGACGGCCAGGCCGAGGAGGCCTCCCTCGCCGCCCTCCGTCCGGTTGACGGGGATCTCGCCGGCGACCGACGGCTTGCCGCCGGAGCCGGGCGCGGGCACATGGTGGATCCGGCCGGTGTTGCGCTCGCTGACGAGGGCGCTGCCGTCCGGGAGCACGGCGACCGACCAGGCGATGTCGATGCCCGACAGGAGCGTCACGGGTCCGCTGGGGGCGGCGGTGGGCTTGGCGCGGCCGGTGGTGGCCGGTGCGGAGCTGCCCGTGGGTGCGGGAGTCGTGCTGCTGCTCGTCAGGGGTGCCGCGGTCTGCGTCGGCGGGGTCGCGCTGCCGGAGCCCGTCCGCGTGCCGTCGGCGGAGCCGGGGGTGGTGCCGGACCCCGCGCTGGTGGCGCTCCCGGGCGGCGGCGCGGTGGGGCCGCCCGTCGAGCACGCCGCCAGGACGAGAGCGATGGTGACGCAGCCCGCGAGGGCGCGACCGATCGATCGGAAGGTGTGCGGCATACCTCATTGTGTCCCACCTGGGCGCCCTGACCGCTGTCGGCGCCGCTCGGGATCACCCGCCGCGTCGCGCGAGCGTCTCCTCCAGGTCCGCCTGCACCTCCGGGTCGACGACCCGGGCGTCCACGACGCGCCGGGCGGCCGCGAGGTCCCCGGTGAAGGCGCGGAAGAGCAGGAGCAGGTCGATGTCGTGCGAGGGTCGCTCGACACGGACCCGGGCCCCGGTGCGCAGCACCCCCGCCGTGACCACCGAGAGATAGGCCCCGGTCCTGCCCTCCTCGGTGAAGCGTCGCACCCACCGAGGCTCGCCCATGTGCGTGGCGAAGGTGCTGCACGGGATCCGGGGCACCTCCACCCGGAGCACGACGTCGTCGACCCTCCACACCTCGCCGACGAGCGCGTGCGTCGTGTCGATGCCCACGGTCGTGAGGTTCTCGCCGAACCAGCCGGCACGCAGGGGACGGCCGACCTGCTGCTCCCAGAAGTCGAGGTCCTCCCGTGGGTAGGCGTAGACCGCCTGGAGCCTGCCCCCGTGGTGGCGGGGGTTGCCGATCTCGTCCCCCACGACGCCGCTGCCGAGGCCGCCGTGCTTGGGCCCCGGGTCGCGCACCTCGACCGTGTCGACGGCGTGCTTGTCGATGGCGGTCGGGCGGCCGCCCCCGCGGGGCGCCGTGCGTCGGCCGGACGCGAGGGCGAGGACGTGGGGCTCGATGGTCACCCGGCGGAGCCTAGCCGCCGGCGGTCCGGTCCCCGGGCGTCGCCCGGGCTTCGTTAGCGTGTCGACATGACTGCCGATCCGCTCGTCGTGTCCGTGCCCGACCCGGAGTACGCCGAGGCGCTCGCCGACCTGCAGGGTGTCGACCCCCTCGTGTGGGACATGGAGTCGCCGCACCCGCGTGGCGACGAGATCCGCCTCGCGGTGCTGCCCTACATGACCAAGCTGCGTCTGGCCGACGTGACGCCCGGCCTCGACGCGCTCGAGGTGGTCCAGCTGCAGAGCGCCGGCTTCGAGCACTTCGTCGACGACCTCCCTGCGGGAGTGACGCTGTGCAACGCGGCCGGTGTGCACGACGGGTCGACGGCTGAGCTCGCCCTCACCCTCACCCTCGCCTCGATCCGCGAGATCCCCGGTTTCGTTGCCTCCCAAGCGCGTTCGACTTGGGAGCCGCTGAGGCTGCGCTCGGCCCTCGCCGACCGCCGGGTGCTCGTCGTGGGCTACGGACAGATCGGGCGGGCGATCGCCCGTCGCTTCGCGCCGTTCGAGGTCACCCTCACGGCGGTGGCGTCGCGGGCCCGGGTCGGTGACGACCTCGTGCCTCACGTGCACGGCATCGACGAGCTGCCCGAGCTCCTGCCCGAGCACGACGTCGTCGTCGTCATCGTGCCGCTGTCCGACGCGACGCGAGGGCTCTTCGACGCGCAGATGCTCGGTCGTATGCCGGACGGCGCGCTGCTCGTCAACGTGGCCAGGGGAGCGGTGGTCGACACCGACGCCCTCGTCGCCGAGTGCGCCTCGGGCCGCCTGCTCGCAGCGGTGGACGTGACCGACCCGGAGCCGCTCCCGACGGACCACCCGCTCTGGACGACGCCTGGGGTTCTCGTCACGCCGCACGTCGGGGGCGCGACCGAGGCGATGCGTCCCCGGGCCATCGCCCTCGTGCGTCGGCAGGTGCAGAACCTGCTGTCCGGCGCGGGCGTCGACAACGCGGTGGCCGGACCCTTGTCTGCCCCGCAGACATAGTGGACACTGTCAACATGACCGAGACCATCGTCGCGATCGGCACCCGCAAGGGCCTGTGGATCGCTCGCAGCAGCGACCGGCAGGACTGGACCCTGGAGGGCCCGCACTTCCTGATGAGCGAGGTCGCCTCGGTGGCGGTCGACACCCGGGACGGGCGCTCCAACGTCCTGGCCGGGGTCAAGTCGTGGCACTGGGGCCCGACCGTCCAGGTCTCGTCCGACGGCGGGCGCACGTGGACCGAGAGTGCCGAGCGTGCCCTCTCGTTCCCCAGCGACACCGACACCGCCCTCGAGCGGGTGTGGCAGCTGACGCCGGACCCCAACGACGCCGACGTCGTGTGGGCGGGGGTCGAGCCGCACGCGCTCTTCCGCAGCACCGACCGCGGCGAGCGCTACGAGCTCGTGCGGGGTCTGTGGGACCACCCGCACCGCCCCAGCTGGGAGCCGGGTTTCGGCGGGGGAGCCGTGCACACCATCGTCCCCGAGCCGGGCCACCCCGAGCACCTGCTCGTGGCCATGAGCGCGGGTGGCGTCTACCGCTCCGAGGACGGTGGCCAGACCTGGGCAGCGAGCAACCCGGGCATCCGCGCCTACTTCATGCCGGACGACGAGTACCCCGACCACGGCCAGTGCGTGCACAAGGTCGCCCGCGGCCAGGCCGACGGTGCGCTCTACGCCCAGAACCACAAGGGCGTCTACCGCTCCGACGACAACGGCCGCACGTGGGACTCCATCGCCGACGGCCTGCCCACCGACTTCGGCTTCACCATCCTCGCCCACCCCCGTCGTCCCGGTGTCGTGTGGAACATCCCGGTGCAGGACGACGGCGAGCGCATCCCGCCGGGCGCCCAGCTGCAGGTGCAGCGCTCCGACGACGGCGGTGCGCACTGGCGCATGCAGGCCGTCGGGCTGCCGTCCGACAGCTACACGTGCGTGCTGCGCGACGCCGCGTCGCTCGACGACGCCGACCCGGTCGGGCTCTACCTCGGCACCCGCAACGGTGACGTCTTCGCGTCCGTCGACGAGGGGGAGTCCTTCACCCGCATCGCCACCCAGCTGCCCGACGTCCTCGTCGTGCGCGCGGCCCAGCTCGCCTGACACGCAAGGGATCTCGTATGCCGTCTGCTCCCGTCCGCGTGATCCTCCCGGGCATGCTCCGCGACCTCGTCGGCGGGGTGGCGGAGATCGAGGTCGAGTCCCCGTCCGGCTCCCAGACCGTTGCCGAGCTGCTCGACCGGGCGTTCTCGGAGCACCGTGTGCTCGACGGCAAGGTGCGCGACGAGCGCGGCCAGATCCGTCGCCACGTCAAGGTGTTCGTCAACGGTGAGGACGCGACCCGGGGTGAGGGCGTCTCGGCGCCGGTGCCGGCGGGGGCGCGGGTCCACATCATCAACGCCGTCTCGGGCGGCTGACGGAGACGGGGCTCCTCGGATCCCGCTGTCGGCCCGTCCAGGTGGGCGCCGGGTCGTACGCCGCGGGTCTCAGGTGTCCACGCCGAGCAGGATCGGCAGCACGGTGCGCTCGAGCTCGCCGACGGCCAGCGAGCGCGGCTCGACGAGGCGCTGGGTCATCGACCCCTGGGCCAGCGCGATGGCGGCCCGCACGAAGAGCTCGGTGGGGATCGGCATGGTGAGGCCCTGGCGCGCGACGGTCTCGTCGACGACCGTGACGAGCTCGTCGCGCACGCGGCGCTGCTGGGCGGCCCACGCGCGACGGGCCTCGGGGTCGCGGATCGCGTGCAGGGTGAACTCCGTCGTCAGCACGAGCCAGCGCTCCTTGCTGCGGCTGTCGTCGGCGAGCGCCGCGAACACGTCGCGCAGGACCTCGTCGGCCCCCGCGTGCTCGCGCTTGCCGGCTCGGCGGATCCGGTCGACGAGCGCCTCGGAATGGCGCCGGGACAGCTCGACGACGAGGTCGTCCTTGGAGCTGAAGTTGGAGTAGAAGGCGCCCCGGGTGAAGCCGGCGCGGTCGCAGATGTCCTCGACGGTGGCCCCGTGGAAGCCGCGCTCGGCGAAGACCGAGCTCGCAGCCTCGAGCACGCGGTCGCGCGTGGCCTGGCGTCGGGCGCTGATTCGGGGCTCGGCCGTCGTGGTCATGTGTACAAGGATACGTAGTCGAATTGGATACGACAACGTATCGGATGCATACTCGTATCGTGACTGAAACCGAGGTGACCCACCTGCAGGGCTGGAACCAGCGGACCGTCGTCGTCGACGACGTCAGCGTCGCCGGCACCCACGAGCCCTTCGTCGAGCACGTCTCGTTCACGGCTCCGCCCGGAGCGGTCACCGTCGTCCCCACGGACCCCGGCATCCCGCAGGTCGCCCTCGCCCTCGCGATCGGCGGTCGCGTGGAGCTCCTGCGTGGTCGCGTCCGCGTCGGCGCCGGGGCGGACCTGGCCGACCTCCAGCTGCGCACGCGACTCGTCGACGTCGCCGACGTCACGGCGCCGGAGGACACCATCGCGGTCAAGGCGGTCGTCCAGGAGGAGCTCGCGCTCGCGGAGAAGCCGGCCGGCCGCGCCGCGGTGGCGAGCTTCCTCGCAGCCCACGACCTGTCGGACCGTGCGGCGCACCCCTGGGAGCAGCTCCCCGCGGGAGTGCGCACGAGCCTGCTGCTCGAGCTCGGCGCCCTCCACCCCATGGTGCGCGTCCTCGTCCTCGCCGGTCCGGAGCGGCACGGTGGGGACCACACCGTGTGGTTCGAGACCTGCCGGCGGCTCGCGCAGACGGGTCTCGCCGTCATCGTCCTGACCACGGCGGCGACCGCCGCGTCCCTCCCCGCCGACCTCGACAGCGCCGACGACACGGCCGACAGCGCGGCATACGACACGGCATACGACACGGCATACGAAACCGCTGACGACACGGCGTCCGACACGGCACACGAAGCCGACGTCGAGGCGGACCCCGCTGCCGACGCCGACGCACCGAACCTCCCGAAGGAGCCCTCGGCATGAACCCCGTCCGACTCGCGGTCGCCGAGCTGCGCCGCCTCACCTCCTCCCGCCTCGCCCGGCTGGCCCTCGCGGCCCTCGTGCTGATCCCGACCCTCTACGGCGGGCTCTACCTCTATGCCAACCACGACCCGTACGGCGCCTTCCCGCAGGTGCCGGCCGCGGTCGTCAGCGACGACACCGGGACGACGCTCAGCACGGGGGAGAAGCTGCAGGTCGGTGCCGGCGTCGCCGACCACCTCGTCGAGTCGAAGTCCTTCGACTGGCACCGCGTCTCGCACGCCGAGGCGCTGCGTGGCGTCGACGACGGCACGTACGCGTTCGCGGTCATCATGCCGAAGACGTTCTCGGCCGACCTCGCCTCGACGGCCGAGATGAAGCCTCGCCAGGCCACCGTCGTGCTCGAGACCAACGACGCCAACAACTACATGACCTCGATGATCGGCAGCCAGGTCATCAAGCAGGTCAGCGCGTCCGTGGCGAGCGAGGTGAGCCAGACAGCGGCGAGCAAGCTGCTGCTGGGGTTCAGCCAGGTGCACGACCAGCTCGTCAAGGCCGTCGACGGGTCGGAGAAGCTGCGGGCCGGAGCCGCCAAGGCGGACTCCGGCGCCCACCAGCTCTCGTCCGGGGCGACCAGTCTCGCGAGCGGCCTGCACGACCTGACCTCGGGGGCCAGGCGCCTCGCCACCGGCATCGGCCAGGCGGCCTCCGGCGCCGACAGCCTCGAGGCCGGAGCGGGTCAGCTCGCCTCGGGTCTGGGCACGCTGCAGTCGCGGACCGCGAGCCTGCCGTCCCAGACCGACAAGCTGGCCGACGGCGCCGAGCAGGTCGCGGCGGGCAACCGCACGATCGCCGGCTACGGCACCAAGGCCGCGACGGCCTCGAGCGACCTCAAGCGCCGCGTCGCCGCCGACCGCGCGAGCTTCCTCGACAGCCTGCGCGCCCAGGGACTGACCGACGCGCAGCTGTCCCTCGTCAGCGCGCGACTGGACACGATCGACGGCTACGTCAACCGTGCCGACTCCACGATCCAGTCGGCCTCGAGCGACCTGACGCGCCTGTCCCAGGGAGCAGACCAGGTGGCCACCGGCGCCCGCGCGCTCGCGAACGCGACGCCGGCGCTCACCGACGGCATCGCCTCCGCCCACTCCGGTGCGGTGCGGCTGCGCGACGGGGCGAGCACGCTCTCGAGCGGCCTCGACACCCTCAGGACCGGCGCCGACCAGCTGGCCACCGGCGCGGACAAGGCCGCCACCGGGGCCGACTCGCTGGCCTCGGGCGCGACGTCCCTCGCGTCGGGGCTCGACGCGCTGAGCAAGGGCGCCATCGACCTCCACGCCGGGCTCGTCAAGGGCCGGGACTCCATCCCCGACCCGAACGACGCCCAGCGCAAGGCGATGGCGCAGACGATCGGCAACCCCGTCGGGGTGTCGACCGGATCGCTCTCCTCGGCCGGCTCCTACGGTGCCGGACTGGCGCCGCTCTTCATGAGCCTGGCGCTCTGGATCGGCGCCTACGTGCTCTTCCTCTTCGTCCGCCCGCTGTCACCACGGGCGCTCGCGACGAGCCAGCGCTCCATCCGCACCGCCCTGGGCGGATGGCTCGCTCCGACGCTCGTCGGGCTCGTCCAGGTGGCCTCGCTCGTGCTCGTCGTCGGCCGCGGGGTCGACATCAAGATCGCCCACCCCGTGCTGGCGTTCCTCTTCCTCTGCTTCACCTCGATGACGTTCGTGGCGATCCTGCACGCCCTGGCCGCACGCTTCGGCGCCGTCGGGAAGTTCCTCGGTCTCGTCTTCATGGTCGTGCAGCTCGTCAGCG
The DNA here is from genome assembly GCF_039532035.1 of Terrabacter carboxydivorans. Lineage (NCBI taxonomy): Bacteria > Bacillati > Actinomycetota > Actinomycetes > Micrococcales > Intrasporangiaceae > Terrabacter > Terrabacter carboxydivorans. The sequence goes on along the minus strand of NZ_BAAARE010000027.1, from coordinate 33,283 downwards.
CGGGCGGCACCTTCCCGTGGCAGACGCTGCCCGCGCCCCTGCAGGCCGTGCACCACGTCGTACCGATGAGCCATGCGGTCGACGGTCTGCGCCGCCTGCTCTACGGCGCCGACCTCGGGCCGGTGCTGGGCTCGCTCGGGGTGCTCACGGCATACCTCGTCGCGGCGCTCGCCGTCTCGACGATCGCGGCCCGGCGGTCGAGGATGTGGACCCCCAAGCGGATCAAGCCCGCCCTCGAGCTGTGACCCGGCAGGCCCCGGGCTGACAAGCCGGGCCCGCAGGGGCATGCTCGGAAGCATGAGCAGCGCCTCGAGAGAGAAGACCCTCATCCTCATGCGGCACGCCAAGGCCGAGGAGGGCGCCGGCAAGCCCGACCACGACCGCGAGCTCGCCTCGCGCGGCCGTCGGGACGCCAAGGCCGCGGGCACCTGGCTCCATGCCGAGGGGCTCGTGCCCGACCTCGTCATCTGCTCGACGGCGCAGCGCACGCGCCAGACGTGGGAGGAGGCGTGCCGGGGTGGTGCCCACACCGAGTTCGTCGAGTTCCGGCGCAGCGTCTACCTCGGCGGCTCCGAGCAGACGCTCGAGACGGTGCGCGAGGACGCCGGTGACACCACGACCGTGCTCGTCGTCGGCCACAACCCGACGATGGCCCAGCTGACGAGCCTGCTCACCGATGGTGAGGGCTCGCGCGAGGCGCACGAGGCCCTGGGCCAGGGCTTCGTCACGAGCGGCCTGGCCGTCCTGCGCTATGCGGGGGAGTGGGCCGACCTCGACCTCGGCTCGTGCGAGCTGACCCGTTTCCACGTCAGCCGCGGTCACGGGGACTGACCCCGGCTGGTGTCGCCTGACGTAGACACGGCGACCGACCGCGTCCGAGCGCCCTCACACCGATCAGGCAGTGAGATGCGGTGTCCAGCCAGCGGACACGGTCCTATGCTGCAGCCATGACGCAGACGCCTGACATCAAGCCCCGCAGCCGCGACGTCACCGACGGTCTCGAAAAGACCGCCGCGCGGGGGATGCTCCGGGCCGTCGGCCTCGGCGACGACGACTTCGCCAAGCCGCAGATCGGCGTCGCGAGCTCGTGGAACGAGATCACGCCGTGCAACCTGTCCCTAGACCGGCTCGCCAAGGCCGTCAAGGACGGCGTGCACGCCGGGGGCGGCTACCCGCTCGAGTTCGGCACCATCTCGGTCTCCGACGGCATCTCGATGGGGCACGAGGGCATGCACTTCAGCCTCGTCTCGCGCGAGATCATCGCCGACTCCGTCGAGACCGTCATGAACGCCGAGCGCCTCGACGGCTCAGTGCTCCTCGCCGGCTGCGACAAGTCGCTGCCGGGCATGCTCATGGCCGCCGCGCGCCTCGACCTCGCGTCCGTCTTCCTGTATGCCGGCACCATCCTCCCCGGCGTCGCCAAGCTCTCCGACGGCACCGAGAAGGAGGTCACGATCATCGACGCCTTCGAGGCCGTCGGTGCGTGCAACGCCGGACTCATGTCCCGTGAGGACGTCGACGCCATCGAGCGCGCCATCTGCCCGGGTGAGGGTGCCTGCGGCGGCTTCTACACCGCCAACACGATGGCCGCCGTCGCCGAGGCGATCGGCATGTCGATCCCCGGCTCGGCCGCGCCGCCCGCGACCGACCGCCGTCGCGACATGTACGCCCGCAAGTCGGGCGAGGCCGTCGTCGAGCTGCTGCGACGCGGCATCACGGCGCGCGACATCATGACCAAGCCGGCCTTCGAGAACGCCATCGCCGTCGTCATGGCCTTCGGCGGCTCGACCAACGCCGTGCTGCACCTGCTGGCCATCGCGCACGAGGCGGACGTCGACCTCACCATCGAGGACTTCCGGCGCATCGGCGCCAAGGTGCCGCACCTGGCCGACGTCAAGCCGTTCGGCAGCTTCGTCATGAAGGACATCGACCACATCGGCGGCATCCCCGTCGTCATGAAGACGCTCCTCGAGGCCGGCCTGCTCGACGGCGACTGCCTCACCGTGACCGGCAAGACGATGGCCGAGAACCTCGAGGAGATCAACCCGCCCCACATCGACGGCCGGGTCATCCGCGAGATGAGCCAGCCCATCCACAAGACCGGCGGCCTGACGATCCTCACCGGCTCGCTCGCCCCGGAGGGCGCCGTCGTGAAGTCGGCCGGGTTCGACGAGTCCGTCTTCGAGGGCACCGCGCGCGTCTTCGACGGCGAGCGCGCCGCGATGGACGCCGTCGAGGCCGGTTCGCTGAAGAAGAACGACGTCGTCGTCATCCGCTACGAGGGCCCCAAGGGCGGCCCCGGCATGCGCGAGATGCTCGCCGTGACCGGCGCCATCAAGGGCGCCGGCCTCGGCAAGGACGTCCTGCTGCTCACCGACGGGCGCTTCTCCGGCGGCACGACGGGCCTCTGCGTCGGGCACGTGGCCCCCGAGGCCGTCGACGAGGGACCCATCGCCTTCGTCCGCGACGGCGACACGATCCGCCTCGACGTCGCCAGCGGCACGCTCGACGTGCTCGTCGACGAGGCCGAGATGGACCGCCGCCGTCAGGAGGGCGTCACGCACCCCGAGCCGAAGTACACCCGCGGCGTGCTCGCGAAGTACCGCAAGCTCGTCGGGAGCGCGAGCGGCGGCGCCGTCTGCGGCTGACCCGCACGGCGCGCCAGTGCCTTCGAGGTGATGTCGGCACCAGCACGGGTGCTGACATCACCTCGACCAGCGATGACGTATGCCGTCAGGTGCCGGCGTCGCGGTAGGCGCGCGGCGTCAGGCCGGTCGCCTCGCGGAAGCGCCGGATGAGGTGCCGCTCGTCGGTGAACCCGGTGGCGGCGGCGATGTCGCGCACGCTGAGCCCGGTGTGCACGAGCAGGTCGGTCGCGGCGGAGAGCCGACGGGCCGCCCGGTGCGCGTACGGGCCGGTGCCCGTCTCGGCCCGGAACCGCCGCCGCCAGGTCTCGTAGGGCAGCCCGACCTCGGCCGCCACCGAGGACAGGTCGAGGGTCTGGGTCAGGTCGCCCTCGAGCAGCTCGACCGACCGTGCGAGCCAGCCTGACTCGGCGCCGGGACCGCGTCGGAGGCGCGGGTGGTCGACGAGGTCGCGAGCCTGGAGCAGGGCTGCGAGCAGGTCGAGCGCCTCGGCGTCCCGCGCGTCGACGGTCGCAGGCCGCGCACGGTCGAAGGCGGCGAAGCGGGCGGCCCACCGGCGCGCCGGCAGCCCGTGCACGAGCGGGCGGTCGGGGGAGAGGGCGCCGGTGCGGCCGGCGCACTCGAAGACCACCCCGTCGAACACGACGAAGTGCTCGTCCCAGCCGCCGGGGTCGGCGCCGTACCAGTGCGGGTGGCCCGGGTGGACGACGACGAGCGTGCCTGCGCCGATGGGCTCGTCGTGGCGGGCGTCGCGGTACCGGCCCGTGCCGGCGGTGACGAACGTCAGGCCCCACGTCGGGTGACGCCTCGTCGTGCCCGGCGGCAGTCCGCTGCCCGCAGTGATGCGGCCTGCGACGAGCACCTCTCCGAGGCGACCCGCCAGGGGTCGCCGCGGCCCGGCCCCACGCATCGACTCGGTCTCTGTCATGCCTGCCATCGAACCAGAACGTACCCCCGTCGCCACGAGGTCCGGGGTGCCGGCTCGGCAGGTCTGGTGTGCTTCAGCCGCCCGACGACCGCTCCGGCCGTTGGTGATCCGCGAAGGAAGGTCCCTCTCATGCCCACCGACACGCTGCCCGATCTCACCACGGCATACCCCACCCGTGGCGAGGACGTCGCCGCCTACCGCACGAACGGGCACGTGCGCCTGACCCAGGTGGCCACCCGCGAGGAGGCGACCGCCTACCGCGAACCCGTCGCCGCGGCCGTCGAGCGTCTCAGCACCGAGACGCGCCCCCTGGCCGAGCGCGACAGCTACGGCATGGCGTTCCTGCAGGTGATGAACCTGTGGCGGCACGACGAGGACGTCGCGCGCTTCGTCATGGCGTCCCGCTTCGCCGGCGTCGCGGCACGGCTGCTCGGAACGCCCCGGGTCCGGCTCTACCACGACCAGGCGCTCTTCAAGGAGCCCGGCGGCGGCTGCACGCCCTGGCACCAGGACGCGATGTACTGGCCCCTCGACGGCTCGCGGTGCCTGACGATGTGGATGCCGCTCGTCGACATCACGCCCGACCACGGCGGTCTCGCGTTCGCGAGCGGGAGCCACGTCGACGGGCCACTCAGCGACATCGGCATCTCCGACGCGTCCGAGGAGCACTTCGACCGAGTGGTCGCCGAGCGCGGTCTGGCCGTCGACGAGCCGGTCGCGATGCGGGCCGGCGACGCGTCCTTCCATTCGGGCTGGACGGTGCACAAGGCCTTGGGCAACACCTCGGCGCAGATGCGCGAGGTGATGACGGTGATCTGGTTCGCCGACGGCCTGTCCGTGCTCGAGCCGGCCAACCGGGCGCAGGTGGGCGACCTGGCTTCGTGGCTGCCGGGCCTCGCGCCCGGCGAGCTCGCGGCGTCCGACGCGAACCCCGTCCTGCCCCGCTGACCGCGGGGTACGCGGCTGGTCGAGCTAGGTGCTCGGGCCCGACGCCGCGGCCTCGGACCGGGCCTTGAGGCCCGCGGCCTCCATCGCGAGGTAACGCTCGGTGAGGGTGCGGTAGCCCCGGCCGAGGACCGCGCCGGCCCAGCCCGACTGCGTGATGGAGAGCGTGGCACGGCAGGTGTCGGGCCCGGTGGCCTCGACGGCGTGCACCCCCGTCGTCACGGTGCCGGGCCCGCGCGCCTCCCAGGTGAACTCGCGTCCCTCGGTGAGGTCCGTGACGGTCCACACGGTCGTCGGGATGCGGGGCTGGTCGACGCGGGCCCGCGCCCCCACCCGGAGGTCGTCGTCGAGCAGGCGCACGGAGCGCACCGAGGCGGTCCACTCGGACCAGCGCTCCACGTCACGCATCACCGACCACACGAGAGAGACGGGGGCGTCGATGTCGATGCTCGTGCGCTGCTCCACGGCGTCTCCTCAGGCTGGTGCGGCCCCGGGCTGCGGTGCCACGGCGGCGGCCCAGTGGCGCCACACCGACGTGACCTGCATCCCGACCTTCTCATAGAGACCGAGGGCTCCGGTGCGGGAGTCGGTCGAGAGCTCGGAGCGCTCGCCACCGTGGGCGCGTGCGACCTCGAACGCGTCGACGAGCAGCGCTCGGGCAAGCCCCCGGCCACGCTCGTCCCGCCGCACCGCGAGCTTGTCGACGTAGCCGCACCTGCTGGACACGACGACGAAGGCCATGCCGACGACCACGCCGGCGGCATCCGCCATGAGCCGCAGCTGCCAGGGCTCGTAGCCCGGGCGGCGGGAGACGGTGGCCGTCCACTCCTCGAAGGACGAGCGCTCCCGCTCGGACCACTCGAGGAACGCGTCCTCGTTGACGGTCCAGGCCGCGCGCAGGTCGGCCTCGTCGCGCGGCTCGCGGATGCTGTAGCCCTCGGGGAGCGGCTGCGGCGCGATCGTCGTGCCCGCCGGCATCTCGAGCACCCAGGACGTCCAGAGGGTGCGGTAGCCGAGGTCGGAGAAGAGCCGCTCGCCGGGGGAGTCGCCGGGCACGGGCTGGCCGACGAGCGTGCCGCCGTCACGCGCACCGACGGCACGCGTCCAGTGCGACAGGGCGGTGCCGAGGCCGCGGCCCCTGTGGTCGGGTGCCACCGCGCCGTCGGCCCAGCGGCCCTTGAAGACCTCGGCGTAGGCCACGAGCCGGTCTCCGTCGAGGACGCCGACCGACTGGGTGGCGAGGTCGAAGGCCGGACGTTGCCAGTCGCCGACGATGTCGGCCTCCTCGATGAGGACCTCGCCCACGTCGTGCAGCTCGCAGGAGGCCATGAGGGCCGTGACCGCAGCCGCGTCCCTGCGGGTCAGCGGACGGGTCGTGAGGTGGGCCGCGGTCGTCGGCAGCAGGAGGGGCACGGCGCTCGTCATGACGGTCAGTGTCCCGAGAGGTCCCGCGGGCGACAACCGACTTTCGGGGACGAGCACCCACGGGGACCGTCGTGCGCAGGTGACAGTGGGTGAGATCACGAGGTCACATGCTGAGACGGGCGAGACGGCCGATTGACACCGTTGGGGCCGCGTAGGACGGTTGTCACGTGGCCCGACTCCTCGTACTTCCCTAGCGCGCCGACCAGCCCGAACGGTCAGCGCGCCCCCTTCCGTCCCCCCGCGGGACAGAAGGGTTTTTTTGTGGCTGGAGTCAGCCCGAACCGGCAACACCACGCAGTGCTCGAGACAAGGAAGAGATCGTGAGCGACACGACGAAGCAGGCGCCCTCGCCCGCCGACGTGGCCTCCCTGGCCCGTCCCCGACCCGCGGCGGAGGCCAAGGCCGTCCCGACGGCCGGCGTCGTCACGCCGGTACTCGAGGTCACCGGGGCGCAGGCGCTCGTCCTCTCCCTCGAGGCCATCGGCTGCGACACCGTGTTCGGCATCCCGGGCGGTGCGATCCTCCCGGCCTACGACCCCATGCTCGACTCGAAGAAGGTCCGCCACATCCTCGTGCGCCACGAGCAGGGTGCCGGTCACGCCGCCGAGGGCTACGCGTCGGCGACGGGCAAGGTCGGCGTCTGCATGGCCACCTCGGGCCCGGGCGCGACCAACCTCGTGACCCCGCTCGCCGACGCCCACATGGACTCCGTCCCGGTCGTGGCGATCACCGGCCAGGTGGCGAGCGCCGCGATCGGCACCGACGCCTTCCAGGAGGCGGACATCCGCGGCATCACGATGCCGATCACCAAGCACAACTACCTCGTGACCGACCCGGCGAAGATCCCGCAGGCCATCGCCGAGGCCTTCCACGTCGCGAGCACCGGGCGCCCCGGTCCCGTCCTCGTCGACATCAGCAAGGATGCCCTCCAGGCCACGACGACGTTCAGCTGGCCGCCGCAGATCGACCTGCCCGGCTACCGTCCCGTCCTGCGCCCGCACGGCAAGCAGATCCGCGAAGCCTCGCGGCTCATGGCGCTCGCCAAGCAGCCGATCCTCTACGTCGGCGGCGGCGTCGTCAGGGCGCACGCCAGCGAGGCGCTGCGCCGTCTCGTCGAGCTGACCGGCATCCCCGTCGTCACGACCCTCATGGCGCGCGGCACCGTGCCCGACAGCGAGCCGCTCAACCTCGGGATGCCGGGCATGCACGGCACGGTCGCCGCCGTCACCGGCCTGCAGAAGTCCGACCTCATCATCGCGCTCGGTGCGCGCTTCGACGACCGGGTGACGGGTCAGCTGTCGACGTTCGCCCCCCACGCCAAGGTGATCCACGCCGACATCGACCCGGCCGAGATCTCCAAGAACCGCATCGCGGACGTGCCGATCGTCGGTGACGTCGGTGAGGTCATCAAGGACCTCATCGAGCAGGTCACGCTCGACCGGGCCACCGCCGAGAGCGACGGCGACGCGTGGGACTACATCGCCTGGCGCGAGCGCGTCGCCGACTGGAAGCAGACCTTCCCGCTCGGCTGGACCGACAGCGAGGACGGCACCCTGTCGCCGCAGTACGTCATCGAGCGCATCGGTGCCCTCACGGGGCCCGAGGCCACCTACGTCGCGGGCGTGGGGCAGCACCAGATGTGGGCCGCGCAGTTCGTGCAGTACGAGCGCCCCAACGCGTGGATCAACTCCGGCGGCCTCGGCACGATGGGCTTCTCGGTCCCGGCAGCCATGGGCGCCAAGGTCGCCGAGCCGGAGCGCACCGTGTGGGCCATCGACGGTGACGGCTGCTTCCAGATGACCAACCAGGAGCTCGCGACCTGCGTCATCAACAACATCCCCATCAAGGTCGCCATCATCAACAACAGCTCGCTCGGCATGGTGCGCCAGTGGCAGACGCTCTTCTACAACGAGCGCTACTCCAACACCAACCTCCAGCCGCTCGAGCAGCGGGTGCCGGACTTCGTCAAGCTCGCCGACGCCTACGGCTGCCTCGGCCTGCGCGCCGAGACGCCGGAGGAGGTCGACGCCGTCATCAAGCAGGCGCTCGAGACCAACGACCGCCCGGTCATCATCGACTTCATCGTGCACCGTGACGCGATGGTGTGGCCGATGGTGCCGGCCGGCGTCAGCAACGACATGATCCAGGCCGCACGCCACGAGGCGCCGGTCTGGGAGCGGGAGGACTGAGCATGAGCAAGCACACCCTGTCGGTCCTCGTCGAGGACAAGCCCGGCGTCCTGACCCGCGTCGCGGCGCTCTTCTCCCGGCGAGGCTTCAACATCAACTCCCTCGCCGTGGGCCCGACCGAGCTGCCCGACATCTCGCGCATCACCGTCGTCGTCGAGGTCGAGGGCGCGGCCCTCGAGCAGGTGACGAAGCAGCTCAACAAGCTCATCGAGGTGCTCAAGGTCGTCGAGCTCGACGCGCACGCCTCGGTGCAGCGCGAGATCCTGCTCGTCAAGGTCCGCGCGGACGCCGCGACCCGCAGCCAGGTCATCGACACCATCCAGCTCTTCAAGGCCAAGGTCGTCGACGTCACCACCGACGCCATCGTCATCGAGGCGACCGGCACCACCGACAAGCTCCGTGCCCTGCTCGACGTGCTCGAGCCCTTCGGGATCAAGGAGCTCGTCCAGTCCGGGATGGTCGCCGTCGGGCGCGGTCCGCGCTCGATCACCGACCGCAGCCTCCGCAGCGCCTGACCCACACCGACCCACCCCGACCCACCTCGGGGCGTATGCCGTCCGGCCCGGCCACACGGCATACGACCCCGGGTGCCACACCCGCACAGACCACCGCACACCGCAACCGAAGGAGAAGGCCACCATGGCCGAGATGTTCTACGACGACGACGCCGACCTGTCGATCATCCAGGGCAAGAAGGTCGCCGTCATCGGCTACGGCAGCCAGGGCCACGCCCACGCGCTCAACCTGCGCGACTCCGGCGTCGACGTCCGCGTCGGCCTGGCCGAGGGCAGCAAGAGCAAGGCGAAGGCCGAGGCCGAGGGCCTGTCGGTGGCGTCGGTCGCCGACGCGGTCAAGGAGGCCGACCTCGTCGTCATCCTGACGCCCGACCAGGTGCAGCGGACCGTCTACGCGAACGACATCCAGCCGAACCTCAAGGACGGCGCCGCGCTGCTCTTCGGGCACGGCTTCAACATCCGCTTCGGCTACATCAAGCCGGAGGCCGACGCCGACGTCCTCATGGTCGCCCCGAAGGGCCCGGGCCACATCGTGCGCCGCGAGTTCGTCGACGGCCGTGGGGTGCCCGTGCTCCTCGCCGTCGAGCAGGACGCGTCCGGCACGGCGTGGGACCTCGCCAAGGCCTACGGCAAGGCGATCGGCGGCCTGCGCGCCGGCGGCATCAGGACCACCTTCACCGAGGAGACCGAGACCGACCTCTTCGGTGAGCAGGCCGTGCTCTGCGGTGGCGCGAGCCAGCTCGTCATGTACGGCTTCGAGACCCTCGTCGAGGCCGGCTACCAGCCCGAGGTCGCCTACTTCGAGTGCCTGCACGAGCTCAAGCTCATCGTCGACCTCATGATCGAGGGCGGCATCGCCAAGCAGCGCTGGTCGGTCTCCGACACGGCGGAGTACGGCGACTACGTCTCCGGGCCGCGCGTCATCGACCCGCACGTCAAGGAGAACATGAAGGCCGTCCTCGGCGACATCCAGAACGGCACCTTCGCCAAGCGCTTCATCGACGACCAGGACGCCGGGGCGCCGGAGTTCAAGTCCTTGCGCGAGAAGGGTGCCCAGCACCCGATCGAGGCGACCGGCCGCGAGCTGCGCAAGCTCATGGCGTGGGTCAAGCAGACCGACTCCGACTACGTCGAGGGCAGCGCCGCACGCTGACCTCCGCTGTCGGAGCCTGAGAGTGCCGGGGCCGGTCGCCCGTTCGTGGGGCGACCGGCCCTCGGCCTGCACCCGATCAGACCAGGTGGTCCGCGACGTGCACGAACCTGTAGCCGTCCCGACGCAGCCGGGGGAGCGCGAGGGCCATCCCGGCAGCGGTCCCGTGCCCCGGGTGGTTGAGGTGGGCGATGACGATCGAGCCGGGCCGCACGGTGCGCAGGGCGGCCTGCACCTGCCGCGGGGTGAAGGTGGCGCCGGCGTCGCCGTTGACGTCGAAGCCCACGGGCACCATGCCGAGGTCGTGCACGATGCTGACCGCGACGTCGTCGTAGTGGGCGGTGCCGGGACGCATGAGCGTGATGCGCCGGCCCAGCCGTCTGCCGAGGTCGAGCGCGTTGCCCATGACCTCGTCGTAGACCTCTCCCGGGCCACGCGTGCCGGCGATCCGGTAGGCCGCCCTCCCGTCCACCGAGAGCGGGACGTGTCGGGTGCCGTGGTTGGCGATGTCGAAGAGCGGGTCCGAGGACAGGTCGGCGAAGGCGCCCGGGTTCGCCCGGACCCAGCGCCGGTTGAGGAAGAGGGTGGCCGGGACCTGCTCGGCGCGCAACAGGTCCACGAGCGCGGCGTCGTAGCCGTCGCCTCCGGGCCCGCCGCAGGCGTCGAAGGTCAGCGCGGCGACGGGCCCCGCGGCGCGGACCATCGTGGTCACCCCGGGGATGTCCGTGCCCCACCGTGTCGGCCGGGCTCCGTCGTAGCGCGCCCGGATCGCTCGGCGTGACAGGGGTGCTCGTCGGTCCGGTGGGTTGGTGGCAACCGCTCCCGTCCCCACCGGCCGGGCGTGCGAGGTGACGGTTCCGTCGGGCCGTCCCGCCGTCTGCGCCGGCACCGACACCGAGCTCGTCCCGTCGGCGGAGCACCCGCCGAGCAGCGACCCCAGGCCGGCACCCAGCGCGCCGGCGAGCACCGTCCTGCGCGCGACCGTCATCCCGTCCCCCTCCGCGGGCGCGGTCCCCGCTCACCTCGAGGGTAGGAGCGGCGTCTGGGAGATGTCCGGGGGTTGGCTGCGATCCAGCGGGTCAGGGACCTCGACCCCTAGACTCGCCGACGGCACGCCGACGCGGTGTCTGCGAGGGTCCCCGCCCAGCGGGGGTCCGCCCCCCCCGAAGGGACTCCCTGTGAGCAAGCCTGTCGTCCTCATCGCCGAGGAGCTGTCACCCGCCACCATCGAGGCGCTGGGGCCCGACTTCGAGGTGCGGTCGGTGGACGGCGCCGACCGCGACGTGCTGCTCCCGGCCCTCGCCGACGTCGACGCCGTCCTCATCCGGTCGGCCACGAGGATGGATGCCGAGGCGATCGGGGCCGCCGGGCGGCTGCGGGTCATCGCCCGCGCGGGCGTGGGCCTCGACAACGTCGACATCGACGCCGCCACCGCGGCCGGCATCATGGTCGTCAACGCCCCGACGTCCAACATCACCTCGGCCGCAGAGCTCGCCATCGGGCTGCTCCTCGCGACCGCCCGCAACATCGCTCCGGCGAACCAGGCCCTCAAGGCCGGCGCATGGAAGCGCAGCAGCTACTCCGGCGTCGAGCTGCTCGACAAGACGGTCGGCATCGTCGGACTCGGCCGCATCGGTGCGCTCGTCGCCGAGCGGCTCAAGGCCTTCGGCATGCGGATCCTCGCCTACGACCCCTACGCCTCACCGGCCAAGGCGGGGCAGCTCGGGGCCCAGCTCGTCGACCTCGACGAGCTGCTCGCGCAGTCCGACTTCATCACCATCCACCTGCCGAGGACACCGGAGACGGTTGGCCTCATCGGGGAGGAGGCACTGGCCAAGGTCAAGCCGTCGGTGCGCATCGTCAACGCCGCCCGCGGAGGCATCCTCGACGAGGCGGCCCTGGCCCGAGCCATCACCGAGGGACGCGTCGCCGGCGCGGGCCTCGACGTCTTCGCCACCGAGCCGACGACCGAGTCGCCGCTCTTCGAGCACGAGTCCGTCGTCGTGACACCACACCTGGGAGCCTCGACCGAGGAGGCCCAGGAGAAGGCGGGCGTCGCCGTCGCGAGGTCCGTGCGCCTCGCCCTGGGTGGGGAGCTCGTCCCCGATGCCGTCAACGTCTCGACCGGCGCCATCGCCGAGGAGGTGCGCCCGGGCATCGCCCTCGTCGAGAAGCTGGGCCGCATCTTCACCGCCGTCGCCGGCACGGTGCCGGCCCAGCTCGACGTCGACGTGCGTGGTGAGATCACGGCGCACGACGTCAGCGTCTGGAAGCTCGTCGCCCTCAAGGGCCTGTTCACCGACGTCGTCGAGGACACCGTCACCTACGTCAACGCCCCCGCCCTCGCCGAGCAGCGCGGCTGCGCCGTCCGGCTCGTCACCGACCCGGACTCGGGTGACTTCCGCAACGTCACGACGCTGCGTGGCACGCTCGCCGACGGCACCGTCGTGTCGGTCTCCGGCACGCTCACCGGGCCGAAGATGGTCGAGAAGCTCGTCGGCGTGGGCGGCCACGACCTCGAGGTCCCCATCTCGGACCACATGCTCGTCTTCGAGTACTCCGACCGGCCGGGCGTCATCGGCGCGGTGGGCCGCATCCTCGGCGACGCCGGCATCAACATCGGCGGCATGCAGGTCTCCCGCCAGGACGACCGCGCCATCGGGGTGCTCAACGTCGACAGCGCCGTCCCGCCCGCGCTCGCCGCCGAGCTCTCCGAGGTCGTCGAGGCCAAGACGTTCTCGGTCGTCGACCTGCACGACTGAGCGGACTGCTCGGGTGGCCCACGCGGCATACGTGGTCGGTTCGGGCCCTTCGGCCCTGTCACCCGGCGACGGCGCCTGCGAGCGTGGAGGCGTGGGCATCCCTGTCATCGAGTGCGCGGGCGTCACCAAGAGGTTCGGCGCGACCGAGGCGCTGCGCGGTGTCGACCTCGTCGTCGAGGCGGGGGAGGTCTTCGGCTACCTCGGCCCCAACGGAGCCGGCAAGACGACGACGCTGCGGATCCTCATGGGCCTGACCCGGGCCTCGGGCGGCCGGGCGGGGCTGTTCGGCCTCGACGCGTGGGCGCACCGCGACGGGCTGCACCGACGCGTCGGCTACGTCCCGGGCGACGTCGCGCTCTACCCCCGCCTGACCGGGCAGGACCACATCGACTACGTCGGCCACCTCCACGGTCTCGGCCGGCCGCCCGAGGCCGCGGTCCTCGCCGAGCGCCTCGACCTCGACCTCGGCCGGCCGGCCCGACAGCTCTCCCGCGGCAACCGGCAGAAGCTGGCCCTCGTGCTGGCCGTCATGATCCGGCCCGAGCTGCTCGTGCTCGACGAGCCGTCGAGCGGCCTCGACCCCCTCGTGCAGCGCGAGTTCCACGCCATCCTCGACGAGCACGGCTCCCGCGGAGGCACGGTGCTGCTCAGCTCGCACGTCCTCAGCGAGGTGCAGCGGGTCGCGACCCGCATCGGGGTGCTGAGTGCCGGACGGGTCGTCGCGGTCGAGCAGCTGGGCGCCCTGCGCGCCAAGTCCCTGCACCACGTCGAGGCGCAGTTCGAGGGGCGGGTCGACGTCGCGCCGTTCGCGGCCGTGCCGGGTGTGCGCGACGTGCGCCTCGAGGACGGCGTCCTGCGCTGCGACGCACCCCAGGCCTCGCTCGACCCGCTGCTCAAGGCCGTCGCCCACCACCCACTCGTCGACCTCACCTGCACCGAGGCCGAGCTCGAGGAGACCTTCCTCGCGTACTATTCGGGCACGGGAGGAACCGATGCTGCGTGACGTCCTGCGCAAGACGCTCTACGACCAACGACGCTCCTACCCGGCGTGGTGCCTCGGCGTCGTGCTGCTCGTGGCGATGTACGTCGCCCTCTGGCCGAGCATCAAGGGCCAGCCGTCGATGCGTGACTTCCTCGCGCAGATGCCCGAGGCCCTGCGCAACCTGTTCGCCATGGCGGGGGCCGACATGTCGACGCCCGTCGGCTACATCCAGATCGAGCTGCTCTCCTTCATGGGTCCCCTCCTCGTGCTGCTGCATGCCGTGGGGGCCGGTTCGTCGTCGGTGGCCGGCGAGGAGGACCGGCGCACCCTCGACCTGCTCCTGACCACGCCCGTCACCCGGACCCGTGTGGTCGTCGACAAGGCGCTCGCCATGGTGGTCGGCACGCTGGGGCTCGCGGCCCTGCTCGGGGTGTCCCTCGTCGCGGAGGGCGCCCTGGTCGGCATGGACCTGCCTGCCGGCAACGTCGCGGCAGCCATGCTCCACCTCGCGCTGCTCGGGCTCGTCTTCGGGGCGCTGTCGCTCGCCATCGGTGCCGCGACGGGCCGCCTCGCCCTCAGCCGGGCCGTTCCCGTTTTCGTCGCGGTGCTCGCCTACGTCGTCAACGGTCTCGGCGGCCTCGTCGACTGGCTGACGCCGCTGCAGAAGCTCTCGCCCTTCTACCAGTACGCCGCCCACGACCCGTTGCGCAACGGTGTCTCCTGGGTCGGGGTGCTGGTCGCCGTGGGCACGGTGGTCGTGCTGGTGGTCGTGGCCGCCGCGGGCTTCGACCGGCGCGACGTCACCTCGTAAGGCCGGCGTCGTCCTTCGTGCCGTCCTTCGCGTCGTTCTCGGCGTCGTCCTTCGTGCCGTTGCCGTTGGTGTCGTCCGGCTCGAGGCTGGCGAGCTCGGGCACGAGCTCGTGCCGCTTGCTGAAGGTGTCGACGATGGCGAGCGCCACCGCCGCGACGGGGATGCCGATGAGCGCCCCGATGGGGCCGAAGAGGGCGGCGCCCGCGATGACCGACCCGAGCGCGACCGCGGGGTGCACGTCCATGGTGCGGCGGCTGATGCGCGGGGTGAAGACGTAGTTCTCCAGCTGCTGGTAGATCGTGGCGAAGACCGCGATCCACAGAGCGTTGATCGGCTTGTCGAGCAGGGCGAAGAGGGCGGGCAGTGCGACCCCGATGTAGGTGCCGATCGTCGGGATGAACTGGCCGACGATGCCGGCGAAGACGCCGAGCGGGAGCCAGAACGGCACGTCGATGAACCAGAAGAAGGCGACGTGGAAGACGGCGGACAGGGCGGCGAGCAGGAGCTTGGAGACGACGTAGCCGCCGGTCTTCTCGACCGAGATCGTCCACACGGTGATGAACACCCGCTGGTAGCGCTGCGGCAGCCAGGAGCCGATGGTCTGGCGCAGGCGGGGGCTGTCCGCGGAGAGGTAGTAGGCGAAGACGAGGATCGTCAGGCTGTCGAAGAGGAAGGTGACGAGCGAGCCGAAGATGCCGACGATGCCGCCGCCGTACTTGCCGGCGAGCTCGCCGAGCTTGTCGGGGGTCAGGCTGAGCGCCGACTGGATCTGGGCGAGGTCGAAGCTGGTGTGGAACGAGGAGTTGACCCAGTTGATCGCCGACGTCACGGCGTTGGGCAGCTGGGTCCCGAGCTGTGAGAGCTGGGAGATGAAGACCTGGCCGAAGAGCTCGGCGAGCCCGGCGAAGAGCAGCAGCATGCCGAGCATGGTCAGCCCGGTCGCGAGGCCGCGCTTGAGGCCTCGCGAGCTGAGCCACAGCACGACCGGCTCCATGGCGATCGAGACGAGCCACGCGAGCAGAAGCAGGAAGAGGAAGCTGCCCATCGCCTGGAAGGCCCACGTCGCGAGCCCGAGCAGCACGACGGCGACCATCACGGTGAAGGTGACACGGCGGGCGTTGCCCGGGGTCACCGCGATCCAGCGGGCCTCGTCGTCGAAGGGCACGCCGGGCACGGCGTGGCTCCGGTGCCGCTGCTGCGCGGCGTGGCTCAGGTGGTCGGCGTGGTGGCGGGCGGTGCCGGAGGAGGGGTCGGCAGGCGCGTCGGGGTGGTCGGCGCTCACGCGGCGAGCCTACGGCCACGGTCGCGTCCATCGGGGGACGTGCGTCACGTGGTCATCCACCACCTCCCGTCCGTGACGAATGGCGGACATCGCGTCTCACTTGCTGGAAACCCCCTGTACCCGTGGGTAGCCAGGCGTACCGTGAAACGCATGACGCGGCAGGTCGTACTCATTCTCCGCCGCGGCGAGTCCAGGTAGTCAGCAACCTCGCCGCGGAGATCCCGCGCACCCTCGTGCTGACCGGTTCGCCCACCAGGGCTCGAGCCACCTGAGACCACCCACCGCACTGAACGAAAGACGTGATCACCATGAGCGAAGACGCCAAGGCAGCCCGTCAGGCCCTGCAGGAGTCCATGGACCTGCGCGACCAGGGTCACACCGAGGACTGAACGGGAGCTGCTCGCGACCTCGTCGCCGAGCGACCCCTGAGCAAGGCCCCCGCCCATCCGGGCGGGGGCCTTCGTCGCGCGTTCACAAAATGAGACGGCCATCCCACATCACAAGACGAGTCCTAGGCTCGACCCATGGGAGAGACGCAGGTCAAGGACGCCTACTCGATCGCCGTCATCGGCGGTGACGGCATCGGCCCCGAGGTCGTCGCGGAGGGCCTCAAGGTCCTCGACGCGGTGACCGGCGCCGGGGGCCCGTCGTTCACCACGACCGACTACGACCTCGGTGCGCGACGCTGGCACGCCACCGGCGAGACCCTGCCCGACTCGGTCCTCGAGGAGCTGCGCGGCCACGACGCGATCCTGCTCGGCGCCATCGGCGACCCGAGCGTCCCGAGCGGCGTGCTCGAGCGGGGAGTCCTGCTGCCGCTGCGTTTCGCCCTCGACCACTACGTCAACCTGCGCCCGGCCAAGCTCTTCCCCGGCGTCTCGAGCCCGCTCGACGTCGCCCGCGTGGCGCCCGACGGCATCGACTTCGTCGTCGTCCGCGAGGGCACCGAGGGCCCCTACACCGGCAACGGCGGCGCGCTGCGCGTGGGCACCCCGGCCGAGATCGCGACCGAGGTCAGCGTCAACACCCGTTACGGCGTCGAGCGCGTGGTGCGCGACGCCTTCGCCCGCGCCCAGGCCCGTCCGCGCCAGCACCTGACGCTCGTGCACAAGCACAACGTGCTGACGTATGCCGGCCACCTCTGGCGCCGCACCGTCGAGGAGGTCGGTGCCGAGTTCCCCGACGTCGAGACCGCCTACCAGCACGTCGACGCCGCGACGATCTTCATGGCGACCGACCCCGGCCGCTTCGACGTCATCGTCACCGACAACCTCTTCGGCGACATCCTCACCGACATCGCCGCGGCCATCGCGGGCGGCATCGGGCTCGCCGCCTCGGGCAACATCAACCCGGCGCGGACGACCCCGAGCATGTTCGAGCCGGTGCACGGCTCGGCGCCCGACATCGCCGGCCAGTCCAAGGCCGACCCGACCGCGGCCATCCTCTCCGTCGGCATGCTGCTCGCCCACCTCGGCCTCGACGCCGAGGCGGCCCGGGTCGACGCCGCCGTCGCGGCCGACCTCGCCGAGCGCGGCGACACCGTCCGCAGCACCACGGCCGTCGGCGACGCGGTCGTCGGCCGTCTCTGAGGGCGCGCCACACGGCATACGCCGGCGTCGGGCCCGGACGCGGGGAGACGGTGCGTACGCGTGGTGCTCCACGCGTACGGAGTCGTCACCCGCGGACGGAGCCCGGCTTCGTCGTCTCACGATGTGAGCGATAGCCTGACAACCGGATCACCGCTGATTTTGCTCCTGGAGGTTTTGTCATGACCCAGCTGTCCTTCGAGGTCACGCGCCGCGACGAGCCGACGTCGCCCGAGCGGATCGCCGAGGTCCTCGAGAACCCCGGCTTCGGCAAGACCTTCACCGACCACATGGTCGTCGCGACGTGGACCGCCGACGGCGGCTGGGCCGATGCACAGGTCAAGCCGTACGGCCCCTTCCAGCTCGACCCCGCGGCGGCGGTGCTGCACTACGCCCAGGAGATCTTCGAGGGCATGAAGGCCTACCGTCACGCCGACGGCTCGATCTGGACCTTCCGTCCCGAGGCCAACGCGGCCCGCTTCGCTCGCTCCGCCCGCCGACTCGCGCTGCCCGAGCTGCCCGAGGACGACTTCATCGAGTCGCTGCGCCAGCTCGTCTCGGTCGACCAGGCCTGGGTGCCGGCGGGCGACGCGGGGGAGAAGAGCCTCTACCTGCGGCCGTTCATGTTCGCGTCCGAGGCCTTCCTCGGCGTGCGCCCGGCGCAGCAGGTCACCTACTCGGTCATCGCCTCCCCGGCCGGTGCCTACTTCTCCGGCGGCCTCAAGCCGGTGACGCTGTGGATCTCCACCGACTACGCCCGCGCGGGCGAGGGTGGCACGGGCGCGGCCAAGTGCGGCGGCAACTACGCCAGCTCGCTCGCCGGCCAGCTCGAGGGCATCGAGCACGGCTGCGACCAGGCCGTCTTCCTCGACTCCTCGACGCACACCTACATCGAGGAGCTCGGGGGCATGAACCTCTTCCTCGTCACCAAGGACGGGCGCATCATCACGCCCGAGCTGACCGGCACGATCCTCGAAGGTGTGACGCGCAGCTCGATCCTCGAGATCGCCAAGGAGCTTGACCTCGAGCCCGAGGAGCGCCGCATCCCCATCGAGGAGTGGAAGGATGGCGCCGCCAGCGGCGACATCGTCGAGATCTTCGCGTGCGGCACCGCGGCAGTGGTGACCCCCGTCGGGGAGCTGCGCTGGGACGGCGGCTCCGTCGACCACCGCCGTGACGGCCACGAGGACCGCTACGCCGAGGCCATCCGCAGCCGCCTGCTCGACATCCAGTACGGCCGTGTCGAGGACTCGCACCACTGGCTGACCCGTCTCGTCTGACGGACCGGGCGCTCGGTCCCGACCGGGACGTGAGCGTAAAGGTTTGATACAGAACCATTGACGTCGGCGCTTTCGCCGGTGGAGGATGCCGAGCACCACTGGCAGCGGCGAACAAAGGTTCGCTGCGCGATGTTTGCGAGGTAGTGCATGAGCGTTCCTCCGTCCACATCCGACACCGCGACCGCCCGCGAGGTCAGCACCGGGCCCTCCGACGACGAGTCGATGCTCGCCGAGCTCGGCTACAAGCAGGAGCTCCACCGGGGCATGAGCGGCTTCTCCAACTTCGCCGTGTCCTTCTCGATCATCTCGATCCTGGCCGGCTGCATCACGACCTACTACCTCGCCATGGACGCCGGCGGTCCGCTCGCCATCAACACCGGTTGGCTCATCTGCGGAGCGTTCGTGCTCTGCGTCGCCCTCGCCATGGCGGAGATCTGCTCCGTCTACCCGACGGCCGGTGGCCTCTACTGGTGGGCGGGCCGGCTCGCGCGCAGCCGCAAGCGCGAGTGGGCGTGGTTCGTCGGCTGGTTCAACTTCCTCGGCGAGGTCGCGGTGACGGCCTCGATCGACTACGGCGCCGCCCTGACCTGGTCGGCCGTCTACACGATGATCACCGGCAACGCGCTCGGCCTGCCGCAGGTCTTCGTCATCTTCGCGGTCCTGCTGCTGCTCCACGCCCTGCTCAACACCTTCGGGGTCGACCTCGTCAAGATCCTCTCGTCGGTCAGTGCCTGGTGGCACGTCGTCGGTGTGGCGATCATCGTCGTGGCCCTCTGGGTCGCACCGGTCCCGCACCAGACGCTGTCGTGGACCTTCACGCACTACGTCAACAACACGGGCTTCGCGGGCACCGGTGGCGTGTTCGGCCTGCCGATCTACGCCTTCCTCGTCGGCCTGCTCATGGCGCAGTACACCCTGACCGGCTACGACGCGTCCGCGCACGTCGCCGAGGAGACGCGCAACGCCGCCGTCGAGGCCCCGAAGGGGATCGTGCGCAGCGTGTGGGTCTCCATCGTGGCCGGCTCGATCCTGCTCGTGTCGGTGACCGCTGCGATCCAGAACTACGACACCGCTCGCAAGGCCGCCGACGCCAACGGGCTGCCGCCGGCCCAGATCTTCCTCGACGCGCTCGGTGAGCGTCTCGGGGTCACGATGGTCGTCATCTGCGGCGTCGCACAGTTCTTCTGCGGCATGGCCTCCGTGACGGCGAACTCCCGTATGTCGTATGCCTTCTCGCGCGACAACGCCCTCCCCGGTTCACGGCTGTGGGCCCGCATCAACCCGCGCACCGGCACCCCGACGAACTCCATCTGGCTGTGCGCCGCCCTGTCCTTCGTGCTCACCGTGCCGGCGATCTGGAACACGACCGCCTTCTTCGCCGTCACCTCGGTGGCCGTCATCGGCCTCTACATCGCCTACGCGACGCCGATCCTGCTGCGGCGCCTCAACCCCGACTTCCGGCAGGGCCGCTGGAACCTCGGCCGGTGGAGCGCCCCGATCGGGTGGGTCGCCATCGTCTGGGTGGGCTTCATCGTCATCCTCTTCCTCCTGCCGCAGTACTCGCCCGGCACGCTGGGGGACCCGACGTTCAACTTCGCACCGGTGACGGTCGTGGTCGTCGCGCTCTTCGCCCTGGGGTCGTGGTTCGCCGGTGGACGCAAGCACTTCATGCGCGACGTCCCCGAGGGGCACGACACCAAGCCGGCCGCGGAGCTCCTGAACTGAGATGCCGGCAGTCAGGGGAGAGCGTCACCTCGCACTCACGGCGTTGCCGGACGCGGTCCTGCGCCCGGCGTCCGGCAACGCCTTCGAGAACACCGTCGAGCAGCTCGCGCGGGCGATCCGGCTCGGGGTGCTCGCCGACGGCGAGCAGCTGCCGCCGGAGCGGGACCTCGCCGAGCGCCTCGGCGTCAGCCGCAACACGCTGCGCGAGGCCATCGCGGCGCTGCGCGACTCCGGCCTGGTCACGACGAAGCGGGGCCGGGGCGGTGGCACGACGGTGACGTATGCCGCCGTGATCCCCTCGGCGCCATCGTCGTCGGCGGGGGTCCCGGGGACCTTCGTTCGCAGCGGTGCGGCCATGCTCGACGCCCTGACCTTCCGCCGGGTCGTCGAGCCGGGGGCCGCCTGGCTCGCCGCGACCCAGCCGCTGGCCGGCGACCAGCGGGCCTGGCTGACGGAGAGCCTGCGCGAGGTCGAGCAGGCGCCCGACGCCGCCGCCCACCGCGTCGCGGACTCGCGGCTGCACCTCGCGATCGCCACGCTCTCGGGGTCGCCGATGCTCGTCGACGCGGTGACCCGGGCGCAGGCGGCCCTGCACGACATGCTCATGGCGATCCCGGTCCTCCGGCGCAACATCGAGCACTCCGACACCCAGCACACCCAGATCGTCGAGGCCATCCTCGGCGGCGACCCTGACCGGGCCCGCGTGGTCATGGAGGAGCACTGCGATGCCACCTCCGCGCTGCTCCGCGGCCTCATCGGATAGGAAGAGACATGGCGAAACCACCGGCTCTGACCGTCGACCAGCTCCGCACCGAGATCGAGGCGGGCGACATCGACACGGTCGTCGTCGCGTTCACCGACATGCAGGGACGGCTGCAGGGCAAGCGCCTGCACGGGCACTACTTCCTCGACCACGTGCTCGAGGACGGCACCGAGGGCTGCAACTACCTGCTCGCCGTCGACGTCGACATGAACACCGTCGACGGCTACGCCATCTCCTCGTGGGAGCGCGGCTACGGCGACATGTTCTTCGACCTCGACCTGGAGACCCTGCGCCGCACCCCGGGCAGCCGCAACTCGGCGACGGTGCAGTGCGACCTCACCTGGCTCGACGGGAGCGGCGCGGTCGTGCAGTCGCCGCGGTCGGTGCTCAAGGCGCAGGTGGACCGCGCGGCCGCCCTCGGCATGGCCGCGCACTGCGGCACCGAGCTCGAGTTCATCGTCTTCCAGGAGTCCTACGAGCAGGCGTGGGACTCGGGATACACCGGGCTCACGCCGGCCAACCGCTACAACGTCGACTACTCCATCCTCGGGGGCGACCGGGTCGAGCCGCTGCTGCGCGAGATCCGCAACGAGATGTATGCCGCGGGCGCCGTCGTCGAGAGCGCGAAGGGTGAGTGCAACTACGGCCAGCACGAGATCGGCTTCCTGTTCGACACGGCGGTGCGCACGTGCGACAACCACGTCGTCTACCGCAACGCGGCGAAGGAGATCGCGGCCCACCACGGCAAGTCCCTGACCTTCATGGCCAAGTTCGACCAGCGCGAGGGCAGCTCGTGCCACATCCACCTGTCGCTGCGCGGACTCGACGGCGAGACGGTGTTCGTCGACGACGACCGCGAGCACGGGCACAGCGCGATGTTCGAGCACTTCCTCGCGGGCATCCTCGCCACGCAGCGGGAGCTGACCTACTTCTACGCGCCGAACATCAACTCCTACAAGCGGTTCTCCTCGGCGAGCTTCGCGCCGACCACGGTCGCATGGGGTCGTGACAACCGCACGTGCGCGCTCCGTGTCGTGGGTCACGGAGCCGGGCTCCGGGTCGAGAACCGCATCGGTGGTGGCGACCTCAACCCCTACCTCGCCGTCGCCGCCATGCTCGCCGGTGGCCTCCACGGCATCGAGAACGAGCTGCCGCTCGAGCCGGCTCTCGACGGCAACGCCTACACGTCCGACAAGCCGCACGTGCCCTCGACGCTGCAGGAGGCGCGGGACCTGCTCGCCGGCTCGGCCGTCGCTCGGGCCGCCTTCGGCGACGAGGTCGTGGACCACTACGTCAACGCTGCCGACGTCGAGATCACGGCGTTCAACGCGGCAGTCACCGACTGGGAGCGCAGGAGAGGTTTCGAGCGGCTCTGACCCCGACCCACCACCCGGGCCCCCGCCAGCCGACCATCGGCTCGATGTGTCCGAGCGGGCCCGGGGTGCACCGACACATCGAACCAGCAAGGAAGACGACGCATGACCACTGCCAGCCAGACGCACGACGTCATCAACCCGGCCACCGAGGAGGTCGTCCGCTCGGTCGAGCTGGCCTCGCTCGAGCAGGCCGACGCCGCGATCGCCCGGGCGAGCGCGGCAGCCCCGGCCTGGGCGGCCGTCGCCCCGGCCGACCGCGCGCTGCTGCTGCGGCGCTTCTCCGACCTCGTCGGCGAGCACCAGGAGGAGCTCGCCCTGCTCGAGGTCGAGAACGCCGGGCACACCATCGGCAACGCGCGCTGGGAGGCCGGCAACGTCCGTGACGTCCTCGCCTACTACTCCGGCGCGCCGGAGCGGAACTTCGGCCGCCAGATCCCGGTCGCGGGCGGCATCGACGTCACCTTCCGTGAGCCCCTCGGCGTCGTCGGCATCATCGTGCCGTGGAACTTCCCGATGCCGATCGCCGGCTGGGGCTTCGCGCCGGCCCTGGCCGCCGGCAACACGGTCGTGCTCAAGCCGGCCGAGCTGACGCCGCTGACGGCGATGCGCCTCGGAGAGCTGGCCCTCGAGGCCGGGATCCCCGAGGGCGTCCTCACGGTCGTGCCCGGCAAGGGTCCGGTCGTGGGGGAGCGGTTCGTCACCCATCCCGAGGTGCGCAAGGTCTGCTTCACCGGGTCGACGGCGGTCGGGCAGCGGATCATGCGGGGAGCCGCCGACCAGGTCAAGCGCATCACCCTCGAGCTCGGGGGGAAGAGCGCCAACATCGTCTTCGCTGACTCCGACCTCGAGCTCGCCGCGGCCAGGGCTCCCTACGGCGTCTTCGACAACGCCGGGCAGGACTGCTGCGCCCGCAGCCGGATCCTCGTGCAGCGCAGCGTGTTCGAGACGTTCATGGAGCACTTCGAGACGGCGGTGCGCGGTGTCGTCGTCACCGACCCCCGTGACGAGTCCGCCGAGATGGGACCGCTCATCAGCGCCGGCCAGCGCGACACCGTGCGCTCCTACGTCGAGGAGGCCACCGAGGACGTCGACGTCGCCTTCCGCGGCGACGCCCCCGACGGCAGCGGCTACTGGTACCCCGCGACCGTGGTGCTGCCCCGCTCGACGACCGACCGGGTCTGGCAGGAGGAGGTGTTCGGTCCCGTGGTGGCGGTCATGCCCTTCGACGACGAGGCCGACGCGGTCGCCAAGGCCAACGACACGGCATACGGCCTCTCCGGGTCGATCTGGACGCGCGACATCGGCCGCGGCCTGCGGGTCGCACGAGGCGTCGAGGCCGGCAACCTCTCGGTCAACTCCCACAGCAGCGTCCGGTACTCGACGCCGTTCGGCGGCTTCAAGCAGAGCGGCATCGGGCGCGAGCTCGGCCCGGATGCCCTCGACGCGTTCTCCGAGGTCAAGAACGTCTTCATCTCGACCGACTGACGGTCACCCCCACATCTGACACGTAACACATTGGGCTGGAAGGAAATTCACATGGCAGGCAGGCTCGACGGCAAGGTCGCGGTCATCACCGGAGGATGCTCGGGCATCGGTCTCGCGACGGTTCGGCGTTTTGCCGAGGAGGGTGCCAAGGTCGTCATCGGCGACCTCGACGAGGTGAACGGACCGCGCATCGCGGAGGAGGTCGGCGGCGCCTTCGTGCGTGTGGACGTCGTGAGCAAGGAGGACGTCGACGCGCTCTTTCGCACGGCGAAGGAGATGTTCGGCTCGGTCGACATCGCCTTCAACAACGCCGGCATCAGCCCGCCCGAGGACGACTCCATCCTCGACACCGACCTCGACGCGTGGCGCAAGGTCCAGGAGGTCAACCTCACGTCGGTCTACCTGTGCTGCAAGGCGGCCCTGCCCTACATGCTCGAGCAGGGCAAGGGCTCGATCATCAACACGGCGTCGTTCGTGGCGGTGATGGGTGCGGCCACCTCGCAAATCTCCTACAGCGCCAGCAAGGGAGGCGTGCTCTCCATGTCGCGCGAGCTCGGGGTCCAGTTCGCCCGACAGGGCGTCCGGGTCAACGCGCTCTGCCCGGGCCCGGTCAACACGCCGCTGCTCCAGGAGCTCTTCGCCAAGGACGAGGAGCGCGCCGCCCGGCGACTCGTCCATGTGCCGATGGGGCGCTTCGGCGAGCCCGAGGAGATGGCCAACGCGGTGCTCTTCCTCGCCTCGGACGAGTCGAGCTTCATCACGGCCTCGACCTTCCTCGTCGACGGCGGCATCTCCGGCGCCTACGTCACGCCGCTCTGACGCGGTAGGGACACGGAGGAGACTGGGAGAGGAAGGGACAGGAGGTGCGCATGGGCCGCCCGGTCATCGGGATCACCGCCTACGTCGAACGTGCGTCGTGGGGGAGCTGGGTCGACGTGCCCGGCGCCCTCGTGCCGCACCGCTACGTCCAGCACGTCGAGGACGCCGGCGCGATCGCGGTCGTCATCCCGCCCCGTCCCGACGCGGACGACGGCACGGCGCTCGAGATCGTCGAGCGCCTCGACGCCGTCGTCCTGGCGGGCGGCGTCGACGTGGCGCCCGAGCTGTACGCCGACGAGCGACACGCCTCCGTCCAGGCCTCGAGGCCCGACCGGGACTCGACGGAGCTGGCGATCGCCCGGGCGAGCGCCGAGGCGGACCTGCCGATCCTCGGCATCTGCCGGGGCATGCAGGTGATGGCCGTCGCGGCGGGCGGGATGCTCGAGCAGCACGTGCCCGACCGCGTCGGTCACCACGAGCACTCGCCCGCGCCGGCGACGTACGGCAACCACCCCGTGCGGACGGTGGCCGGCACCCTGCTCGCCGACATCCTCGGTGAGCAGGTCGACGTGCCGAGCTACCACCACCAGTCGGTGCTGCGGCATCCCGGCTACGTCGCGTCCGCCTGGGCCGACGACGGGACGCTCGAGGCGATGGAGGACCCCGGCGCCTCCTTCCGGCTCGCCGTCCAGTGGCACCCCGAGGTCGGCACCGACCCCCGGCTCTTCCACGCGCTCGTCGAGGCTGCCGACCGCAGGCGCAGGCTCCGGTCGCGGCCGACCTGACGGGCCGCCCCTGGCTTCGGGATGGGACGCGGAGTCCACGATCCGGACGCCGTGTTTCGCCGACGTTTCACGCGGCCTACCGTGAGCGTGTGATGAAGCGACCCGTGCCCACCGGCACCCTCATTATCGAGTAGCGCGACGAGCACCCCTCGTCGCGCAGACCTCCCAACCCTGGGGGGTCTTTTTGTTTCCCGAACCACCCCCGACGGAGACAGCGCGCAGGCCGACACCCCGGCCGACGCGCCACGAGAAGAGAACGGGACGCTCCCACACCGGCGTCGACCGCCCTGGACGGGCGGTCGGCCGAACCCCCGAGATCGAGGACAATGAAGGCCATGGAAGCGCTGCACGTCTACGACACCACCCTGCGCGACGGCGCCCAGCAGGAGGGGCTCAACCTCTCGGTGTCGGACAAGCTCGCCATCGCCGCGCTGCTCGACGATCTCGGGGTCGACTTCATCGAGGGCGGCTGGCCCGGTGCCAACCCGAAGGACACCGAGTTCTTCGAGCGGGCTCGCACCGAGCTCGAGCTGCGCCACGCGACGCTCGCCGCCTTCGGGGCCACCCGTCGAGCCGGCGGCGTCGCGGCGGAGGACGCCCTCGTCAGGGCCCTCGTCGACTCGGGAGCCTCGGTGGTCTGCCTCGTCGCCAAGTCGCACACCGGCCACGTCGAGCGTGCCCTGCGCACGACGCTCGAGGAGAACCTCGAGATGGTCCGCGACACGGTCAGCCACCTCGTGGGACAGGGGCGCCGGGTCTTCGTCGACTGCGAGCACTTCTTCGACGGCTGGCACCTCGACCGCGACTATGCCCTGTCCGTGGTGCGCACCGCGCACGACGCCGGGGCCGAGGTCGTCGTGCTCTGCGACACCAACGGCGGCATGCTGCCGCACCAGGTCGAGGAGGTCGTCGCCGACGTCATCGCCTCGACGGGCGCCCGCGTGGGAGCCCACTGCCACAACGACACCGGCTGCGCCGCCGCCAACTCCGTCGCGGCCGTGCGTGCCGGGGCGACCCACGTGCAGGGCACCGTCAACGGCTACGGAGAGCGCACCGGCAACGCCGACCTCGTCACCGTCGCCGCCAACCTGCAGTTCAAGCTCGGGCTGCACGCGATGGAGCCGGACGCCCTCCGTCGGGCCATGCACATCGCCCACGCGATCAGCGAGGTCACCAACGTCCCGGCCTACAGCCGCCAGCCGTACGTCGGCGCCAGCGCCTTCGCGCACAAGGCCGGTCTGCACGCCAGCGCGCTCAAGGTCGACCCCGACCTCTACCAGCACATGGACCCCGCCCTCGTCGGCAACGGCATGCGCACCCTCGTCTCGGACATGGCCGGCCGCGCGAGCATCGAGCTGAAGGCCCGCGAGGCAGGCCTCGACCTGTCCGACCGCCCGGACGTCGTCGCCGCGGTGCTCGCCGAGGTCAAGGAGCTCGAGCTGCGGGGGTGGACCTTCGACGCCGCCGACGCCACCGTCGAGCTGATGCTCCGCGAGGCGCTCGACCCGGGCTGCACCGACTACTTCGAGGTAGAGTCCTGGCGCGTCATCACCGACTCCTCGGGCGAGGGCGACGCCACGTCGGAGGCCACGGTCAAGCTCCGCGCCGACGGTGCCCGCCTCATCGCTACCGGCGAGGGCAACGGACCCGTCAACGCCCTCGACCACGCCCTGCGCGAGGCGCTGACCCGCGCCTACCCCGAGATCGAGAAGATCGAGCTCATCGACTTCAAGGTGCGCATCCTCGACGCCTCGCACGGCACCGACGCCGTGACCCGCGTGCTCATCGAGACCTCCGACGGCGAGACGTCCTGGGACACCATCGGCGTCGCCGGCTCGATCCTGGCCGCGTCGTGGCGGGCCCTGACCGACGGGATCGTGCACGGCCTGCTGCGTCAGGGCGTCCCGAGGCGCTGAGCCAGTGCGGGGAGCCACCCGGGCGCGGCCTCGCGGAAGGCGGCGGCGTCGAGTCCCGGCGCCCCGGTCGGCACGGCGCCCAGCAGGCCCTCGGGCAGGGCTGCGAGGTGCTCACGGTTCGTCGTCTCGATGACGTCGGGGTCCGCAGGCCACGACCCGAGCACGACGCCCAGGTGACGGATCCCGCGATGCGAGAGTGCTTCGCGGGTGAGCATCGTGTGGTTGAGGGTGCCCAGCGCGCTGCGTGCGACGACGAGCACGCCACAGTCCGGGAGGGCGGCCGCGAGGTCGGCCAGCGTCGCGCCGTCGTCGTCGAGCTCGACCAGCAGCCCGCCTGCGCCCTCGACGACGACGAGGTCGTGTCCTTTGGCCAGGTCTGCGATGCGGCGCACGTGATCGTCGAGGGTGGGCAGCGCGGCCCCCTCCAGACGTGCCGCAGGCCGCGGCGCCATGGGCGCGCGCAGGCGGGTGCCCTCGGCGCCCTGCACCCCCGTGAGCCGCTCCACCTCGGCCATGTCGCCGGGCTCGCCCGGTCCCACCCCGGTCTGGGTGGGCTTGTATGCCGTGACGCCCAGTCCCGCGGCCAGCGCAGTCGCGACGACCGCCGCCGTCACGACGGTCTTGCCGACGTCCGTGTCGGTGCCCGTCACGACCAGGACCGATGGCAGGCGCGACTCAGTCATCGTCGCCCTGGGGACGGCGCGGAGCGGCGTCGCCGGCACCGGACCCTGCACGCCCTCGACGGCCGCGACCGACGTGAGGCCACGGACGGGGGAGGGAGCGTCCCCCGCCCGTGGCCCCTCGACGGTAGCGGGGCGACCTGAAGCGCCGCCGTGAGCCGCCGCGGCCCGCGCGACGAGCCGGGCGGCCTCGAAGAGGTCCTCGCCCGAGAGGTCGGCCCGCGCCGTGACCCGGAGCCGGGACACGCCGTCCGGGACGCTGGGCGGGCGGAAGCAGCCGACGAGGATGCCCTGGGACCGGAGGTCCAGGGCTGCGGCGACGGCGCTGTCGGTCGAGGGCATGGGCAGGGACTGCACCGCCCCGGCTGCCGGGTCGATCCCGCACACGGCGGCGATGGTGCCCGCGTTGGCCCGGACCGCGCCGGCGAGGCCCGGGTCGCCCGCGACGACGTCGGCTGCGGCGCAGGCTGCGGCTGCGGCTGCCGGTGCCAGGCCGGTGTCGAAGATGAAGCTCCGGGCCGTGTTGACGAGGTGGTCGCGGACGGCTGTCGGTCCGAGGACGGCGCCACCCTGGGACCCGAGGGCCTTGGACAGGGTGACCGTGACGAGGAGGTCAGGGGCTCCGACGAGGTCGAGCTCGTGGACGAGTCCGCGGCCGTGCCCCGCCACGCCGAGGCCGTGCGCCTCGTCGACGACGAGCAGCGCCCCGTGGCGGTGGCAGACCTCCAGCAGCTCCCGCAGGGGAGCGGCGTCGCCGAGGACGGAGTAGATCGACTCGACGGCGACGAGGACCCGTCGGTCCGGGCGGGCTGCGAGCTCGGCCTCCAGCGCCGTGGCGTCGTTGTGGGCGAAGGTCGCGTAGGGGACGCGGGACATGCGGGCGGCGTCGTGCAGGGAGGCGTGGGCGTGCGCGTCGAGCAGGATCTCGGCCCCGCGGCCACTGAGCGCCGTCAGCACGCCGAGGTTGGCGGCATACCCGGTGGAGAAGGCGAGGGCGCTCGGCTGGCCGGTCAGGCCGCAGAGGGCAGCCTCGAGGTCGCGGTGCACGGGCAGCGTGCCCGTGACCAGGCGGCTGGCGGTCGCCGACGCGCCGTAGCGGTCGAGCGCCTTCTTCGCCGCGGTGACGACGCGCTCGTCGCGGGCCAGCCCGAGGTAGTCGTTCGAGGCGAGGTCGAGCGGGTCGCTCGTCCTGGCGCCGGGGCGGCACACGCGCAGCACGGGGTCGAAGCGCTCCGTCCCGCGGCTCGTCCGCAGCTGGGAGCGCTCGGCCAGCCAGGCCGCCCAGCCGCTCATCCGTGCACCTGCGCCACGGCCCCGACGATGCCCTCGGCGATGAGCCGCACGTCGTCGTCGGTGCAGACGTAGGGCGGCATCGTGTAGACGAGGTCGCGGAACGGGCGCACCCACAAGCCCCGCTCGACCGCGGCACGGGTGACGCGTGGCACGTCGACCGGCGACGTGAGCTGCACGACGCCCACGGCCCCGATGGTGCGGACCTCGGTGACGTGGGGGAGGGCGGCTGCCGTCTCGAGGTGCTCCGCGAGCAGGCGACCGACGCGGGGGACCTGCTCCTTCCACGAGCTCTCGACGAGTTCGACGGAGGCGTTGGCGACCGCACAGGCGAGCGGGTTGGCCATGAAGGTGGGCCCGTGGAGCAGGGCACGGAACGTCGACCGGGTGATCGTCCCACCGACCTCGCGAGTCGTGAGTACGGCTGCGAGAGAGAGGTATCCGCCGGTCAGTGCCTTGCCGACGCACATCACGTCAGGGACCACGTCGGCCCACTCGGAGGCGAAGAGCCGACCCGTGCGACCGAAACCCGTGGCGATCTCGTCGACGACGAGGAGCAGCCCGTGCTCGTCCGCGACGTCACGGAGCACCCGGAGGCAGTCGGGGTGGTAGACGTGCATGCCGCCGGCGCCCTGCAGCACGGGCTCGACGACGACAGCGGCGAGCTCGTCCGAGTGCGTCGCAGCGAGGGCCTGCACCTCGAGCGACCAGGCCTCGAGAGCGGATCTGTCTGTCTCCCAGACCTCTTCGCCGGTCACAGTGAGGGCGAGCCGGGCCGCAGGAGGTCGTGGCGCGAAGACCTGACGCGCGAGCGCTCCGGGGAAGGCCGAGTGCATGCCGTCGACGGGGTCGCACACGCTCATCGCCGCGAACGTGTCACCGTGGTAGCCGCCTCGCACCGTGAGGAACCGCTGCCGCTTGGGTCGCCCGCGAGCGGCCTGGTACTGCAGCGACAGCTTGAGGGCCACCTCCACCGAGACCGAGCCCGAGTCGGCGAAGAAGACGTGGGCCATCGGTCCGGGAGCCATCGCCGTGAGCCGCTCGGCGAGCCGGACGGCAGGCTCGTGGGTCAGGCCGCCGAACATGACATGGCTGAACCGGTCGAGCTGCTCGTGGGCCGCTGCGTCGAGCGCCGGGTGGCCGTAGCCGTGCACCGCGCACCACCACGACGCCATGGCGTCGACGACCTCGTAGCGCGTCCCGTCGGGAGACGTGAGGGTGAGCCGGACCCCGGAGGCGTCCTCGACGGCATACGGGGCAGGGCCGTCGAGCGGTGCGTAGGGGTGCCACACGAGCCCGCGGTCGCGCGCGGCGAGAGGGGAGCCCAGCGTGTCAGGCATTGGCGGGCAGCTCGGTGCCGGCGCCACGACGACGCTTGACCGGGTCGTGCGTCGTGACTGCCGCGCCGGTGGCCTCGGGGCCCCGTGTGGCGTTGGTGGCCTCGTCGGCGCCGAGGACCACGAAACCGTTGTCACGGATCAGCTCGAGGTCAGCCTCGGCGGCCTGGCCCTCGGAGGTGAGGTAGTCGCCGAGGAAGATGGAGTTGGCGACGTGGAGGGCCAGTCCCTGCAGCGAGCGCAGGTGCATCTCCCGGCCGCCGGCGATGCGGATCTCCTTGTCGGGGCAGACGATCCGGGCCATGGCGAGGATGCGGAGGCAGCGTCCGGGAGTCAGGTCCCACGTGCCCTCGAGCGGCGTCCCGTCGAAGGGCATGAGGAAGTTGACGGGGATCGAGTCGGATCCGAGGTCGCGGAGCGCGAAGAGAGCCTCGACGAGCTGCTCGTCGTTCTCGCCCAGGCCGGCGATGAGGCCGGAGCACGGCGACAGGCCGGCCTCCTTGGCCTTGGTCACGGTGTCGACGCGGTCGGCGTAGGTGTGGCTGGTGACGATGTCGTCGTGGTGCGACTCGGCGGTGTTGAGGTTGTGGTTGTAGGCGTCGACGCCAGCGGCACGCAGCCGCTCGGCCTGGCCGTCCTTGAGCAGGCCCAGGCACGCACAGACCTCGACGTCGGGGTGCTCCTGCTTGAGGGCCCCGACCATGCCGGCGACCCGCTCGACGTCCCGGTCGGTGGGGCCTCGACCGCTCGAGACCATGCAGATCCGGCTCGCGCCCCCGCGCAGTCCCGCGGCCGCCTGCTCGATCGCCTCGTCGGTCTTGAGCCAGGTGTACTTGAGGATGTCGGCCTGCGAGCCGAGCCGCTGGGAGCAGTAGTGGCAGTCCTCGGGGCACAGGCCCGACTTGAGGTTGACGAGGTAGTT
Organism: Terrabacter carboxydivorans; assembly: GCF_039532035.1. NCBI lineage: Bacteria > Bacillati > Actinomycetota > Actinomycetes > Micrococcales > Intrasporangiaceae > Terrabacter > Terrabacter carboxydivorans. Next base: position 1,685 of record NZ_BAAARE010000027.1, on the reverse strand, counting down.
GACCTTCACCGTGTTGCCGAAGTGCTTGCGTCGCAGTCGAGCCGCGGCCGTCACCACGGCCAGCAGCTCCTCGTCGGTGGCCCGCAGGACGTCCAGGGCGTCGTCCTGGGTCGCCGGGGTGCCGGCCAGCACGGCGTCGGCGAGGTCGTCGAATCGGCGGGTCATGCGGGCTCCTTGCGCTCGGCGTTGAACGGTGTTCAACTTGAACGGTGTTCAGTATGCCGACTCGTTAGGCTCGGCTGTCAACGTGGCCCACCCGGGGCGACGTCGAGGACGGGGGCAGCGCATGGCGCTCAGTCGCGAGCAGGTCGTCGCGACCGCCGTCGACCTGCTGCGGCGGTACGGCCTCGGTGACCTGTCGATGCGTCGCCTCGCTCGCGAGCTCGGAGTGGCGCCCGGCGCGCTCTACTGGCACGTCGCCAACAAGCAGGAGCTGCTCGTCGAGGTGGCCGACGTCCTGCTCGCCGAGATCCCCAGCCCTCCGGTCGACCAGCCGCCGGCCGAGGCGCTGGTCGGGCTCGCGGTCGCCGTGCGCGACGCCCTGGTCAAGGTGCCCGACGCCGCCGACGTGGTCGGCCTCGCGTATGCCGTTGAGCCGGGTGCCGCACGCCCCCTGCGTGACCTCGCACGACTCGTCCACGCCGCCGGCGCGCCCGCGGCGGAGCGTGACGAGGCGGCTGCGCTCGTCGTACACCACATCCTGGGTTCGGTTGCCGGACAACAGGATCGAGCCTTGGCGTCGACCGTCGACCCCGATCTGCCTGCGCCCGACGTCACGACCGAGGCCAAGGCGTTCGAGGTTGGCCTGTCGGTCATCGTGCGAGGTCTCGCCCGGTCACGCTGAGCCGCGCGGGTTGGTTGCGGTCGCGCCGGTTCCCGGTGGTCGCGATGGCCCCGCGCCCAGACAGGTGGACGTGCAAGTGCTGGCGGTCCAGGCCCCGCCCAGCACCACCCCTGGAGGGTGGAGGTTCGTCGACGCGCGTGCCTGGACCTTCGCCGACACCCTTCAGAGCGAGAGGCAGCGCGCCTGATACGTCGATCCCGTGATTTCGGCCGGTCTTTGTGCCCCTGGGTATGCGCCCTGTCGGCATGCTGGGGCGATGCCGCTACGAACGACGAAGCACTGGTTCGGTGTCGTGCTCGATGCCCCCGACGCATCCGCCCTCGCGCACTTCTACGAGCGACTGCTCGGCTGGACGTTGTTCAGGGACACCCCGAGCTGGGCGACGCTCGCCCCGTCGGACACCCACGGCTACAACCTCTCGTTCCAGACAGAGCCCAACTACGTCCGACCGGTCTGGCCGAGCGAGCCGGGGCGACCGATCATGATGCTGCACCTCGACCTCGAGGTGGACGACCTCGATGCCGCCGTGGCGTATGCCGTCGAGCTCGGAGCCGTGCTTGCCGGATTCCAGCCGCAGGAGGATGTCCGGGTGATGCTCGACCCGGCAGGTCACCCGTTCTGCCTGTATGTGGACCGTGACTGAGGCGAATTCCGCTCTGCGCGAACGGGATCGGTTGTGGATGAACCTGTCGCTCGCGGCGGCCTTCACCTAGAATCGAACACATGTTCTGCATATCTGCTTAGGTGAAGTCCGGTATGCCGGTTTCTGCTGGCTTGAGAAGGTCCTTGAGCGGGTGCGGGTCAGTGTCCACGGCTTGCTCGAGGAGTCGATAGAAGAGCA
>NZ_BAAARE010000026.1:0-53262 GCF_039532035.1 Terrabacter carboxydivorans | reverse complement strand
CAGCAATGCCGATCGAGCTGCAGCCCTTGCTCCTTGGCTGAAGGAGTACAACACTCGACGACGCCACACCGCGCTCAACGGCCTGCCGCCGATCAGCCGCCTGTCACCAACGTCATGACCGAGTACATCTAGAAGTGGGCCGTGCTCAGCACGTCGGCTTCGTCACCGCGGCGAAGCCTGCCGCTGGAGTCTGCGTAGAGAAACTCCGAGAGCGCGAGCTCGTCGACCTCAGCCAAGGTGAAGTCGATGCGGGAGGCGCCGTCCTGGGGGTCCCTTTGCACGTAGAGCGACATGGCGTCCTCCGGGGCGAACTCAGCCGTCGTCACAGGGAGCGGATGCTGTCGCGGTCGGTGCTGCCGAACAGGGGCCACGTCATGAGGGACCCTCGACGGAGCGCTTCGCGCCTGAACTGCCAGCTCGCCGACTCTCGCCGGGCCGGCGCGCTCTCCTCGAGGTGCGCCGTGGGGACAAGTGCGGCGCGGTCGGGCGGGTCGCTGCAGACGACCATCGCCCCCACCGTCGTGCCGTGATGGTCACGGCCAACGGCAACCAAGCCCGGCGGGCGTGGCGTGCAAGCGCAAAGCAGAACGACGACGAGTCCCACGACGACGCCGGCGACGTGCCCTACGAGACGCTGCCATGCCTGAAACATAGGACCGAACAGCGGTCGGAGAGCGCCATGCATGGCGGCGACACCGCATGGTGACGAGGCGAGCTCATCGACAGGATCGATCGCCCCCTCGGCGGCATTGGCGCACGTTGCAGCGTGTGCTGAAACCAGTCCTAAAGCCGTAGTCGAAGTTGAGTGCCTGGTCGCAGTGCCAGCCAACGACCCCAGAAGGCGCAGCCTCGATGAGGTAACCGATTCCGTCGGGGCCGATGGTCGAGTCCCATGTTCGAAGCGCGGCTGGCGACTCCTCGTCGATCGGCTCGCCGCCATTCACGCCCATATCGTCCCACGGTCCCGAGCACCGAGTGATGCGCGCCTTGCGGCAGGGGCGGACGTCGGGAGCTCTTGGACTCTCCCCGTCTAGGCGATGGTCGTCGGTTTGGGGTAGCCCAGGTGGCCCCACTCGGCGTAGGTGAGGGCGTGGGTGAACCCGCTGGGGTCGGTCAGGTAGATGGTCGACTGGCCGGAACGACGGAAGACCTTCGACTGGGGAGTGACGACGTTGTCGGCGGGGCGAGGCGAGCCCATGGCGACCCACTCGCTGCCGGTGAGCTGCTTGACGACCCAGGTGGCGGGGTCGGACTTCCACTTCGTCGTCATCCACACGTTCTTCGACCACTGGTACTTCGTGACCGGTCGAGGCAGTCGCACGGGGGCCGGGGAGCCCAGCTGGCGCCATTCCGAGTACGTGAGCTGGTGGATCTGCTTGTCGGGCGTCCAGGCGAACAGCGTGGAGCCTGAGGGAGCGTAGGCGACGACCGAGCCGGCAGGCAGTCGTGTGACTGGTGCCCGGAAGCCGGTGGCCTGCCACTGGGCGTAGGTGATGCGGGTCTGGACGCCGGAGACCGAGGCATAGAGCACCGAGGTCCAGGGCAGCCTCGAGATCGGGGCGACCGGCACGACGAAGCCGGTGGCGCCGTAGGACGCACGGGTGCCCAGCGGGGTGTCGAAGGACGACGTCCCAGCGGCTACCTCAGTCGTGCCGTTCGGCAGCACCACCCTCGCGGTGGAGCCCGACGGCACCGTGACGTCGACGTGGGCGCTGCCGTTGGAGCGGGTCCAGGCGACCTTCACCCACCCGGCCGGGGTGTTGCGGGTGGCGGTGACGGAGTCAGGTCCCGTGAACACGGCGGGGCGGATGAGCAGGTGCCGGTAGCCGACCGAGTCGTCGGTCTGGTCGATGCCGGCGAGGCCGTCCTGGGCCCACTGTGCGGGGCGGCCGAGCATGAAGTGGGCCAGTGAGCCGGTGCCGCTCATGCCGCTCCAGTACTCCGGGAGCGCGGGCGCCCCCGACGTGACGAACGAGGCAAAGCTCGGCGAGGTCGGTGAGGTGATCGCCCTCCAGAGGAGGTCGTCGCGGCCCATGTCGTGCAGGGCGGTGAAGACGTACGCGAGGCCGACCTCTCCGACCCTGAACTGGTTGCTCCACGTGCCCATGAGGGAGACGAGCACTCCGCGGCTGGCCTGGACGTCGGGCGTGATCCCGAGCACCAGCGCCATCGCGTTGGTCGCCTGCTCCGAGCCGTACATCTTGTCGCGGTAGTAGGCGGCGTTGATCGCCGTCCTGATCTGGCCTGCGAGGGTCGCGTATGCCGTCGCGTCGTCGGTGCGCCCGAGCGCAGTTGCTGTTCGGGCCATGGTGCTCACGACGCCGTAGTAGCCCATCGACGTCGTCACGTCGCGCTGGTGGCCCGCGGCGAGGGAGGCCCAGTCACCGAGGCCGACCTTGAGAAGGTTCCCCGATGCCTTGCCCTGCAGGGAGGCTACGTAGCGCTGCATGGCGGGGTAGGTCTGCGCGAGGGTGTCGGTGTCGCCGTAGGTGCGGTAGAGGTTCCACGGCACCATGACGAGGGCCGCGCCCCAGTTGACGTCGTTGTCGAAGGGCGCCGGGAACCGCACGACCTCGGGGACGATCTCGGGCATGGAGCCGTCCGACCGCTGGGCCTCGCGCATGAGGCGCACCATGTTCGGGCCGTACACCGACATGTCGTAGCGCCCGGACAGCAGGCCGAAGAGGAGATAGTCCTGTTCGAGCCAGCCGAGCTTCTCGCGGTTGGAGCAGTCGGTGAGGATCGACTGGAGGTTCGCGTCGACCGAGGTCTTCGTCATCGACACGATGGAGTTCAGCTGGGCGCTGGAGGACGTGAACGACCCCGCGCCCGGGAGGTCTGCCTTCACGGGCACGGCCGAGAACATGGCGGGCGTGAGGCTGAGGCCGCCGGCTCCGGTCACCCGGAGGTAGCGGAAGCCGTGGTAAACGAACTGTGGGTGCCAGGTCTCGATGCCGCTCCCGGCGAAGGTGTACTGGTCGAAGATGGGCAGCGCGGCGTTGCCCGTCGACGTCGACTGGTCGGGCACGCCGCCGGCGAGCCTCTCGGCGGGGTACATGCGTAGAACGCGGCCCGCGGGCGCCGCGAGCTGGAGCTGCGGCTGACCGGTGACGTAGGCGCCGAAGTCGACGAGCCAGTCACCCGAGGCGAGCCGTGTCGCGGACGCTGCCGGGACAGGCGTACCCGCGGTCACCGCGGGGGCGTTCTGGCCGTAGAGCGCGACCGACGAGGAGATGTTGGCGACGACGGCCGGCGCCCAACCGGACGCCGCGTCGATGGGGAGCGAGGCATCGGCCAGCGCGTCGGGGCGCTTCGAGGCGTCGTAGCTCTCCCCGCCGTACCAGTCGCTGACCTGGGTGCCGCCGGCCTTGGCCCACCAGTCCCTCGACGTGTCGAACGACGTCGTGCCGGTGGACTCCGTGACGTCCAGGCGCGCGGTGAAACCGAGGGGCCCGCCGATGTGGGTCAGCTTGGAGTAGCGGTCGGGCAGGTTCACCTCGTCGTAGACGCCTGTGCCGAGCTCGACGCCGAGGCGGTTGCGCCCCGCCGCCAGCAGCGCGGTGACGTCGTAGCTGCGGTACTCGATGCTCTGCGTGAAGTCCGATGTCCCCGGCTGCAGGACGGCGGAGGAGGCGGGGCGTCCGTTGACCGTCGGCGCGTAGAGTCCGACACCGGCGATCGTGAGGGTGGCCTGCTGCGGCGCCTCGCCGAGCACGACGTCGCGGGCGAAGACCGGCATGGGCGGCGTCGCGGCGCCCTGCGCGGGCACGATGTTCCACGCCTGGCTCGTGATCCACCCGGTGGCCGACGGAGCCGCGGCCGGGGCGGCGAGCGAACCCGCACGGGCGAGCCCGCTGGTCGGCGCCGGCGCCGCCGTCGCGCGCAGGCTCTTCGTCGACGACATGGTCAGGGGCCGCCCCGAACCCGAGACCTGAGGGGCCGTGGCGATGCTCGGCGCACCGTCGGCCGGGCCGGGGTCCCCGCTCGTACCCGGGTCCGGCTGGGTCGTCGTCGAGCGTGATGCGGCAACAGCCTGGGCCGAGGCCCCGTCCGGCTGCACTCCCCCCGTCAGGACGAGACCGCCCGCGAGCAGGACGGTGAGAGCGCCGAGACCGGCGCGAAGCGTACGCATGCTGGATGACCTTCCCCTTCGGCCGCCCCCCGGCAGCCGCTTCCCTGTGGGGATGACACCCCAGCGTGGAGCATACCTGCTCGAAAGCCCCATCACGGCCGGGCGGCCAAGCCCGCTTTTCACCGTTACCTGGAGGTCTCCATCCCTCCCCCATCAGCGCTCAGCGCTGCATGACCAGGCCTGCCGTGACGGCGTCGGCCCTGCTCGTGCGACGCTGCGGCTGTTGCTGTCCATGCCAGGAGGTGGCGCCCGCTGCAGTTGGCAGACGGCAGCAGATTCCTGCACTCGCCCGCCTGCGAACGGGCGCGCGGAACGGATGCGCGAACGAGTCCCGTACGCGCGAGAGGGCCGCATACTTGCCTTGACGGTTATATAACTCGATGGTTAAGTTAGATCATGACGACGATGACCGACGATCGACTGGATGCAGCGTTCATGGCGCTGGCCGACCCGACGAGGAGGGCGATCGTGGCGCGTCTGGCGCAGGGCGACGCAACGGTCACCGAGCTGGCCGAGCCCTTCTCGGTCTCGATGCCGGCGATCTCGAAACACCTGAAGGTCCTGGAGCGCAGCGGCCTGATCACCCGGTCTCGGCAGGCCCAGACCCGGCCGTGCCACCTCGAGCGCGAGCCCCTCGACGCCGCCATCGACTGGATCGAGGCGTCACGCCAGCTCTGGAACGCACGCTTCGACAAGCTCGAGGCGCACCTTCGCGCCGTTCAGTCCACCCCACCCGAGAAGGGAACCTCCCGATGAACGACGGAACCGTCAGCCACACCCGCATCTTCTCCGCACCGCGTGAGCTGGTGTTCCGGTGCATGCTCACGCCCGAACACCTCGCGCAGTTCTGGGGGCCGGCCGGGATGAGCGCGCCGCTCGGCGGCATCACCGTCGACGCTCGACCGGGTGGCGTCTTCGAGACGGTCATGGTCGCCGACGACGGCAGCAGCCGCTACACGATGCGGGCCGTCTTCGACGAGATCCGAGAGCCGGAGCTGATCGGCTGGACCGAGGTCGAGAGCGGGCTTCGTTCCGTCTCGACCTTCACCGACCTCGGCGACGGCCGCACAGAAGTCACCATCGAGCAGAGCAACATGCCGGCGGCCTTCCTCACCCCCGAGGCGCAGGCGGGCTTCCGCACGTCGCTCGACAAGCTGGAGTCCTACCTTCGGACCATGTCCGCGGCTTCGGCATGAGTGCCGTCACGGCCGAGGTCGCCGACCAGGTCGCCGGAGAGCTGTCCGAGCTGGCGGACCTGCTCGCGGGACTCCCAGCCGCCGCGTGGGACGCACCCTCGCTCTGCCCCGGGTGGCGCGTGCGAGAGGTCGTGGCCCACATGACCCTGCCGATGCACGCCTCACCGCCCGTGGTCCTCCTCGGACTGCTTCGGGCCCGTATGCGGTGGGACGTGCTGGCAGACCGACGCGCCCGGCTCGATGCCCGGCGGACCCCGGAGCAGCTCCTCGCCGCGCTGCGCGCCCCGCGCATGCTGGCCTGGACCCCACCCGGCGGGGGTGCCACCGGCGCCCTTGTCCACGCGGTCGTCCACGGACTCGACATCACCGAGGCCCTGGCGGTCGGCCGGCGCCCGCCTGCGGCACGCACTCGCATCGTCCTCGACGGGCTCACCGTGCCGCGGAGCCTGACTCACTTCGGGGTTGCCCTCCAAGGGATGCAGTTGCAGGCCGAGGACCTCGACTGGTCCTACGGGAGTGGGCGCGTCGTCAGGGCTCCGGCTGCCGAGCTGGCACTGATCCTCTCCGGGCGGCGTCTCGCCGACCCTGAGGCTTCCAAAGCGGTGTGACCCGAAATGCGTGCTCGCTGGTCTCCTGCCCAGCGGGCCCTTGATCCGTGCGCGCGCTGGAAGGGAGCAGGGCGGCTCCGAGCTGCCCTTGCGATCGCGACTGGCCCGGCACCGGTGCCGCGCAGCGCGCTGGACAGTTCCGTTCAGCGTTGCACACCCCCTTGCTCTCGGCTGTCCTCAGCGAGTACGGGCCGGCGTAGGCCGGGTCGTGGCGTCCAGAAGCACTGCGCGCCCGGTCTGCGGAGCAAGCTGGCCCGGGGCGCTCACGAAGGCGTAGACCCTGCCGGGCGAGGGGCGCAGCACCTGGGAGCGGGCGAACTCCAAGACGGTGGCATCAGACGGCCCCCGGACGTACAACGTCAGCTGCTCGCTCTCGACGAACGGGCCCTGCACCGTCACTCCCGCCTGCGGACCCACGGCCGCGGCCCGGGAGAGGTTCTGAGGCAGCTCCCGCCACCACCTGACCGCGGGCTCCTCCTTCCCGTAGGGGTAGAGGACGAGGCGGACCTCGACCTGGTCGGGCGGAACAGCCTCGCGCTGGTATCGGGGCGCTGGGGGCAATCCGTCTGCGGTGATGGTCCAGGTTCCGAGCTACAGGCGCCCTCGCGCCGGGCGACCACGGTGCCCAACAGGTCGCGAGCCACCAGCTGGTCGCGGTCACACTGGTCGCTGCTGGACGCCTGCCAGTACCCCTTCGTGCCCCACACGAGCGAGCTCCAGCCCGCCTCGCCGGGAGAGCTCGGTGTGTCCGCGCGCTCGATGAGCAGCGGGCGACCGGTCTCGTTGGTGACATGCAGGTACGGATATGGCTCCCGCAACCCGTAGAAGAGCAGGACCATCAGCGCGACATACCCGACGACGCCCGCACCGAGGACGATGAGGGCGACCCGTAGCGCCTTGCCTGCGAAGGACTGAGTCCTGTCCATCACGTCCCCTGTCTTTGCCCGTCACGCTAGAAGAGGCAGGGGAACGGGTCTGCCGATCAGGCGACAGCGTGCGGAATCGTGACATGACGACTGCTTGTCGCACCCGACGTGGAGCGCCGCGATGTGCCGAGACGTGACGAGCGCGCACGTCGGCCATGTGAGGAGGAGCGCTTCCGTTCGCCGAACGAGGTGACCCGTGGCTGAACGTCAGGCTCCCGACGGTCTGGACGGTCGGGAGGGTCGCGTTTCTCGCTCAGGGTCTCCCCCGCCCTCCTCCCCCGGCAGGAGTCCGGGGAGGACGACGGCGTCGATGGCGTGGACCAGCTCCCGCAGGCCGGGGAGGGCCGAGGTCACCTGCGTGCGGGTCGCGGGCTCCAGGTCGCGCAGTGCTCGACCGAGGATGGCGGAGTTGGTGGACTGCCACTGCCGCACCGCATGCTCGCCTGCGTCGGTGAGTGCGAGCGAGACCGCGCGCCCGTCGGTGCTGCTGGGAGTCCGAGCGACCAGCCGTCGGGCGTGCAGGCTGTTGACGAGGGTGGTGACCGAGTTCGGCGCGAGACGGAGCAGGCGTGCCAGCTGGCTCGGACGCGAGTCGGGGTTCTCCCCCAGGCAGGACAGCAGCTCGAGCTGGGCCACGGACAGCGTGTTGGCGGGGTCGTTCACGCGGGCGGATCGCCTCATCGCGCGCCGCAGCTGGGCGATGACGTCGGCCAGGGCGGTGTCGTCCGGGTCCGCGTCCACCGCGGCTGACTTCGTGGCGTCGACGTCGTTCACCGCGTCCGCTCCGCACCCTCGACCCGGACCGTGCTGAGCGCGACGCTTGCCGCGATGGCGAGTCCGACCACCAGCAGGATCGCCAGGGCCAGACGTGGACCGACCGCGCCGGGCCCGGACAGGCCGCCGACATGCAGGGACAGGGTGACGACGGCGACGCCCAGAGCCGTGCCCAGGCCACGGGCCATGTTGACCAGCCCGCCACCAGTGGCTGCCGCGCGGGCGGGGAAGGCTGCCATGACCGTCCCGTTGTTCGCCGGGATGTAGACGCCGAGCCCCACACCGAGGACCAGCAGCCAGACGGCCACCCACACGCTCGTGGCCGGCGCGAAGCTCAGCGCCCCCAGGGCCGCGACGCACAGCGCCGCCCCGCCCAGACCGCGGGTGCGGGGGGACCAGCCGCGCGGCAGCACGCGCTCGGCGATCACAGCGCTCAGCGCGAAGCCTGCCGGGAGCGCCGTGAGCACCAGACCTCCCAGACCTTCGACTCCGAGCACCTGGGGGAAGAGAGCCAGCGGCCCGAAGAGCACGAGGTAGGCGAACATCGCCCCGAGCAGCCCGACGGAGACGGGTCTGGGGCCCAGCAGCGACAGGTCGATGAGCGGGTTCGCTGCGCGTCGCTCGCGCAGGGCGAACACCACGAAGCTTGCCGCCGACAGCACGAGCAGCCCCAGGGCGACGACCGGGGGAACGGCCAGTCCGGAGAACCCGGAGATCCCCAGCATGAGCAAGGTGGTCGCCCCGGCCAGGAGCACGAGACCGGACCAGTCGAACCGGCCGAGCGGCGTCCGCTGCCGGGTGCGGGGCAGGAGGAACCGACCGGCGACGAGGGCGATGACGCCGACGGGGACGTTGACCCAGAACACCCACTCCCAGCCCACGGACCCCACCAGCAGACCGCCGAGGACGGGGCCCAGCGCCAGGCCGAGCGCCTGGGCCGCAGCCTGGACACCGAGCGCGGCCCGCACCGTGTGCCGTGGCACGCTCGTGACGACGAGGGCGACGCTGTTGGCCTGCAGCATGGCCGCCCCGACGGCCTGCACGAGGCGGAAGGTCACGAGCCAGCCCAGGCTCGGCGCCAGGGCGCACGCCGCGGATGCCGCGGTGAAGACGGCGAAGCCCCAGAGGTAGACGAGCTTGCGGCCGGCGGCATCAGCGACCCGACCGGCAGCGGCCACCAGGCCGACGAGCGCGAGCAGGTAGGCCAGGGACACCCACTGGACCGCGGCCAGCGGCGCCTCGAACTCGCGCTGGAGGGCCGGGAACGTCAGCGTGACGATGCTGGCGTCGAGCTGACCCATGAAGGCCCCGAAGCACACGGTGCCCACGGCCAGCCACCCGGCCCACGGGTGGTCCCGCACGGCCTTCGGACGAGCCGACTCGACCAAGATCATCCTCACGCACTCCCGGCGCCTCGCAAAGTAGTTCTCTGACAGAACATCCTAGAGGACACGAAGGCACGCCCACGGCACCGCTCCTGGCGTCCGGCAGCGGACTCGACCCGAGCCGCGACGGGTGTCGGCGGTCAGTCGGCCTGCAGCAGCTCGATGAGCGATCGGGCCTCCTCGTCGCATGCGGGGCAGGCGCCCAGGTGTCGGTCCATGGCCTGGTCGTGGGCGGACAACCCCCGCGCCACGGCCTCGGCATAGGCATCCATCCGCTCGAAGCACTCCTCGCACGAGAGCCATGGTGTGGTGTCCCGGAGGAGCTCGTCCACGGACGCGTCGCTCAACACCTCCGGCGGTCGTTGGGGTGTCTGGTTCATGGGGTACCTGCCCTGCGAGTGGGGAGTCGGTCGAGGGTGCTGGTCGACGTCTGCGGCGGATCGCCATGTGGGACAGGCAGATAGCCCCGGGAGACGAGCTCGCGGCGGAGGCGCACCCGGACGTCGTGCAGGGTCTTGTAGAGGGCGCCGCGAGTAGTCCCCAGACGCTCGGCCAGCACGTCGATGGGCACGGCGTCCACGAGGAGGGCGACCGCGATGCGTCGTTGGTAGGGGGTCAGCACCCGGCGCATCGCGGCCGCCAGGGCAGTCGCGAGGTCGGACCCCTCCGCGCACAGCTCCGGGCTGTCGTGCCCGGGAGCAGGCCGGACCTCGAGGTCCCGCAGCTCGACCTCCCGGTGCTGCCACTGCACACGCCGCACCTCCGTGGCCGCCTGCAGGATCGCGAACTTGAAGGCCCACGTCGTGAAGCGGCTCCGGCCCTGGAAGGTGTGCAGCTTGGCGAGGATCGCGGTGACGGCCTCGTCGGCGGCCTGGTTCACGATGACGTCGACCGCTCCGGGCGAGGCGTCCGGCAGGGCTGCGCGCATCCGCCACACCTGGTGAGCGGCGGCGCGGACCATGAGCCCGTGCAGCTCCCGCAGGGCCGTTGCCTGCTCGGAGCCTGAGCCCGACAGGGCCGCCACCCAGTCGGTCTCGCGACCCTCCGAGGTCGGACCGTCGACGCGGACACCGGCGGCCGAGGTCGCCGTGCCGGCCCGCGCACCTGCGCGCATGCCGGCCCCGGCGTCGCCGCGGCCCATCGAGGTCATCAGGGTGCCCCCGCGCCGGTCGCCCCGGTCGCCCTCTCGGTGGCGCCACCGGGCTCCCAGCCCTCCGCGGGGGTCGTCTCGTCGAGCGGGGACAGGATGCGTGCCGCGAGCTCGGGCGGGCACCCGGCGTCCACGAGCTCCAGGAGGGCGTGCAGGTCGACCCGCATGCGAGCGAGCGAGGCGGCCAGCGCGGGACCGAAGCCGGCTTCGCGCAGCCTGCACAGCCGCCACTCCAGGACGTCGAGAGGTGGTCCGGTCGATCGGCACGGAGCAGGTCGGGACGTGGTTCGGGACTGGCGCGTGATCATGACGTGTTAGCCGTCCGGGGCAGTCGAGGTCTTACCGACCTCGGCCCTTTTCGCTGTGGCGCAGAGGTTTTCGGTAAGACGCACGCCCGACCGTCGCGCTAACACCTCGTCAGCGTCCCACGCCGCGGCCCCGATGTCTGCAGGCCGCGAGCCGGACACCCACGTCGTTCCCAGGAGCACCCATGGTCACCATCGGTCACCGCTCGGTCGTCAGCACCGCCCAGCACGCGCGCGCCGGAAGGGGCGACACGGCATACCAGGCGTATGCCGTGCTGCGCACCGCCTTCGTCGTCGCCCCGATCGTCTTCGGCCTCGACAAGTTCACCAACGTCCTCGTGCAGTGGGACACCTACCTCGCCCCGGTGCTCTCACGCCCCCTGCCCGTCACCCCGCACCAGGCGATGTATGCCGTGGGCGTCGTCGAGGTCGTCGCGGGCCTCGTCGTGGCCTTCCACCCGCGCCTCGGCGCGCTGGTCGTGGCCGCCTGGCTCGGCGGCATCATCGTCAACCTGCTACTCGTCCCCGGTTTCTACGACGTGGCACTGCGCGACTTCGGTCTGCTCCTGGCTGCAGTGGCGCTGCAGCGGCTGGCCACGCACTACGACCCCCGCCCGACACTCTGGCCGCTGCGCCGGAGCTGACCGTGACGACAGCCTTCGTGCTGACGGGCGGGGACGACCCGCTGCGATGGTCTGCGGCGGCGAGGGGCCGTCGAGGGACCCGGCGCGACCTACTCGGACTCGAGCAGCCGTTTCGCCGTGTCGAGCGCCGCCATCTCGCCGTCCATGGACTTCTGCACCGCTCCCGACATGAGCAGCTTCTTGAACCCGGAGAGATCGGTCGAGAGCGAGAACGTGACCGACGTGGAGGCCGGACCGGCGCTCGTGAACGAGAAGTCGCCCCGGGGGCGGGCAGGTCCGGCAACCACGGTGAAGGCGTAGTGCGACGACGGCGTGTAGTCGGTCACCTCGATGTCGGCATCGATGCCGCGACCGCCCGGCCCCGCGACGACCTGGCGGATCCGTGCGCCCTCGCGCATCGCAGGCGGCGCCTGGATCTCCTTGACGTGGGTGCGCCATCGCGGGTCGTTGGACGGGTCGGAGAAGAAGGAGAAGACAGCCTCCACCGGCCGGTCGATGACGATGGTTCGCTGGGCCGCTGGCATGGCACTCCTTCACAGGCTGATTCCTGGCGTGATTGTCCCGCTGCTGCGAGGTCATCCACAAGGCGCCCGGGGCACCGCTTCGCGTGCCGACACCGAACCCGTGCCGTCCCACTCACGCCGACAGCGGTGAGCGCCCCACGAGGCGCCGTCGGGCCATCGAGAGGAAGCGCTCGAGAAGTCGCCAGTCGTCCTCGTCGTCGAGGTCACCTGCCCTCCCTGACCCGCGGCCCGACGGGACAAGGGCGGCCTCGTCGGGAGAGGAGACGACGAGGTGCAGGCGGACGACAGCGTCCATGAGCGCCGCCAGGGGGTCGTCGTCGACCCGTCTGACGCTCTCGAGCAGTCGTTCGAAGACCTCGCGGACTCCGGGACCCGGGGTGCAGCCCAGCTCGTCGGCGAACAACCTCCGGCATTCGTCGTAGGCGCGAAGCCCCTCCGCGTGGAGGCCGCGACGTCCGCAACACTCCAGGACGACGCGCCACGCCTTCTCGTCGAAGGGATCACGTCTGATGGCGCGCCGCGCCCACCGGTGCGCGCCATCGAGGTCCCCTGCGGTCAGAGCGGCCTCGGCGGCCTCGTCGAGAACGTGCAGCAGCTCGGTGCCGAGACCGGCGCGCGCCTCATCGACCCAGTCGAGGTGCTCGTCGGGAAGCAGGACACCGCTCACGACGTTCAGAGCCTCCGCATAGAGGTGCACCGCTTCGGCGCCGTCTCGGCGGCGCGCCTGGGCGCTGAGGTCCCGGAAGCGATGTACGTCGACCTCGATGCATGTCTGGTCCAGAAGGTAGCCACCGGGCACCGTGCGCACCGCGCTGCCCAACCCGAGTGCGACCGCATCCAGGCGCTTCCGCAGCAGGCTCACGTATCCCTCGAGCGTGCTCGTGGCACCGGCCGGTGGCGTGTCGCCCCAGAGCTGGCCGACGAGGCTCGCCTTGCACACTGCCTGCCCGCGACGGAGCAAGAGCGCGACGAGGATCTGTCGGGGCTTGGCCCCGCCCAGCTGCCTCGGTCCGACGCAACACCCGTCGGCCGTGACGCGCAGCCCCCCGCAGAGTTGCACCTGCGCACGAACGTCCTGCGCCCGAACCCCTTGCGCTGCAGGCCTTCCCGCCAGCGCCTCTGAGCGAGACGTTCCAGCATCCTGGACGGGCGCCCCTGCCCGTCCCTCACCAATAGAGATTCCCATGTCAACCCTCCCTTGACCCTCCCATGGTGGGTGCGGGGGGCGCAGGGTTCGACCTCCACGTGTGGGGTGCAGCGGACCCGAAGATTGGGGGTGAGCAGTCACCTCACTTCGTGGACGCGGGCCCCGTTCATCTGGTAGTCATCGTCGACCCTGCGGAGCTCGGCGACTGGACCACGTCGAACCATCCCTCCTGGGTCGCGGCGATCCCGATGACGGTCACGGCCAACACCGCCGTGACGGCGAGGCGACTCACATGGTCCGGCATCTCGGGGCGGCCTGCGAGCGCCGTGCCTCGCCGCAGGAGCACGACCGCGAGGACCACCGCCGACAGCTCCAGCGCCCCCGCCGCGCAGTCCGGGAGCCCCACCGGTTCGGGCACGAACGGATCGGGGCCAAGGGGCAGCCCCCACGCCCTCGACCACGCCCACACCACGACCGGCCCCGCTGAGATGGCCGCCACGAGGAACAGGACGTCGCGACCGGGACGCCGCCACAGGGCGGCCGCGGCCCCCGCCTGCAGCACGGTCAGGACGATGAAGAAGACTCCTGCTGCCGGCCACTCCTCGAGGTGCTCGGGGGCGACTGCGACGTGGATGGCGGCGCCGCCGACGAGTGTTGCGGCGAGGAGGCCCCGGAGTTCGGCGGCGGCCCCAGCGGGACTGGTGCGCAGACGACGGAGGGCGCCCACGGCATACGGCACGGGCGGCTTCGAAGTACGGAGGCCACGCGCCGTGCGGCGCCCTCGACGGACAGCGTCGAGGCGTCCCCCGAAAATCATGACGAACCAGGCCACGACGCCTAGGTTGGTGACCAGGAGCAGGCCTGCACCGAGTCCGGTCGCCCGCACCTGCAGCCACATCGTGTCCTGCCGCAGACGCTCGAGGCAGTCAGCCCGACAGTCACCACGCAGCATCGACATCATCTGCAGCTCATCCGACTGCACGTGGTAGTCGTAGGCCGCCCCGGCCGCCATCTGCGCGACCGCCACCAGTGTGGCTGCAAGGACGACGAGCAGGCTTGTCGCGAGGAGCCCCAACCGGCGCTGGCGGCCTCGTCGTGACCAGCGCAACGCGAGTGCGAGGGCGCCGATCACCCCACACACGTAGAGGGGGACGAGGACGGTCGACTGGTGCCACCACGTCGTGAAGGGACCTTGACCGCGACCGACGGCGCCGACCGCACCACGCATCGAGGTGACCCAGAAACCGTCGGCGAAGGCAAGCACCGCCGCGAGCGGAACCACCGTCAGCCACGGCACGGCAGGACGGTGGGCGGTCCTCGTGTCGGGGACCGCGACTGGACGTGTGGATGTCGTCATGAGGGCACCTCTTCTTCCTCGACCGAACCGGAGCGTGTCGTGCCCACCGGCGGGTGGGCACGACACGAGATCCGGGCTCCTACGGCGTGATCTCCCAGCCGAACATCATGGCGTGGTCCTCGTGGGCCAGGTTGTGGCAGTGGGCGACGTACGGCCCGACGAAGTCGCGGAAGCCGCGGTAGACGATGACGGACTCCCCAGGATCGAGCGCCGTCAGGTCCTCCCTGGAGACGTCGTCGGGGTGGCCCGGAGAGCCCTTGGTCGCGTCCTGGCCGTTGCGCATGACGACCCGGTGCTCCTCCATGTGCAGGTGGAACGGATGCACCCAGCCACCGCCGCCGTTGCGGATCTCCCAGAGGTTGAAGCTGCCGACCTTCTGCTGGGCGAGCGGCGTCTTGCCGGCGGGGTTCTTCAGGCTCACTCCGTCGTGCGACGGATCGAAGGGTGTGCCGTTGATGAGCCACTCCACGTCGGCCGACGAGCTGCCTCGCTCGACCTCGAAGATGAGCCGGTTGTCGAGCATGCTCTGCCAGTTGCTCGGCAGCGGTGGGAGCTGACGCAGCAGCTGACCGGGCTGGGGCACGAGGCTGTTGTCGGGGACGTCGTCGCCGATGACGAACTTCAGCACCGGCACCTTGTAGTTCGGATCCGGGGAGAAGCGCGACGAGCTCGCCCACATGCGCCCGTTCGGCATCTTCATGACGTTGGTGAGGTAGATGACGTCACCCTTGGTCGTCGGCGTTCCGTCCTGGTAGCGCGTGAAGTCGACGATGACCTCGCGCCGCTTGGCCGGCCACAGCTCGAACGAGTCCCGTCTCAGGGCAAAGGGCAGCAGGCCGCCGTCCGACGCGATCTGGGTGAACTGCATGCACTGCTGGCCGTCGGGAATGCGGTACTGACCCTCGAGCTCGTCGCCGCCGTAGCCCAGTGATGCCGAGGACTTGGGACCCTGCGTCGAGGCCATCAGCTTGAACTCGTAGATGCGGGCGATCGACGCGTCGAGGAACCGGAAGCGGTACTTGCGCCGCTTCACCTCCATGACGGGGTATGCCGTGCCGTTGACGGTGAAGATGTCGCCGACGAAGCCGTGGTTGGGGAAGTGCTTGTAGAACGTCTTGCCCCACCACTCGGGGTGGGTGGCCGGGTTCTTGGCGGCAGGGAACTCCCCCATCCCGTCGTGGACGTCCTTGTGTGTGGTGACCCCGTCGTCGAGGCGGCAGTCGTAGAACGCGAGCGGCACGTCGTAGTCGACGTCGAAGGACCCGTCGGGGTTGTCGTGACGCACGCCGGGCAGCCTGAGACCCCGAGTCTCGTCGCCCATGTCCGTGCCGTTCTTGGGGTCGTAGATCGGGTAGAGGCCGACCATGCCCTTGTAGACGTTGGACCCGGTGTGGTCCATGCGGTGGTCGTGGAACCAGAAGAAGCTCTGCTTCTCCCGGTCGTCGCCGCCGGCCGGCCAGTTGAGGTAGAGGTTGTCGCAGAACGTCTTGGGCCCGTAGCCGGTCGACTTGGGACCGTAGGTCATGCAGTAGTGCGGGTTGCCGTCGCTCTCCGGCGCGGTGTGCCCGTTGTGCAGGTGGGTGAGGAACGACCAGTCGGGCGACCCGAAGTCCTGGCGGTCGAGCCCGAGCGGGTTCTCGTCGAGGTGGTTCTCGAAACGGACGAGGCACGGCTTGCCGTACTCCGCGTTGATGCGCGGACCGGGGAAGGTGCCGTTGAACCCGTAGATGGTGCTCATCGGCAACCAGCGCTTGGTGCCGGCCGCGTAGGTCGCTCCGAACGCGTCGAAGGAGACCGCCGGCTTGCCGTCGGCGTCGATGGGCAGCACCTGCGAGGTCGTGAACGAGTGCGTCCGGAGCAGGAGGTCGATCTTGTAGACGATGGGATCGGGGTAGCCGATCTTGCTCGGCCAGATCTGGTGCTGCTCGCTCCCGAACGAGTTCTGTTGTCCCACACCGGGACCGGGCGGCTTCGCCCACGTGCTGAACGTCGAGGCAGGGATCGGGGCGAGCGCCTTGGGAATGGGAAGCACGTCCCTGAACGGCGAGAGGATCAGCGGGCTCGTCGGGAAGGCCTCGATGTAGAAGAGCAGATCGCCCAGCTCCGTAGACGAGTCTGCGAAGGCCCCGTCGGGCGAGAGCAACCCCTTCTCGGCCAGGACGGGCCCCCCGAACCCGCGCGCCGCGAGCAGTGCTGCGCCGAGGCCACCTGCTGCCCCGAGCCGCAGGACGGCGCGTCGGCCGACTCCCCCGGCGTCGGATCCTCGTGGGTCTTCCTCTGCTGAAGGCGTGAATGCGTTCATGCCAGCTCCTCAGGTCACGGACGTCGAAGCCGCCGGTTTGGGAGGCTGCCACTCGACGTCTGCTCGAAAACGAATGGGGCTCAAGGGCCCACACGACGCGGGTCACGGCCTCTTCCACCATGGTGCGCAGCGGGGCTCGGGCAAACCTCGGGGTCCTGACGACCGCGCGCACTCGCGGGCGGCCGTCCAGGCAGGCGCGGCCGGGTGGCGCGTATTCGTGAGACAGCGCCGACATCGTGCCCGATACTGACCGAGAGGCAAGCTCCTGGGGGGAGGCGCTCATGAAGACTTCACCATGCATCGACAGCGCTCAGACATCCGTGCTCGTCGTGGACGACCACCGGGTTCTCGCTGACGCCATCGGGATGGCCATCAACGGTCAACCGGACATGCACTGCGTGGGGACTGCCCACAATGCGGCGCAGGCCAGGGCCCTGGCCGCGTACTGGAGGCCCGAGGTCATCATGATGGACGTCCGGCTCGGACATGACGATGGGGTCGAGCTCGCCGCCGAGCTCATCCGCGGCGCTCCGAATGTGCGCGTCATCGTGCTCACCGCCTTCATCGACCAGGCGCTGCTCAACCGGGCCCTCAATGCCGGCGCCTGTGCACTGTTGCCGAAGGACGGCTCCCTGGAACAGATCCTCGGCGCCCTCCGGTCCTCCACCCGCGGGGGGTTCGACATCGACCCGACCGTGTTGCGGACCCTCGCACGGTCACGCGGCGACCGCCACGGGGATCCGGTCCCGAGACTCACGCCGCGTGAGGCTGATGTGCTACGCAGCCTGTCGGACGGTGCGGACGCAGTGATGATCGCCAAGGAGCTCGGCATCTCGGTGCTGACGTGCCGCGGCTATGTCAAGACCCTGCTCCGGAAGCTTCACGCGCACTCCCAGCTCGAGGCCGTCGTCACCGCCAACCGGCTCGGACTCATCTCCCCGACCAAGCATGGCTAGAGCTCGGCGGCGGGGCGGAGAGCTGCGCACCGGCTCCCGGCCGATCGTGCGCGAGGCGATCTCGAGGTTCGCTCTGTGGACCCTAGCCGCGTTCCTCATCGTCACGGTGTGCGCAGTCCTCGTGGCTCGTACCCTCGCTGCCGACCTGGCGCTGCGCGAGGCGAGCCTGCGAGGGAGGACGTTCGCCCTCAACGTCGCCGCGCCCTTCGTCGACAGGGCGGTGCGCGCGGGGGATCGTGGATCGACCGCCAGCCTGGTCACCGTGGTCCAGTCACGGCGGCGCGACGGCTCGCTCGTGCACGTGAAGCTCTGGTCCGCCGACGGCCAGGTCATCTGGTCGGACGAGGAGGCACTCATCGGCCGCACCTACGCGATGGACGAGGAGGTCAAGGCTCTCTTCGGCACCCAGCAGGTGTTCGCCGACCTCTCGGACCTGACGAAGGTCGAGAACGCCGCCGAACGAGCCTCAGGACAGCTGCTCGAGGTGTATGTCGGAGCGTTCGACGCCGATCACCGCCCCATCGTCATCGAGTCGTACTGGTCCACGGCCAGGCTGGAGAGCGACACGAAGCTGGTGCTGCTGCGCCTCACGGCGCTCGCCATCGGCTCGATGCTGGTCCTCACGCTCTTCCTGCTCCCGCTGGCCCTGTCTCTCGCCCGTGGCGTGGACCACGCCCAGGCCGAGCGCAACGAGATGCTCCGGCACGCCCTCGCGGCCTCGGACCTGGAGCGGCGCCGGATCGCCGAGGAGCTGCACGACGGCCTCATCCAGAATCTCGCCGCCCTAGGTTATGCCCTGCCGCTCATCGCCCGTGAGCTGCCTGAGGACTCGCACGGGGCTCGCGAGATGCTCGACTCGACCACTCCGAATCTGCAGGGGGAGATTGCCGCACTCCGAGGTCTCGTCACCGACCTGTACCCCGCCGACCCCTCGCGCGGCGGACTTCTCTCCGCGCTGGACATCCTCGCCACCCGTGCCGGCGAATCGGGCGTCACCGTCGATGTCGACGTCTCAGAGCGCTACGCGTCCGTGTCAAAGGAGGCCATCCAGCTGACGTATCGAGTTCTCAGAGAAGGCCTGCGCAACGTCGTCAAGCACGCTGCCGCGTCAACCGCGCGCCTGACCGCCCGCGTCGACGGTCGGGATGTCGTCGTCTCGGTCCGGGACGACGGCGTCGGCCCACCGGCGAGCCCTGCAGCAGCGGGCCATTTCGGCCTGCGGCTGCTGGAGGACACCCTGAAGGACGTCGGCGGGTCGCTCACTCTCGTCCGGCTCCCGGACGGGGGAACCGAGCTCGTCGCGCGTTTCCCCCAGAACTTCCAGAGCGTGTTCCCAGCCTGACCCGGCGTCCGGCAGTCGCGTGCTCAGCCCCCGCCTTCCGGCGAACGGTCGTCCCAGGCGCGCCGAACCGCTTCGAGAACCGTCGCCGGGACGGCATCCTTGACGACGTAGGCCGCCGCGCCCGCTTCGAGGGCAGCCTGCCGGCTCGCCTGCGACGGCTCTCCCGTCAGCACGACGACCTGGGTCCGCGGCAGCTCGCGCACGATCCGGCGCGTGGCCTCGACCCCGTCGAGACCCGGCATCCGGATGTCCATGAGGACGACGTCGGGCCGCGTCTGCCGCGCCACCTTCACTCCCTGTTCGCCGCTCGCAGCCGCGCCACAGACGTCGAGATCCGGTTCGAGGCTGAACAGCGAAGCGAGGCCGATGCGCATGATCTGCACGTCGTCGACGATGAGTATCCGGACCAAGTCCTCACCACCTTCGCGGCTGTTCGGTTCGTGGCGCCGCCCACGCGAAGCGACAGGTGACGGGGTCGCGCCTCCGAGACGCGCTCGATGACGCTGGCCCTGAGCTCTACCCATTCTCGCAGCAGTTCCCCGCGGCCGCGACGACCCACAGGAGGGGTGCTGTACCCCCAAAACTGGGGGTTTGACCGCAATGCCACAGTGTGAACGCACCTTCCGCGTCGTCACCCGGGCAGAGGCGCGACGCTATAGCACGTCGACAGGCATCTCGGAGGAAGACGAGGAAAGCGGTACCCCCCAATTCTCGGGGAGCGCCTCCCCCCTCGGTGGCACATGTCGCCCCGTCTCGTCGAACCCACCATGGAGTCACATCCCGGAGGGGGGATCCTCGTGACGCTCGGAGAAGTCATTCAGCACTTACACCGAATCGCCGTACAGCCGAGCCTCTTCCCGCCTGCCCCCGCTGCTCAGGCAAACGGGGTCCATTCCACGCCAATGCGTGTCAGCTCAGCAGAACGGACGGAGGACGGCAATGTTTGATCAACCCGGAGGTGCGCTCACCACGCGCTTCACCAGCAGACCCGGGGCGAAGGGTGGCTGGACTCGACGTCGCCGCCTCTTCTCCGCCGTGGCCGCGATCGGACTCGCTGCCGGCCTCGCGCCGGTGGCGAGCCTTGCCGCCACAGGGGCGGTCGCCCCGCTGGTCGCCCCCGCGGTCAACCCCGTCGTAGCCTCGAGCACGCAGTTCGACATCACGGGCTTCCTGCAGTCGGCCACGCTCGACACTCCCTCCGACCCCCACTCGGGAGGAACGCTCACGGTCAACGGCCACTCGGTCGTCGTCCCGAAGGAGACCATCGTCATCCTTCCGGCGAGCGCCCTCACCTGGCAGGAGCTCTTCACCCACGCGCCCGCACCCTACGGTCCGAGCCAGACCGGGCTGGCGCTCGGCGACTCCCCGAAGCCCCTGACCACCTACGAGGTGCACGTCGTCGGCAACCGCGTCATCGACAACAGCGGCGACCGCTACATCGCCGGGTTGGTCCACGTGGCCCAGCAGGACCTCAACTCGGGCGCCGGCTACGTCAACTTCATCGACTACGGCACCGGCGAGATGGAGGTCGGCGGGACGCCCGGCATCGCCGGCACCGGCACGCGGGTCCGCATCAACGACCCCGCCGTGGCCCCGTCCACGACGTCCGGCCGCTACGGCCGGGCGATGTCCCCCGACGACCGCTTCCAGGTCGACCAGGACAACCCCACGATCCTGGCCGAGACCGGGTTCCCGATGTGCATCCCGCGCAGCGCACCGACGACGACGAACGACGACGCTCTGTGCCCGCAGGCCAACCGGCCCGTCTACACGGGGACCGACACCTCGGGGATCACCCCGCAGCCAGCCCTCCCCGCGCAGGGCGCGGCCTACACGTTGTTCCGGATGGACTCACCGGCCGACGTCGACGCCAACACCTGCGCTCGCGGCACCTGCGCCGACCCGCGCAAGCAGGCCCCCTTCGAGATCGGTGACTACATCACCTTCGCCGGCAACCTCATCCAGGACGGCGGCGCGAACGGCGGGCAGTACATCTCTGCCCACACGATCGTCGCCAGCCTCGGCATCTACACCCAGCCGGGCATCGACCCTGCCTACGTGTCGGTCGACGTCTCGCTGATCGGCACCGGCGGCCTCACCGTCTTCGGCGCCGGCGAGGCAGCCGTGCGCACCAGGTTCGAGGGCATGACCACCGACGAGTCGCGGATGATCCGCCTCTACGGCGTCGACATCAACCCGGTCACCGGTGCGACGAGCGACCGCGAGTGGGGCACCATCATGCCCGACCCCGGTCCTCCCGGCGGCGCGGTGCGAGGACGCTGGCGGTTCCGGCCGCCGTGCACGGCGACGGTGGCCACGCAGAAGGCCTGCACGCCTCCCCCTGCCGGCCAGTTCATCCCACCGACCCGTGAGGTGCGTGCCGTGGTCGACGGTCTCTCGGAGTTCCTCCCGGGCACGATCAACGCCAACCCGGCGAGCCAGGTCCCTGGCACGCCCGGCGCGAAGACCGCAGCCAACGGCATCTACTACGGGCAGTACCACGCCCCGATCGGCGAGTACATCTTCCCGGAGAACGTGCCCGGCACCCCTGTCCCCGAGAACAACTTCAACTCGATCCCCTTCCTCGCCTACGGCGGCTACAGCTCGCTCACCGGCGTCAAGGCCGGCGTCCTGTCACCGTGGCCGAGCAACGTCCCCGCTCCTGCGGTCGTCTGTGCCACGCCGACGATCAACGGGGCTCCGTACTCGGTCGCGAGCGGCGCCAGCATCCCGCTGTCGGGCAGCGTCACGAGTGGTGCATCGAGCCCGGTCACCCTCCAGTGGACCGCCGGGACGACACCGGGAGGCACGGACCTCAACGGCGCTCTCACCGGCGCCACGACGACCACCCCGACGTTCAAGGCGACGGGCCTCGCGGCGGGCACCTACAACCTGACGTTCACGGTCTCGAACCCGTGTGGCGTCGCGTCCACGGCGACCACCATCACGGTGCAGGCGGCGCCCCCGCCGACCATCGCCCCCATCCAGAACCAGACGGTGACGGCCGGCAACCTGGTGACGCTCACAGCGTCCAGCAGCTCGCTGCCCGCGCCGACGTGGGCCTGGAGCCAGACGGCCGGTCCGGACAACCCTGCGCTCACGCAGACGCCGGCCGCCGCGACCGCCGCAGGGACCTCACAGCTGAAGTTCACGCCCACCGTTGCGGGAACCTACAGCTTTACGGTCAAGGCGACGAACGCCAACGGCTCCTCGCCTGACACGACGGTGACGGTCACCGTCACGGCTGCGGTGCCGACCAACGTCACCCTGACGCCCGTCGAGTACCGCACGTCGAAGCAGCGGCTCGTCATCACCGCGACCTCGACCGACACCACCGTGAGCTCCATGCGGCTTCTGCCGTACCTGACGGAGACGGGCACGATGTTCGACCCGGCCACGTTGGGCGCAGCGAACCTCACGGTCTCGCTCGTCGCGCCGGGCTCGTTCACCGTGACGGCTGTCGGTGCTCCGCCACCGGCCTGCAACCTCGGCGGCACCTATGCCACACCGTGCGCGCAGACACCGCTGACGGTCAAGTCCCTCAATGCCGCGGGCACGGTGATCGGCACGAGCCCACCCTCGCGGCTGGACAAGATCAGGCAGTAGTCGCGGAACGGCAGCTGTCGGGGTTGCCACCCCCCGACCCCGACAGCTCCCACGCCGTTGCTGCCAGGGCCCTCCAGGCCCCGGCAGCAACGGTCGTGCACGGGGGCTCGCGCCACACGTGGAGGCTGGGATGAGTCGTCGGACGCGGATCCGCCCGGTGACGGCTCTGGTTGCCGGAATGGCGTCCGGGATGCTGTGCGCGCTCACGTCCGGCTGTGGCGTCGCGGTGGTGGCACCGTCGCCCGTGGCCGCCGTCTCGACGGCTGCCGGCCCACGGGCGCCGGTCCCGGCGTCCCTACCGACGACCGTGCCGTCCATCAGCCCGTCCACCGAGCCGTCCACCGGACCAGGTCGAGTGGCAGACCGCCTAGAGGTCGACAAGTGCTGGACGAACGCCACCGCCACCAGGGGTGGGCAGCTGCTGGTCAGCGCGAGCAGCTCCGACCCCGGTGCACGACTGCAGGCCTACCGCGCGGACGGGACCCTCATCGGCGAGGTGCACAACGGAGGTGGCCAGCGGTACGGCGGCACCGTCTTCGCCTATGAGCCCCGCGACCCGGTACGGGTGACGATCAGGAGCAGCTCGGGCGGAAGCATCACCATCCCGACGACGCCGTTCCGTCCCGAGAACTGACGTGTCGAGACAGCACGAACCCGACGCGCCCCGCGACGGGCGCATGGGACTCGGTCGAGTGACAAGAAGGGGCTGCCCTCGTCCACTGACCACGCGGTCGTCCGTCCGCTTGGCGTGTTGAGCACGAAGATCCACCACCCGTGCGACGGCGAAGGCCGCGCGCTGGTGCTGTTACTCGGCCCCGGCGACGCGGTCGACTCGCCGATGTTCCCCATAGGGCAGCCGTTTCGGTGCGGTCCTCGAACATGACGGTGTCGCAATAGGGGCGACACCTAACGCCCCGAGGTTTGCCCGAGCCCGGTGCGCCACCATCGTGTCAAAGGTCGCGGCACGACGTCGAGCGCTCGTGGAGGGTGGCGGTGCGCGACCGCGGGAGGGGGATCCATGCTCGTTCGGCGGTTGGTCTACGTGCTCCTGGGCGTGCTCAGCATGCTGGCCCTACTCGTGAGCATGGACGGTCTGGCGGCGCTCGCCAAGGGTGGCGGAGGTCTGGGCGGGGGCGGCACGGCAAAGCCCCCACCGGTCCGTCCTGCGCCGGGGGCCGCAGGGGTCACGCGGTCCTTTCCCGCTCTCGTTCCGCCTGTCTTCACGGGCGACCCGTCGCACAGCGCCCTGCACCAGTTCGACGTGACCGGTTTCATCCAGGATGCGACCGTCACCGACAACTGTCCGGCTGGCGTGGACGCGCTCCACGACGGAGGGAACCTCCTCGTGAACGGGCTGACCGTGGTCGTGCCGTGCAACTCGGTGATCCAGATGCCGGCAAGTTCGAGCACGTGGCGCGGGTTCGTGGACCCGCCTGCTGACCAGCCGTCCTTGCCGATCTCCCTCAAGCAGCTGGGATCGAGTCCGGGAACCTTCCCCTCGTTCGAGATCCACGTCGTGGGCAACACTGTCGCAGGCCGCTACGTCGCCGGGCTCGTCACGGTCTCGCAGCAGTCCCTCAACCAGGGACAGGGCGTCATCACCAGCATCGACTATGCGACCGGCCAGCTTCACGTCGGTGCGGGGGTGGGTGCCCCGGACCAGGCGATCGTCGAGATCAACGACCCAGAGGGCCGGTTCGGCATCAAGCACAGCGTCGACGCGCGATTCCGAGTGGACGACCAGAACCCTACGATCCACGCCGCCACCGGCTACCCCATGTGCATACCTCGCCAAGCGCCGGTGCGTGACGCAGTGACGAACGCGTTGGTCACCGACAACGACCCGCTGTGCCCTCAGGCCAACCGCCCCACCCCTGTCGCACACCACTGCCGGGACTTCATCGACGACGGTCTCGGGTTCAGTCTGCCCAAGGGCCTCAACCTCGTGCCGCCGAGCGGCAACCCGGCCTTCTGCGGACACTTCGTCATGCCCCCGGTGTCGGATACCTCCGGCTCGGGTATGCCGCCCGACCCTGACCCGCGCCAACAGGCTCCGTTCGAGGTCGGCGACTACATCACCTTCGCCGGGACGCTCCTGCGCCCGGCGGGCACGTCACCGAGCCTTGTCTCGGCGCACACGGTCGAGGCCTCGGTCGGCATCTTCACGAGCCACGGGACGCTTCCGAGCTACCTCGCGATCGGCCAGTTCGGGGTGGGCTCCGCCGACCCTTCAACCGTCTCGGTGAACGGCGCGGCTCAGGAGACCGTCGACCGGATGTTCCTCACGGCGGAGACGACCGATGTGACGACGCCTGTCGACATCTACTTCCCCGACATCGATCCCAGCACGGGCGCTGTGTCGTACCGGTGGATCACGCCGTTCGAGATGTCCGGTGAGTCGAACCCCGAGATCACCCCGGACGGTCCGGGCGCGCCCATCGGCGGCGGCATCACCACCCAGTTCACCGGTCCCCAGTCGCAACGGGTCCGGCTGCGGGCCCGGAAGGCTCCGCCGGGGCTGCTCACGTCGCCCACCCGTGACGTCCTCGTGGTCAGTCGGCTGCTCTGCAACCCGGACACGACCGGTACCCCGTCCTCCGTGTCGGCCAACTCGACCTACCACAACATCGCGACGTCGCCGGACTGTCTGACGGGCCAGGTCGTGGCGAACGGGCTCGCCTCGGGCCGGTACGAGGCACCGAACTTCGACTTCATCTTCCCCGAGAACGTCCAGGTCGGGGACACCGTGGTGCCCAACGACCTGTGGGCGCTCGGGTTCCTCAGCAACGGGGAAGGCGGCCCGCACGGCCAAGGACCGCTCTACCCGCCGCCGTGGTGACAGTCCGCACGACAGCAGCTCGGCATCGCGTCCGATTCGGAGATGGAGGAACGGGATGAGACTGAGACGGCGCCACGTGTCATGGGGCGCGACGAACGGGCAGCTCATCGGAGCAGGCCCTGCTGCGCCGCAAGAACCCGGACGGCTGACCCGCCGCAGCCTGCTCGTCAACTCGGCGGGGCTCGCGGTGGTGCCGATGCTGGCGGAGGGGACTGCGTCGGCGCCCTCCCCCGGCGGGAATGCGTTGGCCACGAGCACGCCGACCCCGACCCCCAAACCGCTCACGCTCGCCGGCGGCCGCGGTCACGGCGTCGGCGACCCCCGTGGCTCGGACATTGCCGTGACGACGAAGCGGAGCACCCAGGGGCGGTTCGGGCTCATGTTCCCCGAGCTCGAGCCGTTCGCCCCCGACGACGACCTGCTCGTCGCCCTGACCCGCCAGATGATCGACCCGCGTCCACCGCTCGATGACGTCTCCATGAGCAACGACGGCTTCGACAACCCGTACATCCCCGCGGGCTACACCTACCTCGGACAGTTCATCGACCACGACATGACCCGGGATCCCACGCCGCTACCTCAGCAGCAGGTGGACCCGCACGCTCTACTCAACTTCGACACCCCATTCTTCGACTTGGGCTCCGTCTACGGACGCGGGCCCACGTCGGACCCCCAGCTCTACGACCCCGACTACCCGGGGATGCTCCGGCTCGGACGAAGCCAGGGCGGCCCGTTCGACCTCCCCCGCGCGGCGGACGGCACGGCATACATCGGCGACCCGCGCAACGACGAGAACCTCATCATCGCGCAACTGCAGATCGCCTTCATCCGGCTGCACAACCAGTTCGTCGCTGCCGGTAACAGCTTCACCGAGGCACAGCGCCAGACCCGATGGCACTACCAATGGGTCATCGTCCACGACTTCCTGCCTCACATCCTCGGCTCTGGTGTCGTCGAGCAGATGCTCCGCAGCGGTCCGCACGGAACCATCGCCGTCGACAACCGCTTCTACCACCCCAACAACAGCCAGCGCCCGATGATGCCCATCGAGTACTCCGTCGCCGCATACCGCTTCGGGCACAGCATGATTCGCGCGGAGTACGAGATGCACGAGAGCACGACGCTGCCCGTGTTCGGCCCCGCAGGCGGTGACCTTCGTGGCTCGAGGCCGCTACCGGGCAACGCCTGGGCGGACTGGAACTACTTCTACGAGATTCCCGATGTCGAGGCGCCGGACGACCGAAACATGACGCGAACGATCGACACACAGCTCTCACTGCCCCTCAGCAACCTGCCGCCTACAGTCGTCGCCCACATCGACGGGGCGATTCTCTCGCTGGCAGAGCGCAACCTCCTCCGGGGCAAACGGCTCGGTCTCCCGGCCGGCCAAGACGTGGCCAGGGCGATGGGGATCCCGCCTATTCCCAACCAGCGCCTCGGCCTCATCGACCCGCGTTGGGGCGGCCGGGCGCCACTGTGGTTCTACGTGCTCAAGGAGGCCGAGCTCGGCGGGGGCTGCCAACTGGGACCGGTGGGAGGACGAATCGTGGCGGAGGTGATCCTCGGCCTGCTCGCGCGGGACGGCACTTCCTACTTCAACGCGGAGCGGCCGTGGAATCCGGCGTCAACACCCTTCTCCATGGGAGACCTACTCGTCCTGGCTGGCGCCGTCTAGCCCTGTTTCGGCCCGTCGCTCGGAGAGGCCACGGCCGCAATCGCTCGTGACAAGTTGTCCCGTTCGGGGGTGGGCGGAGCGACGTCAGCCTCTGACGAAGACCGGCCGCGGCGAGTGGCCGCCCCGTCAGCAACTCCTTCCATTCTCGTCGCTGCAGACGCGCGGATCGATCACGAGGATTCACAAGCGCGCCGATCCCTCCGCCGCAGCACCTTCCTTGGTGCAGCACGTCGCGACGACCGTTCTCGTGGCAGCCGGCTGCGGCTCGCCGCAGAGCCGGGGAGCGGCTGGGGTCTTGTCCTGGTCTCGGGGCGCGTGTACGAAGGACTGATGACTGCTGCGGACGAGCTGCTCGGACACCTCGACACCATCGAACCCTGGCACCTCGACTTCTACCAGGACCTCCACCGCCACCCCGAGCTGAGCTTCCAGGAGCACCGGACGGCCGGACTGGTCGACGACCGGCTCACCGACCTCGGGTACGAGGTGCACGCGGGTATCGGCGGCACCGGTCTGGTAGGGGTCCTGCGCAACGGCGCCGGGCCGGTCGTGCTGGCGAGAGCCGACATGGATGCACTCCCCGTCAAGGAGGCGACCGGACTGCCGTATGCCTCCACCGCCACCGCGGTCGACGCATCCGGACAGGAGACGCCGGTGATGCATGCCTGTGGGCACGACATGCACGTCACCTGCCTGCTCGCCGCTGCCCAGCTGCTCGCCGAGCACCGCGACGCGTGGTCGGGCACCGTCGTCGCCCTCTTCCAGCCGGCAGAGGAGCTCGGAACCGGGGCCGCCGCGATGATCCAGGACGGCTTGGCCGACCGGATTCCCAAGCCGGATGTCGCCGTGGGCCAGCACGTCATGGGGTTGCCCTACGACACCGTCGCCTCACGCCCGGGCGCCGCCCTCTCGGCCGCCGACAGCATCAGGGTCACCCTCCACGGCCGCGGCACCCACGGGTCGATGCCGCACTTCGGGATCGACCCGATCCTGCTCGGCAGTGCAGTGGTGATGCGCCTGAACGCGATCATCTCCCGCGAGCTCGCCCCTGGCCATTTCGGCGTCGTCACCGTCGGCGCCTTCCAGTCCGGGAGCAAGAGCAACGTCATCCCGGAGAGTGCGACGCTTCTGCTCAACCTGCGCGCCTACGACGACCGCACCCGGGCACAGCTGCGCGAGGCGATCGAGCGGATCGTCAAGGCGGAGTGCGAGGCGTCCGGATCGCCGGCTCCCCCGGAGTTCGACTACACCGACCCCTTCCCGGTCACCGACAACAGCCCACGCGTCTACGACCGGGTCTCGGCCGCGTTCACCGAGCACTTCGGTGACAAGGCCGTCCTGATGGAGCCGTCGACCGGCAGCGAGGACTTCAGCGACATCCCGAACGGGCTCGACGTCCCCTACCTCTACTGGATCTGGGGCGGCTTCGATCCCGACCACTACCGTCGGGCGGAGGCTGCGGGCACGCTGTCCACGACGATTCCCGGGAACCATGCGAGCACCTTCGCTCCTGTCATGGAGCCCACCTTCCGAACCGGCGCCTCCGCGATGACCGTGGCCCTCATGAGCTACCTCGCGAACTCCTAGAACAACCTGTCGTGGTCACTCCGCGGCTGCCCTCTCGGCCGCGGAACGGCCGGCAACCGTGGCTGGCCCCAGGTCTTGACGTCCAGCCGCGTTGGACGCGGGCTCCGCGTGCCCGACGCGTCACGAGGGCGGGGCGTCCCGAGGCGTCGGGGCATCTATGCCGTAGCGCAGACCGACCATGCGGATCGTGAAGCAGGCCAGGGCCGCCACCAATGCTGCCGCCAGCCCGTCGACTCCCAGACGCACGGCGACGACGGTGATGCCCGCTCCCACCAGGGCGGGAATGGCATACAGCCCACTGCGCAGGACCGAGGGAACCTGGCCGATGAGGACGTCGCGCAGCGTGCCGCCCCCGACGGCCGTGATCGCGCCCAGGATCACTGCCTGCACGGGGCCCAGACCGGTCTGCAGCGCCTTCGTGGCGCCCGTGACGGCGAAGAGACTGAGCCCCATGGCGTCGAAGACGTTGATGGACAAGGCGATTCGGTCCAGTCGCCTCCCGAGCGCGAACGCGACAAGGGCCCCGACACCTGCAACGGCGAGGTAGCGCCAGTCGCTGAAGGTGGCCGGGGGCAACCTGTCGATGATGACGTCACGGACGATGCCGCCGCCCAGGGCGGTGATCATGCCCAGGGTGATGACCCCGACGATGTCCACTCGCACCGACCTGATGGCCGTGAGCGCTCCGTTGAGGGCGAAGACGAGTGTCCCAGCGAGGTCGAGGACCAGCAGGAGCACGTCGGCGGCCTTCACGGCAGCACCGCCGGACGTCCAGCACTCGCCATGGAGCGAGAGTACGCCGCACCTCACGCAGCACGACGTATGCCGGGACTATGCCGGGAGTCCCCGTCGCCTCAGTGCCCCGGACGGGTGCCACTCCTGCCCTGCGGTGGCCGGAACGGGCGTGTACGCCCGCGGCGGTTCCGTGGTTGGCTGCGACAGACCAGGCGTGCGCCGGACCGGGTGGCCGCTCGCGTCATCCCGAGGAGGAAACATGGAAAGCATCAGCGTGGACGTCCTGGTCCTCGGGTGGGGCAAGGCCGGCAAGACGCTGGCGGGCGCCCTCGGCCGGCAAGGACAGCACGTCGCCCTCGTCGAACGGTCACCGCAGATGTATGGCGGCACCTGCATCAACGTCGCCTGCGTGCCCACCAAGGCGTTGATCCATCGCGCCGAGGAGCGTCGTGGGACGGACGATCCCGCTGACTACTTCGCGACGTCCGTCGTCGCCAGAGACACCCTCATCGCCCAGCTCAACGCTCGCAACCACGCCATGCTCGCCGAGGTCGATACCGTGACCCTCATCGACGGGCAGGCCCGCTTCGTGGCGCCCGACCAGGTGGAGGTGTCCGCCGGCGCCGACCGCCTGCTCGTTAGAGCGGACACGGTCGTCGTCAACACCGGAACAGTGCCAGCACCACCGCAGTTCGAGGGCGCAGCCGACAGCACGCGGGTGTACGACTCCACCACGCTCCAGCACGTCGAACCCCTTCCTCGCCGCCTCGTCGTCGTCGGTGCCGGATACGTGGGGCTGGAGTTCGCCAGCATGTTCGCCCACTTCGGCTCGTCGGTCCACGTCGTCGACCACAACGAGTCACTCCTGCCGCGTGAGGACCGCGACGTCGCCGAGGCGGTCAGGCGACTTCTGGAGGAGCAAGGCGTCGAGTTCCATCTCGGCCAGACGGTTCAGTCCGTCCTGGACCACGACGGCGCCGAGCAGGGACCCGGCACGGTGGTGACGATCAGCGGCAGCCCTGACCTCGGCACCCGCACCTTGCGGGCCGACGCGGTCCTCGTCGCGACCGGCCGCGTCCCCGCCACGCCCGACCTCGACCTGGCCCGGGCCGGTGTCACGACCGACGCCCGCGGCTTCATCGAGGTCGACGAACACCTGCGCACCGCGACACCGACGGTGTTCGCGGTGGGCGACGTCAACGGCGGACCCCAGTTCACGTACGTCTCACTGGACGACCACCGAATCGTGCTCGACCAGCTGGTGGGGTCCGGCGGTCGCACGACGAAGGACCGGGTCGCCGTCCCGACCACGACGTTCCTGTCTCCGCCCCTGGCCAGGGTCGGCATCAGCGAGACCGAGGCGCGAGAGCTCGAGATCGACGTCCTCGTCGCCGTGAAGGACGTCGCAGGCATCGCCGCCATGCCCCGTCCGAAGATCGTCGGCGAGACGCACGGACTCATCAAGGTCATCGTCGATGCCGAGACCGACCTCATCCTCGGCGCCACGCTCTTCTGCATCGACGCCCAGGAGGTGGTCAACCTGATCGCCCTGGCCATGAGGACCGGCACGACCGCCAGCAGGCTCCGGGACGGCATCTGGACACACCCGTCGACGACGGAGGCCCTGAACGAGGTGCTCGCCTCACTGCGCCCCCTGGCGCCAGGCGCCTGACCCGAACGACGGCACCCGACACAGCAGCAGCCGCGCCGGGCCGCCGCGCTCCCGGGGCTCACGGGTCCGGCTTGGAGCCTTGTCCTAGGCCGTCTCCGTGGGGGCCTGAGGCTGCAGGTTCGTCTTTTCGACGAGCTGCTCCACCACGTCCTCGGCCAGGTTCTCCTTCTTGGCGGCCTGGGCCTCCTCGTGCTGTTTGACCTCGACGCGTGCAGCCTGCCAGGCCGACCAGTGACCCGAGACCAGCGCCCACAGAGACAGGGCCGAGACGTACACCACCGAGTTGACCCAGTGAGTCACCAGGGAGACCGGGATCATCACCAGCCAGAAGATCGTTAACCAGCCGTTGACCCGGCGCATGAAAACCGGGTCCCCCTGGACACTGGCCCAGAGAGACTTGATGACCGTCACCGAACACCTCCTTGTCGCAAGGCTGCGCGTCTGCAGCGAGCAGAGAATAGGGACGGATGCTGAGAGTTCACTCGATGTGCGGCCCGGGGCCTTTCCTATTGGCACGAGCGGCCGTGAAGGCCCAGCCCGCCAGCGCGAGAACCACACCGACGGTCAGGTCCGGGGCCGTGTGGTCAGTCACCGGTCGACAACAGTTCTCCCCCTGTTCGTCGCCACGTGGGGCACCTCCCAACACCTTCGCAGCAGCGGTCCATAGACCAGACCTTCGAGCCGTGCGATCGCCACGGGCTCGTCGTCCTGACCCCCTTCAGAGAGTGGACCTCATGCGAAGTTCCCGCCGAAGCCGTGCAGCCGTCGCCCTCCTGGCCGGCGCCGCGCTCGTCCCCGTGGTCGCCGGTGCAGCCACCGCCCGCCCTTCGACCCACCCCACCTCGCGACACGTCCAGCGACACGTCCTGCTGCTGTCCGTCGACGGTCTGCACCAGAGCGACCTCGACTGGTACGTCAACGCCCACCCGCACTCCGCACTGGCGTCACTGGTCAAGGACGGGACGAGCTACTCGCGGGCGCAGACGACCTTCCCCTCAGACTCCTTCCCCGGCATGGTCGCCCAGCTGACGGGGGCGGGACCGGGGACGACCGGCGTCTACTACGACGACACCTTCAACCGGACGCTGCTCGCTCCCGGCACGACCGACTGCTCGAAGGCCACTCCCGGCACCGAGGTCGCCTGGACCGAGGGCGCCGACCGGTCGCAGAACCCGATCACGCTGGACGCCGGCCAGGGCCTGACCGATCCCGCGCTGACGCACCTGCCGGCCAACACCCTCCCCCAGACCCTGGCCTCCGCCTCGGCCATCACCTCCGCGATCCTCAAGCTCACCCCCGATGCGGCACGGCTGCTCGACCCGGCGCTGCTGCCCGTCGACCCGGCAACGTGCCGACCGCTCTACCCCCACAGCTACCTCCGCGTGAACACCGTGTTCGAGGTCGCCCGCGCCGCGGGGCTGCGCACGGCGTGGTCAGACAAGCACGCGGCATACGAGATCCTCAACGGCCCCTCGGGTCACGGCGTCCAGGACCTGTTCACGCCCGAGATCAACTCCGTCGCGGACGCCGCCGGGGACGACTGGACGAAGAACAACGCGCTGACCCAGGAGTACGACGCCACCAAGGTCGCCGCCGTCCTCAACGAGATCAAGGGACTCGACCACTCCGGCACCACCCAGGTCGGCACCCCGGCGATCTTCGGCATGAACTTCCAGAGCGTCTCGACCGCGCAGAAGCTGCCCACGTCCGGCGGACAGGCCGGAGGCTACAGCCCCGGTGGCACCCCGGGCCCCGTCCTGCAGAGCAGCCTGGCCTTCGTCGACCGAGAGGTCGGCTCGATGGAGAACGCCCTGCGACGCAACGGGATCGGCGCGCGGACCACCGTCATCCTCTCGGCCAAGCACGGCCAGTCACCGATCGACCTGTCCACCCTGCGGCGCGTCGACGACGGCCGGATCATCGACGCGATCAACCGCGCGTGGACGGCCGGGCACCCTGCCGCCGGTCCCCTCATCGTCTTCTCCGTCGACGACGACGGCATGCTCCTGTGGCTCTCCGACCGGTCCGAAGCGGCCGAAACCTTCGTCAAGGGCTACCTGCTCAGCCACCCCGCACCCGCGAACACCGCCACCGACCCCAAGGGCACCTACTCCACGACAGTCGAAGCCTCCGGCCTGACCGACGTGCGCACGGGTGGCGCCGCGGACCAGCTGTTCGGCGCACCTCTTGGTGACCCCCACGCTCCCGACGTCGTCGGGATCGCCCAGCACGGCGTCGTCTACACCGGCGGCGTCGGCAAGATCGCCGAACACGGGGGCGACGCACCCGCTGACCGGCACGTCCCGCTCGTCGTCTCCGGGGCCGGTGCCGGGCGGGGCGCGATCGGCACCCCGACCGCCACCGCCGAGATCGCCCCGACCATCCTCAAGCTGCTCGGGCTGGACCCCTCTGCCCTGCAAGGGGTTCGGGCCGAGGGCACCCCGAGCCTGCCCGGGCTGCACTACCCCCACTGACCCTCCCGACCGGACGGGTCCGGCCACACGGCCGGGCCCGTCCGGCATGGAGACCTTGAGTTGATCCGTCTGCTCCGCAACCGGGATCGCGCGTCTCCACCCAACAACCGGGTCGCGGTCCTAGGCTTGAGCTACGTCGCGCCGAGCTCCTCTGAACAGACAGGTGGTCGGGCATGCCTTGTCGATGGTCATCAGTGACTGCTGCGGCTCTCGCCGGAGCAGTCGGTGTCAGCGCACTCGCTGTGCTCCCGGGCGCCGGAGGCGCCGTCGGCAGCAGCGACGTGGCAACCTTCAGCGCCTTGAACGCAGCGCCGACGTCGTCGACGTTGAGCCCCGCCAGCCAAGCCCTGGCCGTGTACGACAGCATGACGACGGCGCAACGAATCGGGCAGCTCTTCATGGTCGGCGGCAGCGTGACCGGCTTGGGCTCCGCCACCACCAGTGCCATCAGCAGCTACCACGTCGGGAACCTCATCCTCACCGGGCGCACGACCGCGGGCGCGCCCCCCGTGCGATACCTGACCGGCCGCGCCGACACCCTCGCCACGACGGCCGCCACGGCCGCGGTGCCCCTTCTCATCTCCTCCGACCAGGAGGGCGGCTACGTCCAGGTCCTCCAGGGCCCCGGCTTCTCTCGGATGCCCACCGCCCTGACCCAGGGAGAGTGGAGCGACACGACCCTGACGGCATACGCCAGGGGGTGGGGCACCCAGGTGATGCGCGCGGGCGTCGACGTCGACCTGGCCCCGGTCATGGACACCGTCGCGAAGAGCTTCGCCGCCCTGAACCAGCCGATCGGCTACTTCCAGCGCGAGTACGGCTACACGCCCGCGGTCGTGGCCGACAAGGGCACGACGTTCCTTCGGGGCATGCAGGCCTCCGGACTCGCCATGACGGCCAAGCACTTCCCCGGGCTGGGACGGGTGACCGGCAACACGGACACCACCGCGGGAGTGACCGACAGGGTCACGACGCGGACCTCCGCCGACATCGGACCCTTCCGTGCGGCCGTGGCCGCCGGCGCGCACATACTGATGGTCTCTTCGGCCTACTACTCCCGCATCGACGCCTCCCACCCGGCGGTGTTCTCCCCCACCGTGATCCGCGGCATGATCCGCGGGGACCTCGGCTTCACCGGGGTGATCGTCAGCGACGACATCGGCAACGCCAAACAGGTGGCCGCGTGGTCGCCCGGCGCCCGCGCCGTCGACTTCCTCGACGCCGGCGGAGACCTCGTCCTCACCGTCAACCCGACCGTGATTCCTGCGATGGTCCGGGCGGTGACCGCCCGAGCCGCGACCGACAGCACCTTCCGAAGCCGCGTGCGGGCCTCCGTCCTGAGACTCCTCACCGTCAAGGCCCAGTACGGCTTGCTCGCGCCGCGCCTCGCCGTCACGGGCCAGCTCGGGACGCGGACCATCTCGACACTGCAGCGCTGGCTCGGCATCACCCAGACCGGCGTCTTCGACACCGGGACGATCCGCGCCCTGCAGGCGCGGATCGGCGCCCCCGTCGCCGGCGTCTGGGGCCCGCGGTCGACGGCGGCCCTGCAGACCTACCTCGGGCTGTACCTCGACGGCGCGCCCACCTGGAACTCGCGCACCGTCGCCGGACTGCAGCGCTACCTCGTCACCCAGATGTGAGCCCCGGCCCTCGTCCGGGTTCGATCACAGCCCCGGACCACGGCGAAAAGCGCTGTCTCTTCAGGATGTTGATCGACGTGTCGTGAATCACTTCATGGCAGTCGCTGCGAGAACTCTCGGTGAACGCACGACGAACTGGCCGCTCTCGCCTAGGGATTCCCATATGAGGTCGCTACCTTCGATCGGGTGAAAATGACCCGGCGACAGATCCTCGGCGGCGCAGCAGCAGGAGGTGCGCTGGCTCTTGCCGGAGGCGCCTCCCTGGCAGCCCCCGAGCAAGCGATTGCGGCCACCCCCTTGCCGTCCCCAGGCAGCTCAGGGATCGACCACATCGTGGTCGTGATGATGGAGAACCGCTCCTTCGACCACTTCATGGGCTGGCTCCCCGGGGCGAACGGCAAGCAGGCCGGACTGAGCTACGTCGACCGCTACGGGGTCACCCGCTCGACCTACCACTTGGCCCAGTACGCCAGCTGCGGACACAACGACCCGGACCACTCCCAGGAGGGTGGACTGATCCAGCTCAACGGCGGCAAGGCCGACGGCTGGCTCCGCGCCGGCGAGGACGACCTGCTGCCCATCGGCTACTACCAGCAGTCCGACCTCGCCTTCCTCGGGCAAGCGGCGCCGGCATGGACGATGTGCGACGGCTACTACTCCGCCGTCATGGCCGAGACCTACCCGAACAGGTTCTACATGCACGCGGCGGCCACCGATCGAATCCACAACTCGACGGCGACCTCGACCCTGCCGACGATCTGGGACCGTCTTGCGGCCGCGGGCCGCACCGGCCGGTACTACTTCTCGGACATCCCTTTCGTGGCTCTCTGGGGCACGAAGTACGTCCCCATCGCCAAGCCGTTCGCGACGTTCCTGACAGATGCTGCGGCCGGGACGCTTCCCGACGTGTCCTTCATCGACCCGAGGTTCATGGACGAGAGCTCGGGCTCCTCGAGCGACGACCACCCCCACGCCGACATCCGGGCCGGGGAGCAGTTCCTCAACGAGGTCTACCAAGCGGTCACCTCCAGCCCCAACTGGGAGCGGACGCTGCTCGTGGTCAACTTCGACGAGTGGGGCGGGTTCTTCGACCACGTCGCCCCGACCACGGCCCCCGACACCGGCGGCAGCACGGCGCTGCGCGGCTTCCGGGTCCCGGCCCTGATCGTCTCCCCGCGGGCCCGACGCGGCTTCGTCGCCCACAACACCTACGACCACACCTCGATCCTCAAGATGATCGAGTGGCGCTGGGGCCTGGCACCGCTCACGCCCCGCGACTCCAACGCGCGCAACATCGCCGAGGTCCTCGACTTCTCATCCGCACCGAACCTCACCGCCCCGAGCTTCACCGTGCCCCCGTTCACCGCCACCGCCTGCACCCCCGCGGCCGTGACCGGCCCGGAGCAGTCCGAGTGGCCGGACCTGAAGAAGAAAGCCCTCGCCGACGGATGGAGCCTCCCATGACCCTCATCGACCACTCGTCGCGGAAGCACCGTCTGCTCTTGCTGGGAACGGCCGTCGCAGCGCTCGCCCTGCTCGGGTTGAGCCTCACCACGCCCGGGGCGAGCGACGCGGCCTCGAGCACGACGGCATACGTGCCACCGATCAAGCACGTCTTCGTCATCAACATCGAGAACAAGGGCTACGACAAGACCTGGGGAGCCGGCTCCGCTGCGCCCTACCTCTCCCAGACCCTCCGCTCCCAGGGCGTGCTGCTCAACACCTACTACGGCACCGCGCACAACTCGCAGCCCAACTACATCGCCCAGATCTCCGGGCAGGGCCCGAACGACCAGATGCAGTCCGACTGCCAGGTCTACTCACAGTTCACCGGCACCGGCACCGCTGCCCCGGGTCAGGCCATCGGCAGCGGCTGCGTCTTCCCCACCTCGGTCCCCAACCTCACCGACCAGCTGAGTGCGCAGAAGCTGACCTGGAAGAGCTACATGGAGGACATGGCCACCCCCTGCCTTCACCCGGCCCTGAACTCTCCGGACCCCACCCAGAAGGCCACCGTCGGCAACCAGTACGCCGTTCGCCACAACCCCTTCATGTACTTCGCCTCCATCACCGGCTCACCCACCTGCGGACAGCACGTCGTCAACCTCGACGCGCTCAGCAGCGACCTTGCCTCGGCCGGCACGACTCCGAACCTGAGCTACATCACCCCGAACCTGTGCCATGACGGCCACGACTCGCCGTGTGTCGACGGCCAGCCCGGCGGGCTGACCAGCGTCGATGCCTGGCTCAAGATCTGGGTGCCGAAGATCGTCAACTCCCCCGCCTACCAGAACGACGGGATGCTCGTCATCACCGCCGACGAGTCGGACGGGCCTCAGACCGACGCGACCGCCTGCTGCGGCGAAGGCCCCGGACCCAACGCCGCCCTCCCCGGCATCACCGGCCCCGGCGGCGGCCGCATCGGCGCGCTCGTCCTCTCGCGCTACGTCAAGCCCAACACGTGGAGCACGACCAGCTACAACCACTACTCCCTGCTCGCCTCCATCGAGGACATCTTCCGCCTCCCCTACCTCGGCTACGCCCAGACCACCGGCCTGAACCGCTTCGGGCTCGACGTCTACAACAGCGGATGGAACAAGCCCTGAGCAACGCTCCTCGATCGACAGTGGTGGTCATGCCCGGGCCGAGGGCCTCGTCGTCAAGGTGTCCGCTCGCCCCGGCGGGCGAGCGGACACCCCGACTCCTGCACCGTCAGCCCGAGATCACTTGGGACCGACGGCCCAGCTCGCGGTGTTGTTCGCCTGAACCGGGTCGGTGGTCGCCGACGTGGTCGGGCCCTCCTTGGTCGATCCGGTCTGGACCTTCTGGTTGCCCTGGATGAAGTAGAAGACGTTCAGCGACTTCGTCACTCCCGACGCGACTGCCGGGTAGGCACACGTCGTCGTGGTGGCGGTGGCCGTCGCCGTCGTCGAGCAGGCCGCGCCTCCGGTGTCGGACACGTAGTGGCCGACCTTGGTGCCGGGCAGCGTGATCGTCAGGATGACGTTCGCGTCGTCCGAGCGGCGGTTATTCGTCGCGGCAGCGGTGAACGTCACGGTCGTCGACGGGGTGTACTTGTGTGACGGCGCCGTGATCGTCGTCGCCAGATCGGCAGACCGAGTGACCGACGTCGTGGCGGTCGAATTGTTGTTACCCGAGGCCGGGTCGGTGCTCGTCGCGCTGACAGCGGCGGACGTCGACAGCGTGCCGCTGCCGATGGGAGCCGCGGAGAGCACCAGGACCTGGACGTAGACGGTCAACGAGCCGGTGGGTGCCAGGTCATTGAGCTGGCACTGCACCTGGTGCGGGTTGCCGACCACCTGGGCGCAGGTCCCCGCGCTGGTGTTCGAGATCGAGGCCGACGTGAAGGCCACGTTCGGGTCGAGCGTCTCGAGCAGCGCCACGCCGTGTGCGGTGGACGGTCCGCCGTTGGACACCGTCGCCGTGCAGGTGAGCGGCGTGCCGGCAACCACCGGGTCCGGGGTGTCGCTCAGGGCCACTGACAGCTCGGGAGGGGGCTGCCGCCGGGCGGACAGCAGAATGCTTCGACGCAGTCGAGAGAGCGCCACCGGCCTTCGTGGACGACGATCCGGTCCCGGACCGCCACGTCGCGCTGTTTCAACCGTGCGGTGATGGCCTCGATGAGGGGCAGGCTCTCGCCCGCGAACTCTTCGTAGCCGACGAGCAGGGCAGCCTTGGCTGCATCTCTGATGACGTGCCTGAGGATGGCGTGGGAGACCTCCTCGACGCGTTCGTGTTCGGGCAGGTCGATGCGCTGGCTCAGGCCGATCTTGTTGACGCGGATGGCCACGACGATGATGGACTGCCGCGGCTCGAAGCCCAGTAGGTGAGGGACGACGGCGAGCAGGTCTGCCGGGCTACGCAGGGTGACAGGTGGTGTGGTCATGCTCTTCCTTCCGATGAGGCCCGGGGGGGTCCGGGCATGCCAAAGGGCCCGCCACCGAATGTGACGGGCCCTTCGTGAACTCTTGCGAGGGGGTTTCTCCAGTCCAGTCTCGGACGTGGTTGTCCCTATGCCTCGTGGTACACATTGTACCACCCAATTTCATTGCACGAGAGAAGGTTTCGTTCCCTGCGGCGCGGCCAGCGGGCCAACCGCCTTGCCCTCGTAGTCTTGGAGCATGACGACCATCTCGCCTTCCCGTAGGAGTTCGTGGCGGCGGTTCCGGGCCTGCGCCTTCGACGACGTTCGTCAACGCTGGGGGTCTGGCAACGTGGATGAAATTCGAGCGCACACCGACAAGTTGATGGCCCAGATCGCGCAGATCGAGGCGGACGTCGAACGCGCTCGGGCGAGCTGCGAGGCGGGCGCGAACCGCCTAGAAGGCCTTGCCCGAGGAATCGAACTCAGCGTGCAGTCTGCGCCGCCCGCGACGGAACACCGCCCCTCGTCGTGACTGCGGCTACCACTTCGCGGGCTGCGCCTACTTGGCTGGCGCAGGTATCGGTGTCGGTTGCACCCAGGTCTCGAACCATCCCGTGGTTTGCGTGATGGCGTAGTGACTGATGTAGTCCTCACGGCCAGGTGTCTCGCCGTCTGGTCGACATGTCGTGTCGGTGGCGATCCAGTAGTTGACTCCGCCGTCGCCGTTTCTGTCGGCGTACATCAGGTAGGTCTGGCCATGGCTAGGACTTGACCCGGGACTCAGCCAGGACTGGCAAGTACGACCCACGCACGCACGGTCCATTGTTCTCGATCGGTAGCGGCCCGTCGGTGGTGGGTGCCGTCTGCAGCCGGTCTCCCCGGGCGTAGGCGACGCGCACGCCAACAAGGAGCCGGGACTTGTCGAGTGGGGCGACGAGCGCGCGAGAAACAGACAGTTCCGTGCCAGGGTCGATCCAAGACGTTTGACGGACGGGCCGGGTCGAGCCACAACCCGGCAGGTTGCGCATGGCGGCGAGGTCCTCGGCAGCGACGGCCTTGGCTAGCGGTTTGTCCATTCCCTGGTCCGTATCCGGAACCCAGCAGTAGGTGGCCAAGGAGATGAGCACGAGGGCACGTGCCTGCCCCTTGTTCGCGACGGTCAGCGACAGCCGGACCTTCTTCTCTCCTGTCGCCTCAACCGTGCCTTGCGTCTCCAGAGCGGGACTCACTGAGACGGAGACGTTCTGCGTCGCCTGGATGAAGGCGATCGCGTGCCAAGCTTGTATACCCGGTAGCGCCAGGGCCAGCGCAGCAAGTGCGAGTTTCTCCCTGCGTCCGGCAAGAACGTTGCGAGGAAGGGACCGCCAGGTGCGCCAGGCCACCCACGCGCCCCCGGCTACCCCAGCGGCGGCCAGCAGCATCACCCAGAACCGCGCAGGAGCAGCAGCAATTCCGGCCAACAACACCATGCCGCTGAGCAACACCGCGGCGAAAGCACCAACGAGCCTCACGTACCGTGACGTGGTCGTCAGGGTCTTCACATGAAGCGAGCCGGCAATCCCGATGATGATCACGATGCCCAGCGCCGCTAGGACGACATCCTCCAGGGTGTCGATCGCCGAGACCGTTGGGGGGCGGGGCTGGCGCCAGAACAGCATCACCAACAGAACCGCTGGCATCAGTCCCAGGAGGACCGCATGGCGCCGCACGCGGGACATTGGGTCTCCCTCCTGCGCTCGAGGCGATGTCGGATACCGGAACCTCCCACGGCTGCCAGAGGCGCGACGCGAAATGAGGCCGAGCGCTATGGGTACCTCTTCTGTAAGAACGTGACTCTGAGGATGGCGCCTTCAGCCCGGTCGAGCCCGTGTTCGCCGAAGCCCTGTCAGGCGTAGGCGCCGCGAGTAGCGTTGCCGGATACCAAAGTTGTCGAGTCAGGGAGGGTGACATGGCTGATCGGGAAGACGGGGCACTACTGGTACAGCTGGCTCAGTGGGGCTCCGCGATGGGTATCGAGGAAGCCCAGAAGGCCATCTGGGCCGAGAGTTTCGACCCCGACACGGCATCCACCGATGACGTCTTGGTCTCCCGGGTCCTCAACTGGGGCGAGACCGTCGGGACGCTCACCAAGAACGGACTTCTTGACACCGACCTCGTGCTCGACTGGCTGTGGGTCTCCGGCTTGTGGTCGCGTGTCGGTCCCGCCGCTGTGAAGCTCCGGGAGAAGCAGGGCGTGCCTGAGCTCTACGAGAACTTCGAGGCGCTGGCCACCAGGCAGGGCTGATTGGTCCCCGTGACGCCCCGCTGAAGACGGCGGCCCAGGCAGCCGGAAGACCCTCTCGGCGTCGCGGTGTCACGACGGACCCATAGTTGGCGTCGATGTGCCTGCGGGAGTCGGCGAACTGACGCAAAAGGACTCGGACGCTCGGGTGCCGGTTCTAGAGTTTTGTCGTCCCCGATGTTCGACGGGACAACCACTCGGCTGACCTGCTCGTGGAGTGGGCCCCTCGGGGGAGCCGTCAGCAGAGAGTGAGAAGCTCATGGCTCGTCAGCTCCGACACCTACGCGCCATCGCCGTCCTTGGCTGCGCCAGCGTCATCGTCCTGCTCGCCGGCAGCCCCGCATCCGCCGACAACCCGCCGCCGCTGGCGTGCGGGACGCCCGCGATGCCTGGCCCGTGCGCGCAGACGGCACACTTCACCAACCAACAGGGTTTCGAGACACCGCTTGGCACCCCCACCAACGCATCGACCTGCCCCGACTGGCTGGTCAACGACCTGCCGTTCCTCGACATGACCGGCAACGGCGTCGAGCACGTCAACGCCAACAAGGCCCAGGACTTCTGGGCGACCAACACCTTCACCGGCACCGGCACCCTGACCCTCTACCCGCCATCCAGCGTCAACCTCGTGTTCGACTCCCAGGGCAACATCGTCAGCGCCACCATCACCGGCCCGGCCGACACGATCCTCACCGGGCACATCACCGACTGGTTCGGGGTCTCAGCGAACCAGTCCTCCGCCGTCATCCACGGCACGGTCAACGTCACCGGGACCCTCACCGACGGGACGCAGTTGTCCGTCCACTACACCACCCACGCCAGCTGGACCCCGGGGCAGATCCCCTTCGTGGATGCTCCACACCTGTCCTTCAACAAGGTCACCTGCTGATCTGAACCGTCCCGGGGGCAGAGACCAGTCGCCGCACCAGTGGACCGACGGGCCCACGCCCTTGGCTCGCGCGTCCGGCTTCAAGGGTCCGATGAACCCGGACGCCCGGGCCGGAGGTTTAGAGGCACCGATCCTGCCCGCGCTCGCCCGTGCTTACCCACGCCCGACCGGGGAGGGCGCTGCCGACGCTCGGGGGGTACGTCGGCAGCGCCACCTGCCGGATCGGTGGGGGGATCGAACCAATGGAACCGGACAGGACCCCGTGCGGAGCCCGTCTGGGTCCGCGGTGGGCCCGACGCCCCTGGCCCCCACCCAGGCATCGTGGTCGAGTGGCGGTGCCCTTGTCGCCTACCTCATCGAGGCTGACCGCGTCTTGGTGCAGCAGTGGCTGTCGGCGGAGCTGCTCACCCGCATCAGGTAACGAGTAAAGGACCCCAAGTGCCCTCGCGGCGCACTCGCGAAGCCAGGTGTTCGGGAGGTCATCTGTGGCCGGCCGCATGTCAACCGGCCGGAGACGCGAAAGTGCCGGAGGAGGATCCGGCGATCACGCACTCCCTCCGTTCGGAGCCGGAGTCCGACCTGTCACCGGAGCTCACCACTCGTGCGGTTCACCGGTGCGACGGATCCGCTGGCGTCCTCTCGGAGCTGACGTGCTGTGCCGTACGACACGTGCAGCAAGTAACGGACCGGCCGGTGCTACAGACATGCGTTGCCCGGACGTGTTGCTGGAGCGAGCGCTCCTAGCCCCAGAACTCGTCGTTACGGGTCGTGTCCTCGAAGAACTCGCGTGCCTCGGTGACGCGCCCGTCGCGCACCGTGAAGACGATGACGCCATGCT
This sequence comes from Terrabacter carboxydivorans, assembly GCF_039532035.1. Lineage (NCBI taxonomy): Bacteria > Bacillati > Actinomycetota > Actinomycetes > Micrococcales > Intrasporangiaceae > Terrabacter > Terrabacter carboxydivorans. The sequence continues at coordinate 10,389 of NZ_BAAARE010000026.1, read as the reverse complement.
GATCCAAGGTGTTCGTCCCCCGGGTGGCGTGGACCCTGTTCAACCCCACCGAGTGGTTGTCCCCGCCGACGACATCGTCGAGGGTGACCACCAGACTGCCCTCCGAGCGCGTCATCAGCTCGCCGAAGAACGACAGGATCGCATCGCGGCCCTGCTTCGTCCCCGAGAGCGACCCGCTGCCGGGCGAGTGCCAGACCGCGTCGTCAGCGAAGAGCTCGGTGAGCGTGGCCATGTCACCGGCACTGAAGGCCGCGTACCCGCGGCGGACGACCTCTGCATCCTCTGTTGCGCCCATGTCCGATCCCCTTCCCTAACGAAAGCGCCTACGGTCGTGTGAACCACACCACGCTAGCCCCGGCGTACAGGCTGTGTCCCGGAAAGCGCGGGTCGTCTACACACTGGTCGACGTGCGGCCGAGTGGCAAGGAATCGAAGGACCGACTGGACAACGCCCGAGGGGAGCTCGTCAGGTGATCAGAGTGCGCCTGCACGCCCTTCGGAGGCACTCTTCCCGGCTTCATGAGGCGATCCGACTCGGTCCTTCGGGTCCTTGGCGGAGGTGGCACGGTCCATCGCTACGGCACGCGCGGCAGCCGATCCCAGCACGAGATTCGGCGTTGACCCCTCGTGCAGGACCCGGAGTAGACCCGGTCCTCGAACCGCTTCGCGTCAGTCGCGGCCGCGGCCCAGATCGAGGATCGCAGCGACGGTTTCCGAAGGATCCAGATTCGTGTTGTCGAGCACCTGCCAACCCAGGCCGGTCAGCCGTGGCAGCACCTCGTCCAGGCAGGAGAAGACCACCTCGATGCCCATGCAGATGTACGCCGCTCCCTCGGGCGTGGCCTCCCGCTGCCGTGCACGGGCGATCGCGACCTCCCGGTCCGGTCGGAGCACGACCCCGGTCGCCCTGCGGGATCGGACCACCTCGTGGTACTCGAGCAGACCGGTCGGGTCGAGGAAGTCGTCAAGGACGACGGTGAACCCCAGCTCGGTATAGGTCGTCAGCGCGGCGAGGGCTACCTGTCGGGCGGCACGCACCTGTTCGTCCAGCGCCTCCGAGTAGTCGGCACCGGGCAGCACCAGCCCGGACACGACAAAATCCCGCAGGGCGTCGACAGGCACGTGCACTCCGGTCGCCGCGGTCGAGGCGAGCAGCCGCGCGGTGGTGCTCTTGCCGACCGCGGGCGGTCCCACTACCACGAACGCTTCGCCGGCTGTCCTCTTCACTCGGCATCGTCCTGCGCGGACGGCACGAAGTTGCTCGACATCGGATGCACCCTTGCTCGGATCGCCGTGGTACACCGAAACCTAGCGGCTCCAAAGGCACCCGACACGGCGAACCCGTGCGCTGGTCGGCCCCGGGATGCGACTTCTGCGGAGCGGCTCCGCTGCCACGTAGCTCGAACCGCGGAGGATGGTTCCCATGAGCGTCCCCGCAGCCCTCCCCCTCGTCACCGGCCGGCACCGCAACCGAGCCCTCGCCACGGCCCGGCACGCCCGCGCCGTTCAGATGGCGACCGAGGGGCGCACCTACCAGGAGATCGCCGACGAGCTCGGCTACGCGAACCGGGGCACGGTGCACCACATCGTGCACCAAGCGCTGGCCCGGGACCGCAAGGAGGCGGTCGAGGACCACCTGCAGTGGGAACTGGCCCGGCTGGATGCCCTCCAAGTCGCGCTCTGGGACAAGGCGATGGACGGAGACGTAGAAGCGGCTCGGGAAGTCCGTGCGGTGATCATGGCCCGGTGCCGGCTGCTCGGTTTGGACGACAGGGGGATGCGGCCAGCGAGCTGGACGCCGCGCATGGTGGTCCTGTCGGCCGAGGACCGCGAGTTTCTAGGGGTGTAGAGCCTGCACGTTGTCTGTCCCGGGTTGCACTGGGCGACGGCGCCGCGGGCGGTTGACGAACACCACCCGAAGGATGGGTCGGGCCCGATTGTGACAGTGCATTGCCCTCATTGTGTGGCTACTTGCCGTGACAGTACTGTCGCGTCCAGCCGCCTCCGCCACGGAGGGATCTCTGCCGGCGACGAGTTCGGATCGGGAGCGCACATGTCCAAGGAAACGCTGGACGCTGCAGGCGTTAGTTCACCGCGCGGTACGGAAGGTGAGCACCAACTCCGCCGTGGGAGCGTCGGATTGGGCGGTGCGGTCATCATGTCCGCCGCGCTTATGGGCCCGGCGGTGTCTGTCTACTTCAACCCGCAGCTCGTGGCCGGCTTCGCTGGCGCCGCGATGCCCCTGGTGATGCTCGTATCTCTGGTCGCGTCCCTCATCGTCGCCAACGGTGTCGCTGAGATGGCCCGAGAGCTGCCCAGCGCCGGGGCCTTCTACACCTATGTCGCCCGCGGGATCGGGCCACGTTCTGGGTTCGTCACTGGCATCCTGATGTTCTTGGCCTACGCCCTGCTGGTGCCGGCCGAGCTGGCGCTGATCGGGATCTACAGTCACGACATCCTCAACGACTACGGCGTTGGGGTGCCGTGGCCGATCATCTCCTTGGTGTTCGCCGCGATCATGCTGGCACTGTCCTGGCAGGGCATCTCCGGGTCGCTCAAGACGGCCCTGACCCTGTTCAGTATCGAGGTCGGCGTGATCTTGCTGCTCTCCGTCGTCATCCTGGTCAAGGGCGGCGCTCACGGACTGACGGCCACCCCGCTGCTGCCCTCCTCGTCCCCGAGCGGTCTCTCGGGTATCGCTCTGGGCATGGTCTTCGGCGTGCTCTCCTTCGTGGGCTTCGAGTCTGCAGCCACCCTCGGCGAAGAGGTCCGTGACCCGCGACGCCACATCCCGCGCGGCATCTTCGGGGCTGTCCTGCTCGTCGGGGTCATCTACTTGTTCACCACGTACGCCGAGATGGTCGGGTTCGGCACCAGCGCCGTCGACGCGCTGGTCAAAGACACCGCGCCGTTCACCACGCTCGCCGCGAACTACGCGCCCTGGCTCAAGCTGCTCGTCGGTCTCGCTGGTGTCTCCAGCATCTTCGCCGTCACGATGAACAGCCACAACGGGATCGCCCGCATCCTGTTCGCCATGGGCCGCGAGCACATGCTCCCGCGGGTGCTGGCCAAGGTGCACCCCCGTCACGCCACCCCGAGTGCGGCCATCATCGCCAACACGGTCTTCGCCGTGGTCGTGACGCTGGGGGTCGGAACCTGGGTCGGCGCCTTCAACGCCTACGCCTACCTGGGCAGCCTGCTCACGCTGGCCATCATTCCGGTCTACATCCTCACGAACCTGGCCTGCATCCGGTTCTTTGCCACCGTCGCCCGCGACCGGCGCAACATGCTCAAGCACGTCGTGCTGCCCGTCTTGGGCATGCTCGTGATGCTGATCCCCATCTACGGGCTCATCTGGCCCGTTCCCGCCGCCCCGTACAACCTCTTCCCGTACATGGTGGTCGTCGCCATCATCGTCAGCGCAGTCATTGCCTGGGTCATCGGCAAGCGCCAGCCAGAGCGGTTGTCGCGGGTAGGCGCGGTACTCGCCGCCGGCGAGGTGGACGACGACCTCGAGGAGCAGCCGGTCAGAGGCCACCGTGCCTGAGGAGGTAGGTCTGCTTCACGGCGTCACCGGACCGAGCCTGGCCCTGGCCCAACGGATGTGCGCTGCTGCGGTCGGACATGCCGCGGACCTTGGGATCGCGGTCTCGGTCGCAGTGGTCGACGCGGGCGGTCATCTCGTCAGCTTCGCCCGCATGGACAAGGCCGAGATCGCCGGCCCGCACCTCGCGGTCGCCAAGGCCGCCACCGCTGTCGCACATCGCTGTCCGAGCGGAGATCTCGCCGCCGAATCCGCGCCGGGGGCCTCACTTGCCGGGCTCGCCTCCAGCGGTGGCGGACGCTACGTCGTCTTCGCAGGAGGCCTCCCCCTCTGGGCCCCCGATGGTCGTGTGGTCGCCGGCATCGGGGTCAGCGGCGCAAGCGCGCCCCAAGACCTGGCCTGCGCAGCAGCCGCAGCCACGCTGTGGCCATCGCCTCGCTGACCACGGAGTCGACGGCCACTCGCCCGGAGCGATCTAGGCACTCCAGTCCCGCGCGGGAGGCCCCGGAGGCGCTATAGGCGCGTTCCCGTCAGGCCTTCCTACGCGAACTTCCCGGCGACGAGCCCCGACGCCACGTGCTCTTCTGACGCGACCGATACGTCTCGCCGGCGAGGATCTCCGCCTTGTTCCGGGCAGCCGCCTGCTGGGCGCCGGCACACGAGGCGTGACCCCACTGCCCGTCGAGACACGGACAGATGGGCGTGCCGACACCGAAGAGGAGGTCGCAGATTGGACAGCGCCCGGCCCGACTCGCAGTGAGACCAGCGCGCAACGACTGTGTCCCCGATCGGCTCTCCGTGTGGGTCGGTGTGCCGGCGCCAGCTGCGCGTGCCCGCTCGAGGCAGAACGCGTGAACCGGGTCGCCCTTCTTCGTCCTGGCGCCATCATCGTCCGTCATCGGTGCACGACAGATAGGGCACCGAAGTCGCTCAACCTGCATGCCTCAAGCGTCCCAGCGAGCACCGACAGTGGCTGCTGCCAGTTGAGTCCATAGCGTTGGTGTACGACGACACCGGTGGCCTGTGTCTGCTGGATGCAGGTGCGGTCACCGCGTGATCCTTGTAGCAGCGATGAACAGGAGGGAGATCTGATGACAGCCTTGGACAGCGCCCGTTGGCCCGGCACTTCAACAACGCTGGCCAGCGAGGTGGGCCGGCTCCTGAACTCCGCCGAGGTCACCGAGATGATCAGGGTTCCTGAGGCGACGCTTCGCTACTGGCGACACATCGGCATCGGACCGCGCAGCTTCAAGATGGGCCCCCGCCGCGTGCTCTATCGAGCTGATGACGTCGACGCCTGGGTGACCGCGCAGTACGCCGACCGGCGCTAGCTCGCTTCGTGGGCAACGTCGCGAGGCGGCCGGACGGCAAGTGGCGAGCGCGCTACCGCGACGCGTCCGGCCGCGAACGCACCAAGCAGTTCGCGCGCAAGGTCGACGCCCAGCGCTGGCTCGCCGAGACCACACAGTCCCAACGGGAGGGTCGCTACGTCGATCCTCAGGCGGGCCGATTCAGTTTGAGCGACTACGCACAGAAGTGGCTCAGCAGGCAGGTCCATCGACCGACGACCGCCGACCAGATGGAGGGCGTTGTCCGTCGCTACGTCGACCCCCACCTGGGCGCCATGCGCCTGGCAGCGATTCAGCCCTCCGATGTCCAGAGGTGGGTCAAGCAGCTCAGCCTTACCCTGGCCCCGTCCACGGTCGGTGTCGCCCACCGCATCCTGTCGGGCATCCTCAAGTCGGCAGTCGCCGACCACCGCATCGTGTCCAACCCGTGCACAGGCACGAAGCTGCCCAAGGTCACCAAACCGAAGGTCCAGCCCATCTCCGAGGACCAGCTCGCTGCCATCGTCGGGCACATGCCCCGGCGCCATCAAGCGCTCGTCATCCTCGCCGCCGGTACCGGCTTGCGGCAAGGCGAGATCGTCGGCCTCACCGTCGACCGCCTCGACCTCGAGCGCCGCACCGTCCTCGTCAACCGTCAGCTCATCAACTTAAACGGCCGCGAGCCGTTCTTCGGGCCCCCGAAGTCCCAAGCAAGCGTGCGCGTCGTTTCCCTACCCGAGGTGGTCGTCGACGCCCTCCGAGAGCACTTGCGTACCTACCCCTCCCCCGCGCTCGTCTTCACGAACAACGTCGGTGCCCCACTGCGCCGATCAGCCTTTTGGACGGAGTGGAACCGCGCGCTCAAGCAGGCCGGCGTGCCGGCCATCCGCTTCCACGAGCTGCGCCACTACTACGCCTCGCTACTGATTCGCCACGGCGAGTCCGTCAAAACCGTCCAAGCCCGCCTGGGCCACGCCCGCGCGAGCGAGACCCTCGACACCTACAGCCACCTCTGGCCCGACAACGACGAGCGCACGAGGGCCGCCGTCGATGGAGTCCTCCGAAATTTTGCGGACTATTTGCGGACTAACAGCGGTGCCGAAACACAAAACCGCAGTTCAGAGGTCTGAAAGTGGATGAGTCGGCCGATACGCCGGGGATTGCCACCGGCTGATCAGTTCGTGCTGTCGTTGGTGCCCCAGGCCTCTGACCAGCCAAAACGCACGTTGGCGATGTTGAGCACCGTGACTGCGCGCGACGGTTCTCGGACTTTTTGCGGACTTTTTGCGGAGGTTCTTGCGTACCACGTGCGCCCTAAAGAGCTGCTCGTGCCACCGCCAGTTGACCCTCCGGTCCCCTGTCCGGCCGCACCTCGAGGAGCCACCCGCGAGGGGATGATCAACAGCGACCGTGGCGATCGACTCAAATCCCCCGCGCCTCTGAGCCTCCTTCGGGCGTACGAACTTTCACCCACATGCCGGATAGCGGACGTAAAAGCAGAGACCTCCGGCGGCAGGCTCGAGCCCTGTCCACCACCCGCTCAACGACAGGTCAACACACCTAGAAGATGACGAGTTGACGCAGTAAGCCTTGGCCGGGCGCGCGCCCGGAGAGGGCACGGCAGAACTGGGCGGCGTCGAGCTCGAGTCGCTGTGCCCCGGCGCCGCTGACGAAACGGCCGCCGCATGGACCGGTCAGAGTGAGGTCTACCGGCTGCCCATGCAGCAGTGCCCACTCCCGGACAACGTCGGCGACGATCCGGGCGTTCACTGGTGCGGAGAGGTCGACCTCGCCGCCCGTGGCGCGCGCGATGTCGAGGGTGTGCATCCACACGTCGCGGGTGTAGATGACGTCCACGAGATGCCCAAGCCGAAGCCGGGGTGGCATCCCGGCAGACGAGCCCGACTGAGCGATGGGGACGCTGACCCGACGCAGTAGCCGCGGGAGCCGCATCCGGCCGGCGACCGCCCGCGGTGCCAGTGAAGACAGCATGCTTACTCTCTCGGCAGGGGCCAGGGAGCGGTGCTCGCTGACCTGGAGTGCGTTGACCGCATCAAGCGGGTTCCCGCAATGATCTCTGCGGTGACGTGCGCCCCAAGCTTGCTGCCGCATGTTCTGTCGCAGGGAGGCGTTTGCTTCGGCGGCGCCGATTAGATGCCCCACCATGTCGGCGACCGACCAGCCCGGGCACTCCGTGGCTGCCCGCCACGCCTTGTCGTCCAGTGAGTGGAGCAGGACGAGTAGCTGGTCGTAGGTAGCCAATGCGACCTCAGCCGCGTCGGTGCTCTTGGCGATCGGCGTGATCTGAGCGACTCCACTGGTGTTTGTGGTCATCCCCACTCCTAAACCTAACGCTGTTAGGCAACGATGGCGCTGCACCGGTACGGTGTCAAGGGTGCAGCCCCCCACTCTCACGCGTGACCAGCGGCGCGAGCGAACCCGGCGAGTCATCGTCGACGCGGCCTGGCAGCTGTCGCGCGAGCGCGGCCTCACCGGCTGGGGGCTGCGCGACCTGGGGGCGCAGGTGGGGATGCGGGCGCCGTCGCTGTACGTGTACTTCGCGAGCAAGAGCGCGCTCTACGACGAGATGTACGCCCAGGGCTACCGTGAGCTGCGTGCGGCGTACCAGTCCCTGCTGACGGCAGAACTGCCCGAGGAGGACCGGGTGCGCGCCGGGGCGCGCATATTCTTCGAGTTCGCCGTTGCCGACTCCGCACGGTTGCAGTTGCTGTTCCTGCGGGTGATTCCGGCGTTCGTCCCCTCGGCCCCGTCCTACGCACTGGCCAGTGAGGTGCTCGCGGAACTGTCAAAGGCGCTGCGCGCCGTCGGGATCGTCGACCCGACGGCCGTCGACATCTGGACAGCGATGCTCACGGGCCTGGCGACGCAACAGGTCAGCAACGACCCCGGAGGCAGCCGCTGGGGAGAGGCCCTCGACCGGACCGTCGACATTCTGCTGGCGGGACTCGCACCTGGCCAGCAGGGATAGGAGACACACCCACATGGCTCTCTTCTGTGTCAAGATGCAGTCGGCAAGGACGTTCTACGCCGGGTGGTGACGAGTTCCGGAAGTGGCTTGTCCGAAGAGCCGGCCTGGGGTTGTGAGTCGGTCGCGCCGGAGTCAGAGTCGTTGTCCGGTGCCCTCCAGGGCCCGTCACTCTTCCGGCGACTCATCCGCCGAGCATGGTGCGGAAGACGAGGTCGGACAGTCGCCGTTTGAGGCAGCGAATCGCTTCCATCGAGCTCTTAACGCTGCCCTGCTCCCGGTCGAAGTAGGCCCGGCTTTCGGTCGGGGCGCGTAGCTGGACGGTGGCCATGATGTGCAGCACCCGGTTGATCTGGCAGTTCCCGCCACGAGAGAGCCGGTGCCGGACGTGGTCGCCAGACGATGCGTCGATCGGGGCGGTCCCGGTCCAGGAGGCGAAGTGGTTGCGGGTCGCGGAACCGGGACAGGTCCCCGACCTCGACGAGCAGCCGCGCCGCACCCGACGGGCCGACACCGTGCAACCCGAGCAGCGAGGTTCCTGTGGCCGCGACAAGCTCCTTCAGTTCCTTGCCGGCGGTCTTCTTCCGGACCTAGATCCGCTCCAGGTCAGCCACGAGCTCCGCGGCGACCCGCTTTCGGGTCTTGCCGACCGCATCCCGGGTCCGGACTCTGGCCAGCAGGGCCTTGGCCTGCGCGGCAGAGAGGTACTTCTTCCCGCCACCAGGCAGCATCTCCAACAGGATTCGGTGCAGTTGGCTCCTCTTGCGGGTGTGCTCATCGCCGATCGAGCGGCGACGGTCGACGAGCAGCGGCAACACCTCGAGCTGCGCATCCGTCACGACCGGGCGCAGCCCGGCCATCCTCGTGCCGACCAGCGCAACCGAGTGCGCGGCGGTCGCGCCGTCTTGCGGCCCTGCCCCGTCGCCAACACCCGGGCCCGCGCTGACAGCTTCGCCGGCACGTCCACGACCACCTGCCCGTCGGCAATCAGCCGGTGCGCGATGTGCCGCCCGATCCCTTCGCACCCCTCGATCGCCCACACCCGCTCCGGCCACGCCGCCACGTGTTCGAGCATCGCTCGGTAGCCCTCGACGCTCGTGTCGAACCGGTCACGATCGAGGACCGTCTCGGGCCGTCACGACTCAATCGTGACGCTGCGCTTGTGTGGGTCCATGCCGATCACGACCCGCGGAACCTGCTCTTGCATGCCAACCTCCCTCACCCGACACCGACTACTGGTTGCGCGTGGAGGGCACCGCTACTTCGAGCAGAGCAATCCCTTATTGAGCCTCTCCTGCCCGGCGGTGCCCAGGCGGCGCAACCCCTGTGAGAACCACACGACGAAGGCGTGGGCAGCCGCGATTGCGAACGACGAGCCCGGGCACCTGAACCAGAGCCTGCGCAGGCACCGGTCCAGCTGTCGATGAAACGAGTAGCCGTGCGTCGGACAACGTCGCACCATCCGGCAACGAGGTGTCCGGGCACGACGCACATGTTGAAGCCGCATTCGTGGAGTGCTCGACGCACGAGTAGCGGGGGCGATAGGCCAGTTGGCCCTCGCCGTCACCATCGGCTTCGCGCATCACTGCTTTGCGATTGCCGACCCCGCGCGGCCCGGTCCGTGGCTGGGCGCCCTGGCGATGACTCTCCTGGCCGTTGCGCACATCAAGCGCCTGGGCGAGTTCCGCGAAGACAAGCGGTTGCACTGCCTGTGTCCCGTTCCGGGTCTGATGGAGGCTCTCATTTCACGGAAGGATGAGAGCCATGGCAGCACCGAGGAAGTACCCGGAGGAGCTTCGGGAGCGAGCGATCAGGATGGCCGTCGATCTGCGGCGTGACCCCGACACCAAGGCGGGCGCGGTGAAGCGGGTCGGCGACCAGCTCGGGATCAACCCCGACACGTTGCGCAACTGGGTTCAGCAGGCCGAGGTCGACGAGGGCCACCGCCCGGGCGTGACGAGCGCGGAGGCGAAGCGGATCGCTGAGCTCGAGCGGGAGGTCAAGGAGCTGCGCCGGGCGAACGAGATCCTGCGGACGGCGTCCGCGTTTTTCGCGGCGGCGGAGCTCGACCGCAAGCTGAAGTAAGCGCCAGAGTGCCGACTCGGGTGCTCGTGGAGTACATCGACGAGCACCGCGACCGGTTCGGGGTCGAGCCGATCTGCACGGTCCTGTCGGGGGCCGGCATGCAGATCGCCTCGAGCACGTACTACGCGGCCAAGACCCGCGCCCCGTCGGCACGGTCGGTCAGCGACGTCGCGACGCTGGCACGGATCGTGACGATCCACGCCGAGAACTACGGCGTGTACGGCATCCGGAAGGTTCATGCCGAGCTACGCCGGCAGGGCCATCTGGTGGCTCGCTGCACCACGCACCGGTTGATGAAATCCGTTGGGCTGCACGGCGTCAGCCGGGCGAAGGGGCCACGCACGACGATCCCCGGCAGCGGCCCGGACACCCGCCCGGACCTGGTGCAGCGGGCGTTCACCGCCACGGCACCGGACCAGCTGTGGGTCGCGGACATCACCTACTGCC